>NZ_JBLIXL010000006.1:0-186073 GCF_047525455.1 Marinomonas phycocola
TCTTTGTTTAATGGCGCTGCGTGTACCTGACTGATCACAGTGTCGGCAAGCGTATTTAGGTCGAACCGTTTCAAGGACTTTAAGCTGAGCGGGGATAAATTCCAGCTTTTCGGACGTGTCTTCACCCATTTTATGCAACTCACCCTGACAGCAATCACAGACTTTTTCCTCTTCTGGGATATCTAGAATGATCGTCTCACGAGGAAGATCTTTGGGCAGAGGTTTACGCTTAGGTTGAATGCGCTTTTTAGCCACCAAACGGTTTTCTTGTTCATCATCCACTTGCGAGTCGGGTTCAACGTCCGATGTTTCATCAAACAAATCCCCTTGACCCGGCATGACTTCGGAGCTGTTACCAAACTGTCGCTGCTGAGCTAAACGCCATTGTTCCAGAATGTTCTGATACTTAGATTGCCACTGAACAAGCTCTGAATCTTTTTGTTTAAGGGCAGAGTCTTTTTGACTGATTTCAGAGACCTTTTGATCCAACAACGCTTGCTGCTCAAGCAAGAGTTTTTTGAGTGATTTAACATCGTTTGGAAGGGGGGCTGATATCGTTTTCATAGCGATGGATTATACCAGATTCATTGTGATTAACAGTCATGATAGCGATAAATTATTTCAGGATGAGCGCCTTCTACCTCCATAGGTAGACCTTCCAACAACCAATTTAGCTGTCGGGCAGAGATGCGAATTGATAATGTATTGTCTTCAATTCCCGGCCACTTAAATGTGCCTTTTTCGAGCCGTTTGTAATGTAACCAAAAACCATTGGCAGACCATTGTAAAATTTTGAGTTTATTGCGAGTACGGCCACAAAAGACAAAGAGATGTTCAGAACAAGGCTCCAACGCCAGATCATAAGCCACTACCTCACATAAGCCATTAATGGCTTTACGCATATCGGTTGGACCACAAATCAAGGTAATAGAAACTTGGGGGGAGGATGTAAACATGAGAGATGACTCCTTGAGGAAAAGAAATCATCACTTTATGTGAATCGAAATTTGATTGTTATGTGTGGTTTGCTGGACGCTTACTTTCATAAAACTCACCTATTCTGCAATTTTTTGGGCTTGTAGCGTGTTTTTAGTAAGATTTAGGCATTAACTCTCTTATAAAAATATCAAAAAATCAATCAGTTGGGAATTTTTCAGGGACGACCAGATAGGGTTGGATAGGCGCTTACGATAGCCTAGAAGCTCTGCAAAAAGATCTGGACGAATGGATGGTCTATTACAATAATGGCCGAGCTCATCAGGGAAAAATGTGTTGCAGAAGGAGCTCACTAGATACATTACTTGATGAAAAAGCGATTTGGGTGGAAAAGAATTTAACCCAGATCTAAACTGACAGACACCGATTCAAAATAAGGTAACTGTCAGATCAGGTCTGAGCTAGAGAAGACTATTTATTGTTTTTATATACATTTAATTTTTTCTTAACATTTACAATAGTACCTAACTCAACGCCTTTTGATTTTTGAATATCAGCCACTTTAATAATCAACTCGTTAAGTCTATCCAAAGAGGCTTGGATAGACTTGTAATGAGATTCATCTAGTTTAGATGAATCCTCAAGAGTTTTTTTAGTTTCGACATTAAACTCAGATATAACTAGCTTTGCTTTTTCAATATCATGCTCATCGATTGTATGCTCTAGTTCTTTTAGCAAGTCGCTCATTTTTGCTATGTAATCAATTAGCATTTGAATCGATGCCGTTTTCATTCAATGTTTTTTCACGAACTGCATGAGGAATCTCATCCCAAGCAGACTTAATTTCCTTCATAAGATTAATAACTTCATCTACAATCGCCATATCATTTTTCAAATTGGCTTCAATTAAGCGATCCACCATATAAGTATATAAAGCATATAGGTTGTCAGCAATTTCACCTCCGATATCAAAATCTAAACTTTCTCGTAACCCAATCAGAATCCCGGATGCCTTAGATAGAAAATCACTTTTTGCTTCAGCATTTTTACTTTCTATCGTCACTTTAGCCATAACCATTTTCTCTATGGCTCCCTCCATTAATATCTGAATAACTTCATAACGGTCTGCCCCCGCTATTCTCATTTTCAGCGCTTCTTTTTGATAATTTTTAACTTTGGGATTGTACATAACTAAACCTATTGACTATATCCGTTATTCAAGAAAATTCCACATCAGAATGAAAAATAAACTCATTTTCAAAAACTAAAAGCACTCATAAAAACACTCAAGATAGTTTTTATAAGGCCAATATACTTCTGTTAGAGAAGTCTAAAGTTAAAAAACTATTTATATATTACAATCAATTCACTCTCAATATTTGATTCATAACCTTTAATTCACCCATAATGAAAATCGGGTACCATATCAAAAACTTAAACTTTTTCGTCAAGCAAGACACCTTTACCTTCAAGCTTTTCAGCGAATTCTCCTAAAGCTTTAGCTATTTCACGGAATTCTTTTGAGGGTATTTCCCTGATGAGTTCATTACTTTCTTTATCAAACACTTTGATAAAAGGAGATGAGTCACGCTCATCAAATTCAAACACTAAATTTGTAGAAGTAACCGGTATATATTGATTCAAGCGAGTCAAATTTTGTTTAAGCTCTTTAATGACCTCATCTTGATTTTCTTTTTTTTCCTCCATGATTATTTTTTCAGAACCCGATTCAATACCTTTGACTTCTTTTTGAACCAACTCTTCGACGTTCTTTTTTGAGTCGATCGGTGTTTTTAAAACACCTAGATCACTAATACCATCAATACTTTTCATACCCCCTCCAAAATTTCTAACAATTTTCAAGACGATCAACAAAAGTAACAATCTTGAATTATATTAATCTAGTAACTAAAATGTCGCATAAGGAAACTAATACATCTAACTTAGAATAGCTTAACTCATCTTTTTCAATAACTCACTTCTGAAATTGAGCACATCAAATACTACCTGCATTAGTCTTCCAATATTCTGTACACAGCCTCCTCTTTACCTAACTGTTAGGAACGGCTACGGGATACCCCTACCCAGTAACATTCCCTTCGAGGTCTCTAACCCTAGATTTCTCTATACAAGCTTATCGCCAATCGAAAACGAAACTTTAATTAAACTTGGTATTTTTTGCCCAATCAAGCAAAAAAAAACCATAGATGCGGCAAAAAAATGCCTCCCTCCAACCAAAGTAAAGCAGAGCTAAACGACGACATCTAGTTACCTCACACCCTACCCGATACAATTCAGATAAAAACTCGTTGTGAACAGTAGATATCAGACAAAGATAATGTTGAACCCTCTCTAAATACCCAAAAAAAACAAAAAAACAACCGCAATAATTACTTATTAGCATATTCATTAGTATTGGCATGTTTCATGCTTTATATAGTTGGTATGTATTTATATATAAAATAGAATGCATACAGGATTTTTAATGCCTCCGCTTTAATCATCCTTTTTTTGGCGCCTTTGTAAATACCCCATTAGACAAAGGCGCCTTCCTCTTATGCAATTAAACACTCCTCTTTAGCTACTAGTCAGTCACTATCCTCTTGTCAAAACGCGGCAGCTAAAATAAGAAAAACATTTAAGGCTAAGTTGAACTCGTTAAGTCTATTTGGAGTGCATTATAATTTTTACATGGAAACACTCAGAGAAAAGAAGGCATTCATGAAAAGTAATCAAAATAAATGGTTAATAAATTGAATGCCATGAAGCTGTGGGTTTACTTCTGAAACAATCTTTACATCACTACGCTTTGAACTGGAGCTGTCCACAGATATATCGACTACAGGAATAAAAGCATTCTGAGCAACACTAAACACCTGTCTAATTAACGAAGGTTGATTGAGCTTATTTAAGCTAATTACAAAACCGATTCGACCATTAGATAATGAAACACATGATCCGACAGGGTATTCCCCCATACTTTGAACAAATTTTTCGACTAATTTTTTATCGAAAGCCAAACCAGCTTCTTTAATCAAGCGCTCACATGCTTTAACCGGCCCCATAGAAACTTTATGCTGCTGCTCTGATGTCATTGCGTCGTAAGCATCAATAATTGCTGCCATTTTGCCATAAATAGAGATTTCGTCATCTTGCTTTCCTACAGGGTAACCTGTTCCATCAATTCTTTCATGATGATCACTAATCATTTGGTAGATTAATTTCACCAATCCATCAGAGTTTTTTACCGCACTAAGAGCAAAATCAATATGCTTACGAAATAGATCTGACTCTATTTGAGTCAACTTACTTGATTTAGAAGACAAAGCATCTGGTAATCGGAAGCGCCCAATATCAAACAACAAACCACCCAATGCGATGGCAGAAACATAAGAGTCAGACAAACCAATTACACGAGCAAAATGAACACCCAGAACTGCAGAGCTTAAAAGGTGTTGCAATAAATAAGACTCACTCTCTTTAGCATGGCGTAATGCAAGCAAAGCAAAAGGGTTCCTATCATAGGATCTAATCAATTGATTGCAATACTTTTGCAATGCAGTCACATCAAAAGGAGCACCGACTTTCATATTCTTTACCTGTTCAGTCAGTAAATCTTGACCTTCAAGTAATAACAAGTTAGCCCTCACAACCTCATCAATAAACTCAGTAGGCTTAATTCTAGATTTAATTTCAGTTTTTTTCTTAGGAAGTTCTTCAATTTGAGACTCAGGAAGAGTTTCATTTTTTAGATCAGACGCTGCAGAACGAGATGCTACTTCTTTTTTGTCTTTTCCATCATCTGCCGCCTCCTCCTTAAACGATAAAATAACGCTACGAGTATGATCATTTAGAAGTGAGCGAAAATAACGAAATAAGCTTCTACCTTGATTTGAAAGAACTCTTAATTCTTTTGTACCATACCCATCCCCTAGCTTACGAAGTCCTTTAACAGATTTACCTAAAGCAATTGAAAGACAAATTTGTAAAAGCCTCTCTTCAGCATCGTATAAACGATCCGCCACAGAAGATAAAGTTGTTTTTTCATGGAAGTAAGAATCATAAGGCATAACACCTTTGTCTAAAGCAGTTTTAACAATGTCCAACGCCATTTGACGCTTTGCAATCTGAATAATTCGGTGTCGCTTCCCGTGCTCCTTAACCAACTGTACTATTCTTTTGCTACGCTTAATTTCAGAGCCGATTTGCAAAGCATCCAAAAGTAAATCTACATCGAAATAATCGAAGGAAATATCGACACCAAAACACAGATCCGCTTTAAACAATGACATTTAAATACCTACAGCGCATTAAACAATGAAAGATTAGTGACTCTGGTAAATAAAAGCTGTGACGCATCTATCGCCTGCTGCGCTAGAGCCAATTCGGCAGATGCAGCAGGCAAATCCAAACCTGAAATCGCATTTTGGGCTGACTGATTAGTTATTTTTGAACTGGAGCTGTAATTTTCAACTTGAGAAATCGTATCCAATCCAGCCCCTATTGCCGACCTACCAATCCCTATTGCCTCTCGGGTATTACGAATACTGACAAAAGCATCCCTAAAGGCAAACTCTTTATCTTTTAATGTCAAAGAGTCATCCCTTAATGTATTAATGAAAGAGCTCATTTGATTTAGAATATTATCTCGGGCAGGAGGATTAATATCTAAAGCGACCGTACTACCAGCAGCACCATTCAACGAAACTTCCATCCCAAGAAACTTCATTGCTTGGCCAGAAACATAATTCCCAGAAGCCACCACCCCACCACCAGAATCTACAACGGAAAAAGTATCAGGTGCCCCCACAGCAGTGGTTAATGTGTATTGATTATTTGCAGGCGTAATCGCATCATAATTATCAGCTACAAAAACATCAAAAGCACCTTGATCACCGACTCTGACCCCACCTAAAGTCGCTGGGCCAGCGGTTACAGTACCAGCAAAGTCATTACGTACTTTTGCAGATTCAAAAAGCTCTTTACCAGAGTTAGACACATTAATGGTTACCGTTTCTGACAGCTGAGACTGCACCTTACCCTCATCCCCTCTAAAAACATAAGAGCCGTCTGTTTGCTTTTGAAAAGGAGGGTTATCAGAGTCAAAGCCAGCAAAGACGTATTTACCATCAGATCCTTTTGAATTCATCAAATCAGCTGATGATAAAACCAGAGACTCCAGTTCAGAGGCAATTGAATTTAAATCACTCTGATCAAAAGCCGAGTTTTCCGCTTCAATTCTAAGTATATCCATTGCGTCTAAAATATTTCTTAAACTCGCCAATGAAGCGTCTTGATATCCTAACCTATTTTTTGCGAATGTCGCATTCTCCGAGTATTGTTCTATCAATAAGTTGCTTGCTTCATACTGCAGCAGCTGACCTGCTCCAACAGGATCATCACTGGGTTTAACAATTTCCGATTGCTCTATGATCTTACGATTCACATCCAAATATCGCTCATTGGCTTTCGTTAAACCTTCAATAGACTGACGATAAATAAAATTATTGGTAATTCTCATGATCTACCTCACTGCGCTTAATAATGTTTGAAACGTGTCTCTGGCCGCTGTGATAACTTGCGCTGAAGCGGAATAAGATTGTTGAAACCTGACCAACTTAACAGCCTCTTCATCCATACTCACCGCAGAGATCTCATCCCTTCTATTTAAGCTCTGTTGCAAAACGGTATCACTGGAATCCATATTCAATTTCAATGAATGGGTTTGGCTACCAATGTTAGTCACCATCGCCGTATAACTTTGAGTATAAGACCTTCCGCCTTCAACCAAATTCTGATTTTGTAGGTCCGCCAATTTTAATCCATTAAAATTATCCCCTGATCCAGAAGAATTAAACGACATATCAAAAGAATCACCAGGAGTAGGTATAGACGAAACAGACACATCGTATCCAGCAGAGTTCAACCCAGCCTGCTCAAGTAAATTATTATAGTCAGTGATATTAGATACAGTCGCCAAAACATTCCCGCCACCATCAATCACTTCATACTCATCTGCTAACGTAAATCGAATTGATTGCGGTGCCGCTGCATCCAGACCACCACCAGCAACAAAACCAGAGGTTGCAAAATCGACATCAGTAATATCTGACAGACTAATCTCTGCGTTCGAGATATTTGTTAGCGCACTTGAAACAATAATCGGTGCATTTAATGCCAGTTGTTCACCCGTACTTGCAGCAACAGAGATACCTCCTGCGGCACCATCAGTGGGAGTAAACTGATAAAAATCGCCGTTAGCAAAGGTTACATTTGGATCTTCTTGTAGCCTAACTTCAATGCCGAGACCAGGTATTGACACATAACCATCGGCAGATGGAACCGCCGTGCTTAAATCAACACTAACGAGAACACCGTTTGCATTACCATTAGAATCAAAACCTGTTACATCAAATGTGGTTGCCGATCTCATTGTTAAACTGTAAGTATCTGTCGTTATTTCATGAGATTTTCCAGTCTCAGGGCGAATATTAACATCATGGAATAAGCTTGAATTTTCAGAGCTTTGATTGATCTGTATCGATGTTAAAGAAAGCAAATCTTTACCATACTCACCGTTATAATCTAGGCCTAATGCATTTTGAGAATTCATGCTATCAGCAAGAACGATGGCCTGCTGCCCCAAGCGTCGATCCATTTCCGTTAGCATATCATTGCGATAGTCCATTAAAGCGCCTAACTGTCCACCCAGAGACTCGTTATTCAAGCCTATCTCATAACGACCAAAATCTAATTTCAGATCAAACTCTGAAGGATTTTGCTCATTAGGAGACAGTATCAACTCTTTCGCATCATCCTGTAAAACTAATGGCTGGCCATTTTTTAATTGAAGCTCCATTAGACCATTAGAGTCATACGATAATTTCACATCGATCATCTCACTAATGCCTCTTGCCAATTCTTCTTGCTGATCTCTCAATTCATTAGCAACACGACCACCGACAGCTTCTTGAACTGAGATCTTTTCATTCAAATTAGCGATTTGACCTGCTATTTCATTGATTTCATTAATCACTGTGCCGAGTTGACCATCCACTAGATCACTTTGACTATCCACAAAACCAGCCAACTCATTAAACTGGCTCACCATATTGGTTATATTCGTATGAACGATATCTCTCGTTGCCAAATTGGTCGGCTCTGCGTTTGCCGCTTGAAGCGCAGAGAACATATTATCAAGGTAAGTATTTAAAGAAACAGACTGATCACCGACAATTTCATCAGCCGTTGTCGCCAACTGATGATATTTTTCATAATAATTATTGGCAGATGTATCCGCCCGAACCTGCTGATTTAAGAATTGATCAACTACACGATCAGTATCACGAATCGCAACACCGCCATTTAGCGTGGAAGTAAGAATCGTAGTTTGTCGATTAAACCCAGCCGTATTAACGTTCGCTGTATTCTGCCCAGTTGTAGTAATAAGGGCACTACTGGCTTGAATACCGGACAATCCAATTGAATATAAGCTTGCACTCATAACGACTCACCTCGATTTCACTTCAATTTTTTTATGCTAATAGGTTAGCAAGGATATTAAGTCTATCGGTTAGGCATGCAAAAACTTGACCAATTTATGAAAAGTACTAAATCAGATTAAAGAAGTGTTTCAAACCATTTACTAGAAAGGATACTGTCTATTTTCTGACTGTAATTAGGATCGGTGGCATACCCACCTTTTTGAAGATAAGCGGCAAACATTGCCGCATTATCGCCAACTAATAAGGCATCTTTATACCGCTCACTGGTTTGAAGAAAATTAGCATAATCATTAAAGCTTTCCGCAAAGGATTCATACGCTCTGAAAGGGGCTTTTTGCTTTTTAGCCACACCATTATCGTATTCAAGCGTTGTAACAACAGCCCTCTCTCCTCCCCAACGTGAGTCCGCTTTTATACCAAACATATTAAAACTTGCCGTTCCATCCGCCTTAGCAATAGGGAATTTCCCCCACCCTGTCTCCAAAGCCGTCTGAGCTAAAATCGCTTTAGGATTGACCCCAAGCTGTTCTCCAGCTTGCTTTGCCAATGGCCACAGCTGCTCAACAAACGCTTCGGGTGACTCAAATATCACATTTTTTACAGGAACAGGAGCGTATTGAGCAGAGCTATTCGCAGCGACATTCCCTATAGGTTGGTTATTTGAAACACTCTCTGCCTCGATGCGCTCAGACTTGTCCAATAAACGCCGACTCGCCTCTTGAGCCAACAATTGGATTTTAGCCAAGTCTTGAGTCGCTATATTTTGCAGTAACTCCGTATCTCCCCCAGAAGAATCAAACTGAGCAATACCAGACGTACCACGTCCTTCAAATTGCCTAATCAACGCATCAGCCAACCCAACACCACCAGATTTCGCCATTGATTGTGCCATTTGAGAATCTAACATTTCTTCATATTGACGAGTTTGATTACTAGAAAACAAATCACTCCCACCAATCAGCTCATTAGAACTGCGCATGTTTTTTAGTAGCATCCCAATAAAAATTGACTCAAACTCTTGAGCAACTTTTTTCAACGCAGCCCCAGGGTCCTTTTGAGCTTGCGTTTTCAATGCTGCCAATGAAGAGAAATCAGCATAAAAATCATTTGAATTAATTTTATTCATAACTTCTCACCACCTAAATATTATGCATCCAACTCAGTTAAACAAACATCATATTACAACCAAATCAGCATTCAATGCACCCGCTTGCTTTAACCCTTCAAGTATCGCCATTACATCACCAGGGGCCGCACCCACTTGATTAACCGCCCTTACAATGTCATTGAGAGAAGCACCTGGGTCAAATAGAAACATATGACCACTGTCTTCATCAACCGTGATTTCGGTTCTTGGAGCAAGAATCGTCTCCCCTCCAGCCAATGCGTTGGGTTGACCGATTTCTGGATTCTCTTTAATTGTTACCGTAAGACTACCGTGAGTCACGGCTGCTGGGGTTACTGTTACATTTTGACCAATTATAATGGTTCCCGTACGAGAGTTAATCACAATTTTAGCTCGCTCTTTTCCAAGCTCGACTTCTAAGTTTTCTAAAATTGATAAGAAAGCCACTCGTTGGCTAGGGTCTCTCGGGGCAGAGACACGTATAGACGTAGCATCTAACGTTTGAGCAACACTCGGCCCTAGTAAGTTATTAATGCGATCCGTCACATGCTTGGCTGTCGTAAAATCAGGTCGATGCAAATTAAAAGTCAACGTATCACCACGATTAAAGCTACTTGGCACAACTCTTTCAACCGAGGCGCCATTTGGAATACGACCTACTGTAGGTATATTAACTGATAGCCTAGAACCATCCGCACCTTGCACACCCAACCCACCAACAACTAAGTTGCCCTGAGCAATAGCATAAACCTCACCATCAGCCCCTTTCAGAGTAGACAACAACAATGTGCCCCCCCTTAAACTGCTCGAATTGCCTATAGAAGATGCCGTCACATCAATATTCTGCCCCGGTTTTGAAAAAGCAGGCAATGTTGCAGTTAAAGAAACCGCAGCCACATTATCTGAATCTGTTGACACTCCTTCCGGCAAAGTAATACCAAATTGGGACAACATACTGGCAAAACTCTGCTCAGTGAACGCAGTGCTGTCTCCAGTGCCGTTTAACCCAATAACCAAACCATATCCAAACAATTTATTATCACGAACTCCTTCCACAGAAGTGATGTCTTTTAATCTTTCTGCATAAGAAAAGCTAGAAACAATCAACAATAGAAAAATAAATAACGATCTCATAACATCAGCCTAAGTAGATTTCGTTAGAACGGCATCCAGCTTGAATTAACAAACCGACTTAACCACCCCTGTTTGCTTCCTTCAGCAAGCTCACCCGTACCGGAGTAAGCAATCCTTGCATCCGCCAAGCGAGTTGAGCTGATTGTATTATCAGCACCAATATCAGCATCTCTAACCAACCCAGAGACCCTTATATATTCTTGACCCCGATTAAGTGTAATCCATTTCTCACCACGAACAGCAAGCAACCCATTTGGATAAATATTGTAAACAGTAACCGTAATACTTCCTGACAAACTGTTGCTTTGGTTCGCATCCGCGCTACCAGAAAAATCTGTAGAGGTACTAGGTAAGTTTGTATCCAGACCGATAGGAACCCCTAATAAGGTTGGATTCGTAATAGTAGAAGAAGACGATTTAGATAAACTGGACGCATTCGATTTGGTTGATCGAGTACTTTCACTCAAATTAACAGTAAGAATATCACCAATTTGCCTTGCTTTTTTATCACCAAAAAAGATGTCCCCCATCCCAGCCTGATAAATACTACCATCCGCCCTATTATTCGCCTGAATACGCTCCTGAATAACTGGCGCATAAAATGGATCATCTGATGTTGGGGTGGGTTCTACGACAGCACAACCAACTAAAAACACCATAAAAACAGTTAACGTAAACAGTTTCATAATACCACCTAATCTCACCTTAGAGCTGCTGAGTAACAAAACCAAGCATAGAGTCTGCCGTCGAAATTACTTTAGAATTCATTTCGTACGCTCTTTGAGTTGTTATCAAATTAACCAGTTCTTCAACAGAATTCACGTTAGATGCTTCCAACATCCCTTGTCGCAGCCCCCCCAATGAATCCTCTCCAGGAACACCAACAATCGGCGCACCACTGGCATTGGTTTCGGTAAATAAGTTTTGACCAATAGCAGTAAGGCCCGATGAATTGATAAAGCCTGCAATATTTATCGCTCCAACTTCTTCCGTATCAGTTTGACCCGCTCTTAACACCGAAACAACGCCATCATCACCTATAGTAATCTCAACTACGTCTGGATCAATCGTCACAGCAGGCTCAAGCAGTAAACCATTCGGAGTAACAATTTGCCCATCACTGTTTAACTGAAAACTACCATCTCTTGTATAACCAACAGTTCCGTCAGGTTGCAAAACTTGAAAAAAGCCGTCACCTTGAATTGCAACATCAAGCTGACGATCAGTCACATTATAGTCACCTTCTGAAAAATCTTTCTGCGTCGCTGTGACTCGCACACCTGACCCAATCTGCAAACCCGACGGCAACTCATTGTTTTGAGAACTTAATCCTCCAGGTTGTCTCACCGTATGGTACAAAAGATCTTCAAATACAGCCCTATCTTTCTTAAAGCCAACAGTAGATATGTTTGCCAAGTTATTTGAAACAACAGACAATTGCTTATCCATTGCACTTAAGCCTGTTCTACTAATCCAGAGCGCTGAATGCATACTATTACCTTCTTATTAATTTATCTAAAACAATACGGCGATAATTTATTTTGTGCTTATTTTGCTGCTATTTTAACCATTACGCTGCAATATGCGTGCCGCAGCATTTTCATTATTTCTAACCGTATCCATAACTTTGATATTAAGCTCAAAACGCCGAGATAAATTCATTATATGAGTCATCTCTTCAACCGCATTAACATTACTGCCTTCGATAAACCCCGATATTATTTTTGCATCAGGGCTCTGATCAAATACTTGACCATCCTTCCCATATATCAAACCACTGCTCCCCTTTTCCAATTGCTTTGTATCCGGAGAAACCAGTTTAACTTGATTAATCACAGCAATTTCAGCCAAGGTTCCACCCTGAGGAACAATCGAAATCGTACCGTCATCACCAAAATTAATCTGATCTAGAGGAGGCAGAAAAATTGGCCCATCATTCCCCATAACAGGCAATCCTGTTGCGGTTACAAGTTGGCCAGAGGATGTAATTTGAAGGTTACCCGCACGAGTATAAGACTCACGCCCTAATTCATCTTGAACGGTAATAAAACCTTTATCTTGGATGGCTATATCCAGATTACGATCTGTTTGAATCAATCCACCCGATTCAAAACGCGTACCAGGATTTTCTGTCATTGCATACACACGAGAAGGAAAGTGCTCGCCATTAATTTGCATTGAACGCGCTTGTTCAAAATCAGAACGAAAACCTGTTGTACTGACATTTGCCAAATTATTAGCATGGACCGTTTGAGCGTGCATAGTCTGTTTGCCACCGCTCATGGCAAGGTAGAGTGCTCTATCCATTCAACATACCCTCAAAAAAAAGAATCTATACAGACAATACAATAAGTATGCCAGTATAGATTCTTTTAGAAAGGTAGCTTATTAATGCACATAGAACGACATCAAGCTAAAGAAGATCAATTAAAAAATCGATCTAAATAATCATTATAAGTTAATAATCGTCTGAGTTACCGTGTTTTCTGTCTCTAGGGTTTTCGAGTTTGCCTGATAGTTCCTTTGAGCTTCGATCAACGCAACCAATTCAGAAGTTAAGTCCACATTCGACTCCTCAAGAGCACCGCCTCGAATACTACCAAGCGTCCCAGTGTTCGCTCGGCCAACGTTTGCCGCCCCAGAGCTAGAGCTTGCCGCCCACGCCGTATTCCCCACAGGACTTAAGCCATCTGTATTGTCAAACGTTGCCAAAGCCACTTGCCCCAAAATTGCAGTTTGTTGATTAGTATAAGTTGCCAACAAAGAACCGTCCTCATCAAAAGACACTCCTTGCAACTCACCCGCAGCAAAACCATCCTGCTCAAATTCATCATTACTGTCCAATGCATATTGAGTTGAACCAGTCAGATCCACAGGAATCTCTGCAGTTGGATCAGTAGGATCAAAACCTGTAATAGAAAGCTGAACAGGAGACGATATTGCAAATGGTGGAAACCCTTCAAACGTTCCCGACAAATTACCCGACACATCAAACGTTACCACAGTATCTTCAGGTACAAAACGAGTTGGAAGCCCTGTAACGGGGTCATTAAACGTTTGCCTTCCATCAACCGTTACTTTTAGTTCATACGTGTTTGCTTCGCCTTGCTGAATAAAATAATAACCAAGCGTATGGACATCTCCTAAAGCATCATAAATATTTTTTGTATTTCCATAATTGTAACTTGAAGGATCAGCTGGATCGAAAGCATTCCTACTAACATTCGATGGTTCAATCACATTTGCAACAACCAAGGAATCAGCAATGGCGATACCATTTAAATTACCTGCCAAGGAAAAATTCGCCTGATTCAGAGCAGCAACATCTGAAACCTGAGGTAAATTTGTGCCAGAATAAAGAACCTGAGACCCACCAGGCTGTACCACCCCAAGAGCATCTCGATAGCCATCCTCACCATTAAAAGTAATAAATTGATCCGTAAGCCATTCCGCTCCACTATCATCAGTCGGAGAACCATCAACCGTCGCGTACACCTGATACGTGTTCGGCAACTCTGATTTAGCATAATAATAAGTGACTATATGATTTTGCGGTGGAACCTGACCATCAGCAACTGTCTGTGTTTGAGTATAATTAAACGTTTCAGGATCAGTCGGATCGAATACATCAACTATAAACGCAGGCACATCATCCGATCTAAAATCCAACTGGACCTCAATAGCCACCTCAGCAGTAGCCTGCGGCGCAATACGCTCTGTTGGTACAATAAGATCCTCAAGATTACCCCCGACAATACCATCTACAGCATTATAACCTTGTACATTCGCGCCATCATTAGTAACCAAGAAACCCTCTTCGTCCAACTTAAAGTCACCAGCCCGAGTGTATATCTGAGTACCACCTTCATCCAAAACAAAAAAGCCATTCCCATCAACTGCCAAATCTAGGTTACTACCTGTATCCGAAATATTACCCGGGGCAAATTGCTGAGCCACATTATTGACACTGACACCCGAACCAATGGCATTATTGCTCCCTGCACCAACCACACTGGTATTATAAAGATCACCAAACTCCACTCGGGAACGCTTAAAGCCAGTTGTATCGGAGTTTGCAATGTTATTACCTGTAGCGCTCAAAAAATCTGCAGAAGCCTTGATACCTGAAAGTGCTGTATTAAATCCCATAACGCCCTCCGATTAACCTATTATTTCCAATCCACCTGTCAGGCTAATTTTGCCATGACCAGCTACATTAAGCTCAGTGCCATTCGCACCATTAATTGTGACCCCCTGAATTCGCGCAGGGAGCAGAGTACTTAAATCCAAAGTATCACCATCAAACGTTTTTCCAGTTGCTGAGAAAGTATAATTGCCAGACGGCAATGAATTGCCATCCTTATCTCTACCATCCCATTTAAATTCTTTTGAGGTTAGTTCAAACTCATTAACCACACTCCCATCTGCATTAGATATTTTCAAGGTGGTCCCCTGAACATCGTCAGGTATGCCCACTCTCAAAGAAACATCACCACCCTCAACAAGCTCTGCCGAATTCTGAGCCACAAACACAGATTTACCCACCAGCGTTGACGCTCCAAGAGCCTGACTGGATGTTAAAGACGCAGCCATAGCTTCGATACGCGTTGAAATGGTCGTCAACTGCTCAACCTGATTAAATTGAGACATTTGAGCAACCATGTCATTTGTATCTTGAGGAGCAGTAGGGTCTTGATTTTTTAGCTGCTCAATATAAAGAGTCATAAAGACATCTTGATCCCCAATGTTCGCTTTTTCAACTGCAGTTTGCTCATCTACCCCAGAGCTTTTCTTAGCTTTATCGGTGCCATATTGAGCAATTAAACTACTAAAACCACTGTTTATTTCAGACATACATCACCCCTAAGACTGACCAAGTGTCAAGACTTTCTGCATCATGCTTTTAGCCGAATTCATAATCTCAACATTCGTCTGAAAAGACCGAGAAGCCGACATCATATCCGCCATCTCTTCGACTGGATTTACATTCGGGTAAAAAACAAAACCCGTTTCATTTGCCATAGGATGATCAGGCTCATATCTAGGCTGCAAAGGGGCGTCAGATTCAACAATACCCTTTATTTGCACCCCAATCCCAGCACCCATCCCATCATCATTTACATTGTTCCAACCATGAGACTTCATAGACTCATCAAACATTTCAGCGAAAACAGGCTTACGAGCACGATACGTCTGATCGACAGAGCTTGAAACACTGTCCACGTTCGCAATATTACTTGCTACTGTATTTAGACGAACAGACTGAGCACTCATTGCCGACCCAGCAATGGCAAAAATATTATTTAAAGACATTACTAACGCCCTCCTGATAGAGCTTTTTTCATACCGCTAATTTTTCGATCCAGAAACAAAAAACTAGTATCGAACTGCAAAGAGTTTTGAGCAAACTCAGCTTGCTCTCTTTGCATATCAACCGTATTACCATCCAAAGATGGCTGACTAGGCGTACGATACAAAAGAGCGTCCGCATCAATAGAAGTAAATCCTGAGGTCTGAGAAAGATGCTTTTCATTCGTTACGTCCATTGATAATTGACTGCGCATAGATTGACTCATCATTGACTCAAAACTAATATCACGAGCTTTATAATTAGGTGTATCTGAATTGGCTATATTATTCGCCAATACAGCAGAGCGAGCACTTCGAAATAACAACGCTTTATCATGCCCTGCAAGCGCACCTTCAAATGTAATCGCCATCTACACACCCCAAAAATCAAACAATTAATAACCCTAATAGAAACTAAGCAAAATGGATGCCAAAAAAATAAAACATTGAATATCAATAAGATAGAAGAAATAGAAAACAGAGACGGCAAAAAGCGGCAATAAAACAACAAAGGCAAAAACAAAAAAGGAGTATTAAGAAGGTAATTAGCTAAAACACTAAAGAAAAGAAAACCAGAAGATAAAAACAGGACCGACCCGCTAAAGAAGGTCCTTTATACAATTCATTTAACACGATAGACAATACCAGGGTGGCACTGAACAATTTCAAACATAGAAGACAGACCACTTAACGCTTCCGACCCCCCTAAAAACAAATACCCACCAGGATTAAGTGATTTATGCATTCTGGTCAATATATCCAGCTTCAAGTTAGGGGAAAAATAAATAAGAACGTTTCGACAGAAAATAACATCGAACTTCCCTAGGCTTGAATATGAATCAATAAGGTTCAAATAACGAAAATCAACACGACTACGTATAGGCGCTTTTATTTTCCATGATCCAGAATCTAATTTATCAAAGTAGCGTTTTTTCAAATCATCACTGAGACCACGAACAATTGCAAGACTGTCGTATTCAGCTTGTTTAGCATGCTCCAAAATATTAGTACAAATGTCTGTAGCTATAATTTTCTCACCCGATCTTAACTTACCTGGACACGAGGACTTATATTCATCGATTACCATACTTATTGAGTATGGCTCTTGTCCAGTTGATGACGCGGCAGACCAAATCCTAAGAGGGTGACTAGAAAACTCCGGTAGAATTTTTTCTTTCAATATCTTAAAAGGATGAATATCACGAAACCACAAAGTCTCATTCGTTGTCATGGCATTAATCACTTCTTCTTCTAATGCCCCATCACTTCTTTCCAATAATGAAACTAGATCTTCTAACCTATCAATTTCTTCTCTTTCTAGCAGCTTACCTAACCGACTGGCAACTAAGTATTGTTTATTATCACTCAACATAATGCCACATACTTTTTCTAAGTATTGCTGAAACTTTGCATACCCCTGTGGCGTTATTACGTCTGTACTGCTCAACATTATTGCTCCAAATAAGCATACTAATCAGGTTAAGTAAGTGCTCTATAACCGCCGAACTATTCAGGCTCTTTTGCCTGTACGGTTTCTATTGCTAAACGAGCTAACTCATCAGGCTGGAATTTCGCAAGGAAACCATCGGCACCCACCTTTTTCACCATAGCCTCATTAAACACACCACTTAATGAAGTGTGTAAAAGAATAAATAGATCACTCAATCTACTGTCATTCCGTATTTGAGTAGTTAAAGTGTAACCATCCATTTCAGGCATTTCGATATCTGATATAATCATTGAAAACTCTGTGGTTACATCACCGCCTTCATCAGCAATACTCAAAAGATACTCTAGAGCCTCACGACCATCACACAACACAGTCGTTGCAAAACCAACGTCTTCCATGCATCGTTTGATTTGTTTACGAGCCACACTCGAATCATCAACAATAAGAATATGGTACTGTTTCGCATTTTCCTGCACCGAGTCTGTGACAATTCCCACAGAGATGTCTTGTTTTGTCGGTGCTACTTCAGAAAGAATTTGCTCAACATCAATAATTTCTACCATCTCTTTTTCAACCTGACAAACAGCGGTCAAATAATTATCATGAGACAATCCTTTTGGAGGTGGCTGAATATCGCTCCAATTCATGTTAACAATTCGTTCGACTCCTTTGACCAAAAAACCCTGAATTCGACGATTGTATTCTGTAATGATGACAAAGCATTCGCTTATATTTTCAATTGGTCGATCACCCGTAGCAAGGCCTAGATCAAGTATCGGGATTGTGCCTCCACGAATATGGGCAACACCTCGAACTACAGGACTACTGTGAGGCATCGTTGTCAGCTTTGGACACTGCAACACTTCTTTTACTTTAAAAACGTTAATTCCGTATATTTGCTTCCCATTCAAACGAAACAACAACAACTCCAGACGGTTCTCACCAACAAGTTGAGTACGCTGGTTAACTGTATCGAGAACTCCGGCCATAACTAAATCTCCTATGAACCTTACTATGTCGCCAAGGCGAACCTCAAAAAAATATGTAAATATCACCCAATCATAGAGTGATATTTGTTATTTTACTAATACCTTATGCAAGCTTAGAGTCAAAATCGCGAGATATTTATCTATTATGAATAAAAATCTATTTTTTCGAGCATTAATACTATGCACTTTGCCTTCTGTTTGTCATGCAACCAATCTTCAAGACTATATTATTAATTTCATTGAACAAAATGAAAAACCTCGTTTAGCCACGCTTTATCCTAAGGCAGAAATACATATTGAATTAGGAAACCGAGCGAATTTTAGCTACTTGCCAAGTTGTCCAAAAGACAAACTGTCCATTTCTAATTCTCGCCGTGACGCTCAAAAAAGAACGACATACACAGTTCAATGCATTACACCAACATGGAAAATTTTTATTCCAGTGAATCAACAAATATTATTGAGCGCTTACACCGCAATTACACCCATATCAAGAAAACAACCAATAACAACAAACAACACTGACTTAATAAAGGTGGATATCACCAAATTACGAGGGGACATTTATAGTCAAGACAACCCACCATATGGGCTTATTGCCTCACGAAACATTAATATCAACACAGTCATAACAGACAAAATAACAGAACTACCAATAATAATAAAAAAAGGCTCTCGAATCGTGATAAAAGCCCAAAGTAGCACTATCAGTATAAAGATGAACGGAGAATCACTTGAAAATGGGGTGTTAGGCCAGCAAATTCGAGTGAAAAACACCAGTTCTGGTCGAATTGTGTACGGAAAAGTTGTATCCAGCAACGAGATTCTTGTAAACTATTGAAACGAGCAAAAAGAAATCGCCATTTAGAGTATTTTTTATAAAAATGTCTAAAGTTTATATATAGACGGTCGATAAGTGGAGTAGGTGGCAAAATTCAGAGCAGGTAAGCATCATGGCAATTAATCTTGGTAATATCTTAAATCAGTCAAATGTCAGTAAAAATGATCGTTTGCAAAAATCTTCAGGAGAAACTGAAGGTGTCAAATCAAAAGTACCTTCTAATAAAGAAACATTAGCAGAAGACACAGTAAAGTTAAGTGGCACTGCTCAAGTATTAAAAAATCAGGAAGAGAAAATATCGAATCTTCCTGACATTGATATGGATAAAGTGGAAGAAATCAAACAGGCTCTAGCCGCTGGCGAATATAAAATCGACACGCAAAAGCTAGCAAGCAACATGCAAAGTATTGATGCTCTATTTTCGTAATAAAAATTAGCCTTAATTAAGGAAAAGTAATTCTTCTTATGGTACCTGTTGAACCTATATTTGCTCGCAACAAAGAACTACTCGATTCATTATCAACACTACTAGATAATGAGCGAGACGCACTTGCCAAACTTAGTTCTGAAGCCATATTAGAAATTGCAGCACAAAAACGTGCAATTTTAGATGAATTAGACGCTTTAAATACTAAAAGACATTCGTTATTGATAAAATTTGGAATCATTAATCAAAAGCAACCAGAAGAAGGCCAGTTTAAGGAGTGGTTACATACTCAACATAAGGATGTGAAATTAATCGAGCTCGTTAGCCTATGCGAAAAGCTCCTAGAAACCTGTAAAGAAAAAAATCACACTAACGAGCAAATACTGAATATCGCTCAAAAGCGTAACAAATCTTTCCTAGAAATACTCAAGGGTTCAGACAAAAAAAGTCGCATATACACGGCAAAAGGCAGCACTAGACCAATCAATAGTAAACACACGATTGGCAAAGCATAACCGACCTCTTTAAACATGTCACAATAACATTACCTTCATTTCAAATATGAAAATAACGCTTTGATTTGCCGATCAATAAAAAATAAGGTATAAAACCACCTGCTTTCGAATTGATGGTTAAAAGCACCAATAATCTATTAATTTTAAAATTATCAATACTAAAAAACTCTCATGTCTCCATAGGTAAACAGGATATACCTGCCGCCTCCTAAGCGGCTATTCCAGGTTCGAGTCCTGGTGGGGGCACCATCTTTTTTACAAAATTTTTTTATATGATTGAACTAGTTAATAGAGACTGGGTCTGACGTTATATAGTTAAAAAATGGTTTAGTTTATATATTTATGCTCGATACCTTACTCAGTTGGTCGCACAACCCCTACATCATTATGCTAGGGATCATTTTTATCTCCTACTTATTAGAAGATGCCGCGATTGTTGGTGCAGCGCTTTTGTCTGTTGAGGGAACCTTACCTATTCATTTAGGTATACTTGCTGTATTTATTGGCATTGCGTCTGGAGACATCATTTTATTTTACATTGGCCGATATAGCCATAAATTTAAATGGGTCCAGCTACGCCTAGCTCATCCAAAAGTAATAACAATCCAAAAAAAATTACAAAAAAATGCGTTTTTAAATGTATTTCTTATTCGGTTTTTACCCGGCCTGAGAGGTACGGGGTATCTAGTATGTGGAGCATTGCATATTAAACCCATGACATTTTTCTTCTCTGTTGGGCTAGCCACATTACTCTGGTCAATTGTAGTCTATACCTCTGTTTTTGCTTTGGGCGATGCACTATGGTTAGAAGGCGCTTTGTGGCGTTGGGTCCTAGCGCCTCTTTTAATTGTTGTTATTATGCTAATAAATAAAGTAATTAATACTTATCTTCTGGAGGAACGCTCCGTTTGAACATTCGAAAAGTCCCCTTGCCGCAAGGTATAAATGAAGGCATGCCACCTCTTGAACTTACAGAGAAGCCTGTTTCTTTTTTTGAATTCTGGCCTGCTTGGGCGATGTATGCTCCAGTCATTATTCAATGTGTTGGATTGAGTATAAAATACAGAAGTATCGGTTTGCCGTTAATTTCAAACCCTAAAATACCATTGAGTGGCATGGTCGGTGAATCTAAAGCCGACATATTAGATCAACCCAAAAAAGAAGTTCGATCTTTTCTCTGTGAATATGTGACTTCTACAAAAAAAGAGAATCTGACATCGAAAGAAAGCACAAAGCTCTTGCTTGATCAATATTTTGACAAAGGCCTGTCCTTACCTGCTGTAGCGAAACCAGATCTTGGATGCAGAGGTGTTGGTGTTCGATTAATTGAAAACGAACAAGAGCTATCAGATTACATTGAGCTTTTTCCTGAAAATGCACGTTTTTTACTGCAAGAAAAATCCAAGTACCAAGCCGAAGCAGGAATTTTTTATATTCGCTACCCTGGAGAGAGAAAAGGAAAAATTACCTCCATCACACTAAAGTACACCCCCTGGGTTGTTGGTGATGGTGTACAAACACTTAAAGAGCTTATTTTAGCAGACCCACGAGCAGGGCTTCTTTCTCACATTTACCTACCAAGACACAAAGAAAATCATGACAAAGTGATCCCTGAAGGAGAGGCTGTACGAATTGCCTTTGCAGGCAGCCACAGTGGCGGTAGTATATTTCGTGACGGTAATCGCTACATTACTGAAGCACTCACACAGTCATTAGATACTTTTTTTGATGGTATGCCAGAGTTTCATTTTGGTCGTCTCGATGTCAAGTTTAAACATATTGATGAACTCATGGACGGTAAAAACTTTCAAATCCTTGAAATCAACGGTGCAAGCAGTGAAGCCACTCATATATGGGATAGCAAAACAAAATTTCCAGATGCAATTAAGGCATTATTATTTCAATATCGAACTTTATTCGAAATTGGACATCTAAATCGAAAAGCGGGTTACCAAACACCGTCTTTGCTATCATTGTATCGCGCTTGGCGAGAAGAAAAGAGTTGGGTAGTTGATTACCCATCAATGGATTAATATATGAAAACGACATCAGAGTTCAGCCCTTTTTTACTTCCTAGAACAAAATCTATGAAGTGGTTTGCTCCGATATTAGAGAATATAACGGGGCTAAAACGACTGCATCAGCATTACTTAATGCGCCCTAAAAACTCAGATACCAACACCTTTTTAACCCACACTCTTGACGCCCTTGGTATCAGTTTCCATTCATCTGGAGAACCTCTAAACACAATACCTAGCAGCGGGCCTTTACTTATTGTCGCAAATCACCCTTTAGGGGGCGTAGAAGGCGTCATTCTCGCTAAAATGCTTATGGAATATCGTCCTGATATTAAAGTGATGGCCAACCTCTTCCTTAAACGCATTCCAGAATTAGACAACTTATTTATTGGTGTTGATGTCTTCGAAACAAAGGAAGCCCGTAGAACCAATATGAAAGCAATTAAGGAAGCAGGGCAACACCTAACAACAGGGGGAGCATTGCTTATTTTCCCCGCAGGTGAAGTATCTACATTTGATGAAAACAGCAACTACCTTCAAGATAAAGAATGGGGGAGGCTTGTAGGTCGATTAGCACGCTCCAGTAAAGCAACATGTTTGCCCATTTTTATAGAAGGTCAAAACTCCCCTTTCTTTTACAAAGTAGGGAAAATTCATCCTCGATTCAGAACTGCTTTACTTGGCCGCGAATTATTAAATAAAAAGAACAAATCAATTGGAGTGCGCTGTGGTTCAGTCATAGAGCCCAATGAAATCGCGAAAATGGACAACGATCAAGACATCACAAACTATTTACGCTTGAACACCTATTTATTAGAGCAAAATCACTTAAAACAAAGTGGTACAACACTCACAGGATCCTATCGACTACTCACGCCTATTTTAAAGGACATCAAAACAGATATTTTGAATCAAGAGATTCAAACTCTACCCGCTACGTCTATCCTTGTAGAACAAAAACAGTTCAATGTCTTTATCGCAAGCGCCCATGAAATCCCTAATATTTTAAAGCAGATCGGTGTCATCCGAGAACGTAACTTTAGAGAGGTGGGTGAAGGTACAGGAAGAGAAATTGATATTGATCAGTTTGATGATGTGTACTTACACCTCTTTATTTGGGATAAAGATCAACAGGCAATTGCAGGGGCTTACAGGCTAGGTCTAGTAGATTCTCTTGTACAAAAGTCAGGCATTCACGGTTTATACAGTCGCACCCTCTTTAAGTTTGACCAAGCATTCTTAGACACACAACCAAACGCAATAGAAATGGGACGATCTGTTATTGATAAACCTTATCAAAAAAACCTGTCTCCTCTTATGCTTCTATGGAAAGGCATTGCCACTTTTATTTCTCGCAATCCCAAATACACGACGCTTTTTGGCCCAGTCAGCATCAGTGGTGAATACAAAGAGCTGACACATCAATTAATCGTCAGCAGCCTTACCGCCCATTTTTACGATTCAAACCGATCAAAGCTAGTGGAAGCAACTCACCCTATTCCAATTGCGAGTAAACCTTTTTGGTCTGTAAACTTACTTTCAGGGCTTGCCGACATCCAACTTTTATCAAACGTTGTTTCTCGCCTTGAAAACGGGGCAGGCGTCCCTGTATTAATTCGCCAATATTTATCTCTTCAGGGCCGTTTTATTAGTTTCAATGTTGATCCAGACTTTAATCAAACAGTAGATGGGCTTATCACTGTTGATCTAACCCAACTATCGGAAAGAGTATTAGGGAAATACATGGGCAGAGAATCCGCAGAAAGCTATCTAGAGTTCCATAACACAAACACACAACGGCCTGACACTCAGGAGGAGACATGATACCTGTTATAAAAGGTAACATAGAAACCATTAATCAAGCTTTGGCTTTACTTGACACAATTGATAACAAAGCGTACTGCCATATAAGTGCACCTTACATTAATAGCAGTATAGGTCAACATGTTCGACATATTATCGATAATTATTTAGTTATCGTGAATGGCGTGTCCCAAGCACACATTAACTATAATATTCGACGTCGTGGCGCGGCTGTTGAATCCTGTATTGAAACAGCAAAAAAAGAATTAAACGACATTCAGACTTGGCTACACACTATAGAGAGTAACGCTCTAATGACTTCAGTGACCATTTTTTCAGAAGTTTGTTTAGAACAGGAACAATCAGACCATTTAGTATCAAGCCTTCATAGGGAGCTCATATTTGTTGCTAGCCATTGCATACATCATATGGCACTTATTGGCGTTGCCGTGAAATTACAAAATATAGAAACACCAAAACATTTCGGCTTGGCTCCAGCGACCGCGACTTATGTACGTCAGCAAGAGTCTCAAGGTGCAGCTAACTCCTAATTATGTGTACGATAAGCTGGCTATACAATCATCAAGGTTACCAAATATTTTTCAATAGAGACGAACAACGCCGACGCGAAAAAGCACACCCTCCTGAAGTATTTCAATCGAAGCTAAATAACAGCCACTACATTATGCCTGTTGACCCTCAAGGGAATGGATCTTGGATGGGAGTAACCTCTGACGGCGTATCCATATGTTTACTCAACTATTATCAAGGCAACTTACCTAAAGGGCAGCTCACCAGTCGAGGAATGCTCGTTAGAAACTTACTTGAATTAACGTCTTATAAAAAAGTAGAACAATACCTAAACACTATGGATTGTATGCAATATGCACCATTTACATTGCTTATTTTTTCCCGATCTAAAAGCCATCCTTTAAGCGTATGTTGGGATGGGCAGACAACGCTTAAAAACATTCAGGCCACCTCGCCATTTACTTCTTCTGGTGTCGACTTCCCTTCCGTTTCAAATCACCGACAAGAAAGTTATGCAAAACTTCTAAAGCATAATAATGGAACAGTAGACGATCATCTATTACTTAAACTCCACAGATCTCACTTACCTGAAAGATCAATGAACTCTGTTTGTATGCACAGAGGGGATGCAAAAACCGTCAGCTTAAGTCACATCAAGATCGATCAACACCAAGCGGATTACACGTATTGGGATGGGTCACCTTGCGCAACGGCAAAAGTTCATAAACAAAGATGTAAAATTTCAGAACGAATAGAAGACTAACACTTCGCCCTGAATCTTTTACAAGACCCAAGGCGAAATAAAAGCTTACTCAGCGTCAATAACAGTAAAACTATGGGTAATTTCAACACCACCGCGTTCAAGCATTAAAGACGCGGAGCAATACTCTTCAGCCGATAACTTCACAGCACGCTCAACTATTTTTTCTTTTAACTTACGGCCTGTTACTACAAACGTAATATGAATTTTGGTAAAAACAGCAGGTATAGCATCCGACCTTTCTGCATCAATTTCAGCGACACAAGAAACCACATCTTGACGCGACTTTTGTAAAATTTTCACCACATCATAAGACGTACAACCACCAAGACCAGCTAAGATCAACTCCATTGGTCGAGCGCCTTTTTCTTGATTACCATCGATTTCTATTTGAAAACCAGAACCCGTTTGTGCCGTAAAATGCACATCTTCTTGCCAAGCCACACTTGCTTTCATATTCAATTCTCTACTCTCAAATTTAAAAACGTTAACGTTTGAGATAAGATACTTTCAAGCATCTTTATCACAATAAAATATTAGTTTTTGAATAGCTCTGCTAACTTTTCACCAGGCTGATCCGCCCTCATAAAAGCCTCACCAACAAGAAACGCATTCACATTTTTTGCTCTCATGGCTGCCACATCATCCATAGTGTGAATACCACTTTCTGTTACGATAAAGCGCTCATCAGGGATGCTATCGAGTAAATCAAATGTATTATTTAAACTCAAATCAAACGTATGTAGATCTCGGTTATTAATCCCCAAAAGCTCACTCTTTGAATACTCTAACGCCAACTCAAGCTCTGCGCGGTTATGGACTTCAACCAACACATCCAAACCCAGCTCGCGTGATAACTTATCTAAACTAAATAACGCTTCACCTGATAAACATGCCACAATCAAAAGAACGCAATCAGCCCCAATTGCACGGGCTTCATAGACCTGATAGGGATCGACAATAAAGTCTTTTCGAATAACAGGAAGCTCGCAAGCATTCCGTGCTTCAATAAGATAATTTTCGTGTCCTTGAAAAAAATCTTTGTCCGTCAATACAGACAAGCACGCTGCGCCACCTTGTTCATAAGATTGAGCAATTTCATTAGGTATAAAGTTATCTCTTAAAACACCTTTGCTCGGAGACGCTTTTTTTATCTCAGCAATAACACCCGGTTCACCATTGGCCACTTTCGCTTTTAACGCCTTGGCAAACCCTCTAACGGGGTTGTTTTTATTTGCAGCAAGAGCAGACGCCTTAATGTCATCAAGAGAGATATGTTTTTTTCTTTCTGATATTTCTTCGTGCTTTCGAGCAACAATTTTTTTCAATATCGTTGGAGTTTCAACTTGCATAGTAGACCTTATCTATTTATTCGAACACACATTAAAAACAACGAGTAAAACTCGCAAGTGCAGAGAACTTTTCTGTCGCTAATCCACCACCCATCACATCCTCAGCCATGGATACCCCTTCATAAAAAGAAGACGCAACACCGGACACATAGATCGCCGCACCTGCGTTCAAAGAAACAATATCACGGGCAGGGTTTACCTTACCTTTACCAGCTAATGCTTGTTTAACAAGAACAAGACTGGCTTCTGCATCCTCAACTTGTAATGTGTCAATTGATTGGCGAGGAATATCATAATCTTCAGGTACAATCTCATACTCAGTAATGACACCGTCTTTTAACTCTGCAACAAATGTTGGCTCAGCAATGCTTATTTCATCTAAGCCATCTTGAGAATGCACAACCATAACGTGTTTACTGCCTAAACGCTGTAACACTTCAGCCATAGGTCGAACCCATTGCTTATCAAACACACCCAATACTTGATTTGTTACCGTTGCAGGGTTGGTTAATGGCCCTAACAAATTAAAAATTGTGCGTACTGCCATTTCTTTGCGCGGCCCTATAGCGTGTTTCATAGCAGAATGGTGATTAGGAGCAAACATAAACCCTAAACCCACCTCATCGACACATCGTGAAACTTGCTCTGGTGTTAGATTTAAATTAATACCTGCATGCTCAAGTAAATCCGCACTGCCCGATTTTGAAGAAATAGAACGATTGCCATGTTTTGCAACATAAGCACCTGCAGCGGCCGCTACAAACGCCGTCGCAGTCGACACATTAAACAACTTGCCACCATCACCACCTGTACCGCAAGTATCCACTAAATGCGCTTGATCAATGACCACTTTACTTGAAAGCTCACGCATCACCTGTGCGGCCGCCGTAATCTCATCAACGGTTTCGCCTTTCATTCGTAAACCAATAAGAAAGCCGCCAATCTGAGCCTGACTCGCCTCACCCGTCATAATAATACGCATCACTGCGCTCATTTCTTCTATTGTAAGATTTTGCTTATCGATGACTGTGGCAATGGCCGTTTGAATGTTCATCAACAACTCCTATTGAATCAAGTAAAAAGTTACCGATATTCTACACTCCTGCATCTTTACTGTCTGTAGCATAGAAAGTGCAGTAATTACGAACTCTAAATATTAAGTAACATAGATATACCTTATAAGGTTGAGTCTACAAGCCGTTCCAACTGCTTTGGTAAACACACTCGTGTTAAATCAAAGTTCTGCTGAATCGTTTGACGTACTTGCTGTCGAATAGACATCATATCTTCAGGATGGGACAACACCCAATTGACACATGCTGACCGTTCTTCGGTATACAAAAATGGGCAAACCATTCCGACCATTTTCAATGACATCTTCTACAGACTCAATACGAGACGCAATAACTGGAGCAGCACAGCTCATCACTTCTAACATGGATCAAGAAAGTACGAAGGGATAAGTCAAATAGGTGTGGGCTTTACTTAACTGCAAAGCGACCAAAAACACATAATAAGATACAAACCTTGCACTTTCTTAGCGTCACCAATCTCTCCCGATTGAACATAGAGATCCCATGATACAATTAGATCCATAGAGACGAGAAAATCGATCGAGCTTCTAGTTTGTCGAAGATCTTTATCAAACATTTCAACTAGCGATAATCGTTGTGACAGTGGCTCTGTTTTTAATTGGCATCATACAAAAAGGATAACTACGATAATACAAAGGCAAGTAGCACCCAACCCAGCTTTCGATGCTTTAAAGGCTTATCGATATAACATGATCAAACACATTTCCTCCATATTATAAATTGAGTGAACACCACTGGGATAATTTTCCCAGAACATCACGCATTAGGTTCTCTGCTTTCTCAGGTGAATCCGACTCCACATAACAACGCAATTCAGGCGCATTTCCTGAAGGCCTAATATGAACAACATCCGCATTTTTTAATGTTAATCGTAAGCCATCTAAAGAATTACTCTCTTGCAATTCTGATGCTAAATGCAGATCAGTAAAAGCCAAACTAGGATCAGAAAACCATTTCTTCAATAAATTATTCATACGGTTTACATCAATATTTTGCAATCGATCACTTGCCGTATGTCGTGTAAGAAGCTTTGAAACCAAACTTGATACAGATACTTTTTCTAATCGTGATTTTGCCAATACAGCAAGCGCAGGCAGAATGGCGTCGCGCGTTGGTAAAGCCGCTAGAGGATTACCGCCTAAATACAGCCCCTCACCACATAAAAAACCTCCATTCGCTTCAAAGCCTGCAACAGAAGCATAACCTTGAGCTAAAGATTCCATTCCAGCAATCACATAGGGCGATCCGATACGTGTTCGTTCTATTTTTTCAAAACCAACGCTATCGACAGAAGTATTAGAGTTAATCGGTAACGATACCACACGTGCCAATACCGCTTGGGCACACAAAATCCCTAATACGTCGCCTTTAAGCCAAACGCCATTTTCATCTGATAATAACGGTCTATCCCCATCACCATCCGTTGAAAAAACAGCATCCAATTGATGCGTTTGAATCCAATCAAGCGCCTTCTTCTTATCAATATCAGACACGGCTTCTGTATCAATTGGAACAAACGAATCTGACCGTCCTAGAGAAATCACCGTAGCACCAAGCGACTCAAAAACCTCACGATTGAGATCACGTCCAGCCGCAGAATGTTCATAAATACCAATTTTAAAACCTTTAAAAAGAGTATTCGAAAATGCTGTTATATAACGGTTCACATAATTTTCTTTCGCCAGCGACAATTCATTTAATTTAATGGCGGAAAAAGCAGGCAATGTCGTTGCATCTGATAAAATCAACAACTCATCGGCTTTGGTTATTTCACCATCCGGCCGATAAAACTTGATGCCATTACGGTCAAACGGAATATGACTGCCCGTTATCATGATTGCAGGCATTTCATCTGACATCGCCTGTAAAGCTAAGGCTGGAGTAGGCAATACACCATAAAATAATACATCGTACCCAAGAGCAGACAATGCCCCTGCACATGCTTGTGCCATAAAAAGGCTGGAAGGCCTCCTATCCATTGCCAAGGCCACTTTTTTAAATGAATACTCTTGCCTCATTGCATTCACAAACGAAACAGAAAACGCAGCACACACGTCCTCTGTAAATTGCGTATTCAACCCGCGAGCTCCGCTTGTTCCAAAAGAAATACCACTTTCTTTAATAATTCTACTTATCATCTTTACTCACTTGAATTCAAGTCACAAAAAACGGATATACATGTAATTGTCGAACCAAATAAAGCCCCATATCGGAGCCAAGGTCGATTCTTATTGCCCCCGTGAATTCAGGACCATCAATTAAAAACGACAAAATCACTTCACCCGCCAACACATTCACTGTAAACATATTATCAACATGAAATTCAGAGTGTGCTTTGGTAATGTAATACAACCAAACAACACCTGAGCAAGGTGTTTTTAACGTCACCCAAAACCAATAACGTTGAGAGTACAACTTTACTCCCATCGGACTATTATACGGATTAATGTAAGAGGCTAAAGAATCGTTGATAGCGGGCATAGGGTCTTCTACCATTGTTAGTTTTGGGGTAAAAAGGTTCAACCACCTCTTTTGGATCGTCAATGATTCCAAGTTGTCGTACACGCCAAAAGTTTACAGATAGGCTTCTTTGGTCAGTTCCGCAAACATCATAACCTTGTTCTAGAAGGTGCTGCGCTAAATACGCGCCATCCTAACCCGTAATCCCCATCAATATTGCTTTCATCCGTTGCATTTTCCCCATTATTAAAGCTCTTATCCACTTTATTCGCAGTAAACACATTCAAATGGCGATCGGAAATAATCGGCCAATTATGATCCATTAGCCATTTTTCACGCTCCACTAGCAGGGAATCGTAGCCATGTGCTTTTATACGCCCAATAAAAGTACTTAAAAATTGCGCTATATTCTCTGAGTCATATCCATTTAGAGAGTGTGTAACATCCCTTACTTCATCAAAAATAGGCGCTGGGGTCGTTGCAACATGTTTACAACTAATAATTGCATTTCGCACGGCGCCACTACACGATTCAAGCGTAAATTGATAAGGTAAGATAATAACGTCACAACCTGACAATTTTTCTTCGCATTCTTCACTTGGCAAAAAATCAGAATACCAATCCACATTATTTTTTACATTCAAGTCTTCTATTAGTTTTTCACAACGTTCTTTTTCATAAAAAGAAGTACCATCAGGACGCACCGCATTCACTAATCTTAATCGACTACCAACAGGTATGGTTTGTTGCTGTAACGCAGAAGAAAACCCTTTTATTAAAATGTCAATTCCCTTATGAGGCATTAAAAAACCAAAACTCCCAACAACAAATGGCTTATCATTAATTTGATTATTACTACCATCTTCTAATAGAGGGTATTTTACACCATGAGGCATAAGCATCACATTATCCACCAGACCTAACCGCTTTAACGTATTTAGATCATCAAGCGCATGAACAAAAATCCGTTCAAAAAAACTTAGGCATTTGACCGCAATTTGCAAATTATTCTTGTCATAAGAAAGTAATGGTCGAGTCGTATGGAGAGTGATATAAATGGATTTACCTTGTTGACGCTGAAACTCAACCCCTCGAACAAGCTTATGAGTCAGACCATAAAAAGCAAAATGGTGTTGTAACCATATCACCCCACCTTCAATCTTACGATCCAAAAGGTCAGGACCATCTCCTCCATATACCCAACTGTCTACAAACTCTAGTTCGTTATCCAGCTCATTAGGAATTACTCGCCTTTTTAAAGGATGATGAATTCGTATAGTAGGCTTTTCAGGTAACATTGAATAAATCAAGGATTGACTGTATTCCGCAATTCCGCATTCCTCACCCCATGTAGAAAACAAATCAACTTGAGGCTTTAAATCACTTTTATAAAGTTGACCTATCGAGTCCTTTTGATCGATTGCCTTTTTTTGCTGATATTGCTGAATTTCCCAAATGCCTAGAAAAAACCGTTGCGTTGCATTTTTGTCAAAAAATATTTTTTTAACATTTTGATAAAGTTTTTCTGATTTCTCTTTGACCGATGAATCACCTTCTTTAATTTTAGCAGACAATAAAGTCAGTGCTTCTGCCAGTTTAGGTACGCTCACTTCCGCCCATACAGACTGCCCACCATTCACATGCGTGTCAGCCTTTGAAAAACGATAATCAAGAAGGTGAGCATTCTCTTGGTTCACAAAATCCATGTGTGCACCATACCCAGTAACAACTAAAGGTTTTTTATATATTCCAGCCTCAATTGCGGGCAAATTCAATCCCTCACCCCTAGTGGGCAGTACAACAGCATCAGCACCTTGATACAATAACGCCATTTCATCCGCACTCATATCACACTCAATAATCTCGACTCTTGCTTGCAAATGAGGACGTACACATTGCTGTAACCAGAAATGGATTTGATTATGAGGATTAGGGAATGTTTTAATCACTAAAGAAATGGATTCATCTTGCTCTGCAGCTTGGTCAAAAGCGTCCAAAAGCAGATCGACCCCTTTCCTAGGAAAGCAAGATGAGACATGCAAAAACGTTACTTTATTAGACTCTTGCGATTTCGTGACTAATTTTTTGTCAGAAAAGGGATAGGCCTCAAGAGGAAGTGGAACCACTTGAATCGGTATGGTACAGCCACTGTCTATTAATACTTTTTTAACAAACCAAGTTGTGACCAAAACACCATTGTATTGCTCATTCAGTTGATCAATGATCTCCTGAGAAACGTTAGACTCTTCCCAAAAGAACAAAGCAATGGAGACTTCATCATCTAAGTGAGGGGTAATAAGAGGGTAATGATGGTAAATAGAAACATTTCCATTGGAGCCAAGCAAAGCGTTTTTTTTACTTTTTAAAAAATGATTCAAATAGTCAACTTCGCTCCGGCCTTTTGGTGTATCAAAAACCCTAGGTGCAATTTGCCCCTCATAGGGCTGAATTTGCCAATCTATCTCAGGAAAATCAGAAGTGCATCGATTCAGAATATGACGATTCACTGACGCCAAACTATAACTGCCATTAAAATGCCCTGTTAACCGAATGCTTTTGATATCTTGAATAACGCTTAACTCGTCATTTTTTGCCATAAGAGAATCAATATCGGCAGAATGGCTCACTGATGTAATTGCTTCTAAAATATCCTCATAATCTTCGAGATTTCCGGAGTTTCTTTTAATTGGCGTAACATTGTGCGGTACAAATGCGAGTAAACGCTGCAAGCGATGTTTAAAAAAAGGCAGTCGATTTAAGATTATCAAGGCAAAAGAACGCAACCATGGAACCCCCATTAGTACCCTAATAACACTCACAATGTGCTCTCTAAGCTTTTGTTGAACTAAAGAGGAAATATCTTGTTTTTTATTCAGTAACGGCATTATGACTTATTTCCAACAGCGCTATTCATATATGTGTTTTTCATTTTGCATTGATGAAAGAATAAAATGGCACCATTGCCATAACATTTTCAATAACATTAACATTCTGTAGAGACCTTTATTCTCTGAATTTAGGCGTTTATTCGCCTGTGAAATATTTTTAGGTTCGACAGACGTTTAAAATACGGTTTTTCTCAAACTCTTCCCAACAATCAGAAACATACCCCAACAAATCATCATTAAAGGCTTTTACAGAAAATCGCTCCGCATTATTAGCACACGCATCACTGCTCCAGTCACGCGATTCAAAAACGTTAATGGCGTCTATGATTGACTTCACACTCGATTCATTAAAAAACAAACCGGTTTCACCATCAATAATGGTTTCTGTCACAGCTCCTCGACCAAAAGCAATAACGGGCGTTCCGACCGATTGAGCTTCAATTGGTAAAATTCCAAAATCTTCTTCTGCTGCAAATATTAGAGCTCTAGCTTTAGCCAAATATTGATATAACGCATCATCATCTTGAAAACCCAAATAGCAAATGCATTCCTTTTCTTTTGATGTCAATCTGTCTATTTGTTTTTCCAAACGAGCCCTTTCAGGCCCTTCACCTATAATAATTAACTTACGACCACCCATTTTAGCCAACGCATCTGCAATGAGGGGAATTCGTTTATAGGGAACCAGTCTAGACGCGGCCACATAATAGTCCTCTTTATCTACAAAGGGGACAAAATATTGATTTACAATATGAGTAGAAACAGGAGGGTAAACAACTTTGCTACGACGGCGATAACACTTATGAATGCGTCGGCCGATATATTTAGAAATCGCAATGATATGATCTGGTCTTAAGCCACTCTGAACATCCCATTTTCGTAAACGATGCAAACTATAACGCATCAGCCACTCTGACAACACATTAGGTTTGCTTTGTGCTAAATATTCCCCTTGTAAATCCCAAGCGTAGCGCATAGGAGAGTAACAATAGCTTAGGTGAAGCGTGTCAGGGCCTGTAATAACACCTTTCGCTACCGCATGACTGGATGAAATCACCAAATCAAACTTAGACAAATCGAACTGCTCAACAGCAAACGGCATTAAAGGCAAATAGTGACGATAACACTTTTTTCCAAATGGCATTTTCTGAATAAAAGAAGTATGAATGGTTTTTCCATTTAATGCAGAGGGTAAAGGTGATTCAAATGAATTGACCATAGTGAAAACTTCAGCATGAGGCCAAATCGTCAACATTTGCTCTAGCACTTTTTCAGCACCAGACCACGCGACCAACCAATCATGGACAATAGCGACATTTAATTCTGTTGAAGTAACATCTCTTCTACTCAATACTCCTCCTGAACAATCCGTAAAATAATACTGAAGTAGAACATACTTACAATAAAAACGATCACCAGAATGATGATACTAATGTAAAGAATGCTAACATACTTTAAAAAATGGTTTCTATTAATGTACTGCAATACTCTTTTATCGAATTAAAAAGTTCGCTAATAAATCATGACCGGACTGAGTTAAAATTGATTCAGGGTGAAATTGCACCCCCTCTACCATCAATGTTTTATGACGCAATCCCATAATTTCATCTAAGTGCCCATTTTCGTCCAGAGTCCATGCCGTTACTTCCAAACATTCGGGTAACGAGTCCTGTGAGACAACCAAAGAGTGATAGCGAGTCGCAATATGTGGGTTTGGCAATCCTGAAAAGACAGAGTTATTTTTATGGTAAACACTGGAGGTTTTTCCGTGCATCACTTTTTTAGCGCGTATAACATCACCACCGAAGACTTGCCCTATGCTTTGGTGTCCCAAACAAATACCTAATATTGGTATCTTACCTGCAAAATGACGGATAACATCCAGTGAGATACCCGCTTCAGTCGGCGTACAAGGGCCTGGAGAAATAACTAAATGAGTCGGTGCAAGTAACTCAATATCCTCAATAGTGATTTCATCATTTCGATACACAACAACCTCTTTCCCTAACTCACGTATGTATTGCACTAGGTTATAGGTAAAGGAATCATAATTGTCTAACATGAGTAACATTTAAAACATAAACCTTTGATTTTACTTATAAAATAATAAATTAAATAGTTTTTCTGCCCCCTTCCCTTACCCTTTCGACAAAACCGTTATCATTTTTACGACTCTGAAACAGAAAGAAGGTCTATTATCGCAGCGATTATACCCACGAAAACCATAGCGGTACATCAAACCAATCACGAAACTATATCAATCATATTTTCAATCATCTTGATAATCGATTCCTATTTGTCTTTTTCTAGATTTTGAACAACGATATTAAACCGATATAATATTTCACATATTTTTTCATCGTACTCATTGTCTAAATACTCAAGAGGCACACTTAACAACCGCTCCATATTTCGCAGGGTCTCAAGGCTCGGTTTATTCCCCCAACTCCCACGCTTTTATCATCCATGCGAGAAAGGAACATTTCTTTCCGTGTTTTACGACGTTTGTTGTTGAATTCGCTGTCGGCAAAAATGAGTGGGTGTGACATAACGAAGACTCGAAGGGGTAAATAGGAATTTACTCATGTTAAGGACGTATTCGCATATTCCCTAAACAACGCAATATTTCTTTTAATACAAGGCCTTATTTACGTATTCAGGTTGCATTTAATACACTCATCATCATAACCTGTAGCATAACAACGCCGAAAACGACCATTAAATTCACTCATGAGGAGCAAAACTATGCAAAATAATATTGCCGAATTGGTCGACACCCTCATTGAAGAAGATTTATCCAAAAAAGACATTAATCGAGCCATATCTGATTTGGAGCCAGAAGAGGTTGCTTTAGCATTAGAATCCTTACCACTTGATCAACGGATGCAAGTTTGGGAAACAATTGAAGAAGACGATCGTCTGGACATTTTTGTTGAACTTCGTGGAGAAGCTCGCAAACTCATGCTACGAGAGTTAAGTGAGAACCATATTGAACTTCTATTCAAAGATATGGAAGCCGATGATCTCTTAGAAATTGACGATACATTACCTGATAAATTAGTAGACATTGCGCTTAAGCGCATGAGCAAAAAACAACAAGAATACTACCAACAAGCCAATACGTACGGTGATGAAGAAGTGGGTCACTGGATTGATCATGATATATTGGTTGCCTCTCAAAGCATTAAGGTCTCAGAAGCACTGAGATTATTGAAAAAAGAAATCTCAGAATACAGTGATGTTATTTATCTCGTTAACCGAACAGGTCGCTGGACGGGTTGCGTAAAATTTCACAGTCTCATTGCTGCCCAACCTCATATAAATGTCTCTGAACTCATGGAAGAGGATTATCCGTCACTTACAGCATCAACTGACGTCGTACAAAGTGCCGAAACAGTCGAGCGATCCAGCCATATTGCACTGCCCGTTCTTGATGAGAATCAAATATTATTAGGACGATTTGATATTGGATCGGCAATGGAAATACTAAGAGAAACCTATGAAGGGCAATTAATGTCCACAGCAGGTTTGAACGAAGAGTCCGATCTCTTCGCGCCAGTAAAACGCAGTGCTCGTACACGCGGGATGTGGCTCGGTTTGAATTTACTAACCGCCTTTCTCGCCTCTGCTTTTATTGGTATTTTTGAAGCCACTCTACAACAAGTCGTGGCACTTGCAGTACTGATGCCAGTTGTTGCATCAATGGGCGGTATCGCAGGGAGTCAAACACTCACACTGATTGTTCGAGGTTTAGCACTCGGTCAAATCACCCGCAGTAATTTATTCTCACTGTTGGATAAAGAGTTAAGAATTGGGGGATTAAATGGTATTGTTTGGGCCATTGTTATTGGTGTCATTTCCGCTTGGTGGTTTGATAGCTTTGCTCTTGGCATTGTTATTGGTCTAGCCATCATTGTTAATATTACAATAGCGGCACTATCTGGCGTATTAATTCCAGTATTATTAGACAAGCTAAACCTTGATCCAGCTCTATCTGGCTCTGTTATTCTAACAACCGTTACTGACATTGTTGGATTTGTCGCATTTTTAGGGCTCGGAACGTTACTACTCATCTAAACCGCCATAAATTCAATTACTTTTTATAATGAGAACCATGAAATGACTTGGGAACAACTACAAGAATTCGTTGGCTTGGGACAAAGCGAAATACACTGGATCACCAAAATATTTTTCGCTGTCTTCGCCACACTAATTCTTAACTTTTTAGTTAATCGCGCATTTATTCGCCTCGATAAACAATTAGAACGCACCTCCACTCATTGGGACAATGCTTTAATAAACGCAGCCCATAAACCGATTACTTCCTGTATTTGGTTGGTCGGCTTCGTACTAGCCGCAGAGATATCTGAAGAAGAGCTGGCCCCAAAAGTAATACATGCAATTCATAATATCCGCCAGATTGGCTTGATTGTGTTAATTACATGGTTTGTAAATCGACTGATTAAAAACAGTGAGCACATTCTAGTTTCTTCAAAGAAAATGAAAAAGCCGATGGACTTAACAACAGCATCGGCGGTCAGTAAACTATTAAGAATATCTATCATTATCACCAGCTTATTGGTGATTCTACAAACTCTAGGCTACAGTGTTTCAGGCGTCCTCGCTTTTGGTGGCGTTGGCGGCATTGCCGTTGGGTTTGCTGCAAAAGATTTATTAGCCAATTTTTTTGGCGGTTTAATGGTGTATTTGGATCGCCCGTTTTCAGTCGGAGATTGGGTTCGATCACCGGATAAAGAGATTGAAGGTACGGTTGAAAATATTGGTTGGAGACAAACACGTATTAGGACTTTCGATAAGCGACCTCTCTATGTACCCAACTCGACTTTTTCTGTCATTTCAGTTGAAAACCCCTCTCGTATGACCCATCGTAGAATCTATGAAACCGTTGGCATTCGCTACGATGACGCAGCTAAAATCACCAACATAATAAAAGACGTTAAGACCATGTTACATGAGCATGAAGAAATAGATGAAACTCAAACGTTGATCGTCAATTTCAACCAATTTAGTGAATCGTCGCTAGATTTCTTTATTTATACTTTTACCAAAACCGTGAATTGGATTCATTATCACGAAGTTAAGCAAGACGTTTTATTACGCGTGATAGATATCGTCACCTATCACAATGCAGAAATGGCGTTTCCAACTCAAACACTTCATATTGCACCTAATGAAAATACTTTAAGCATACCGACAGAGAAAAACAGTCTCTAAAAACACACACTTCCATCAAAAAAGCACCTTTTTCTTAGTGAACAAGGTGTTTTTCTAAATGGGACAAAGCTCTAATTCAGATTAAGTAAACAGTTCCGTAAAATCATCTGCTATAAAATCCGCTCCCAAAGACGGTAAATCAACACCTTGATGATACCCATAGGTCAGCAACATGCTTTTAAAACCCGCCTCTTTTGCCGCTTGATGATCCGTAATAGAGTCACCAATCATCAGGCAATTTTGAGGTTCGGCATCCAATGCTTCACAACAATGCAGCAAAGGCATCGGAGAAGGTTTCTTTTCTTCCAATGTGTCACCACCAATTAACCAAGAAAAGTAATCACTGATCTCAAAGTGAGTCAAAATAGGACGAATAAACACACTGGGTTTATTGGTCACTAAAGCCATTGGCACACCCGCTCTTTTAAAGGTTTTTAATAATTGAATGGCATTTGGGTATAACGTGGTTTTGGCAGTAAGATTGTCTCGATAGTGTAATAGAAAATCCCGATAGCATTGCTCCATTAAATCACTTGATACATCAGCCCACTGCATTGCTTGCTCTATCAGCTTTGCCGCCCCAAAACCAACCCACGTTCTTACTCGATCTTCACCTGCAGTCTCAGCACCCGCATTAACTAATGCATAATCAATGGCCTGAGCCAGATCGGGAACACTGTCCACCAAGGTTCCATCAAGGTCGATGCACACTAATTCAGGCCAACCCTCAAACCACTGATCTAATTTTGCAGGTGTTCTCATGATATAACCGTTTCTAACGCAGTGCGCATTTCATCAATCGCTTGTCTGTAGTCAGGCTTACCAAAAATCGCCGAACCCGCAACAAACGTATCTGCACCAGCTTGTGCAATTTCAGCAATGTTCTCTTGGGTCACACCACCATCTACTTCTAAACGAATGTTGTAACCACTGGCATCAATCATCGCACGAGCTTCTTTTAATTTATCCAACGTTTCAGGAATGAATTTTTGACCGCCAAAACCCGGATTAACCGACATCAGCATCACCATGTCTAATTTATCCATAACGTGTTTCATATGATGTAATGGCGTTGCTGGATTAAAAACCAACCCTGCTTTACAGCCACTTTCTTTAATCAGCTGCAAAGAGCGATCTATATGCTCAGACGCTTCTGGATGAAATGTAATATAACTTGCTCCAGCAGCAGCAAAGTCCGCTATCATACGGTCAACAGGTTTTACCATAAGGTGAACATCAATCTCCGCAGTAACACCATATTCACGAAGCGCTTTACAGACCATAGGTCCAATCGTTAAATTGGGTACATAATGATTGTCCATCACATCGAAATGGATCATATCTGCCCCATCGGCTAGAACTTGGTCAACTTCTGCTCCAAGCCGAGCAAAGTCAGCCGCTAAAATAGAAGGGGCAATGATAAAATCATTCATAGTAAACTCCGAAATCAATTTGGGCTAAGAAAGTGAATCACATTCTAACAAGGCAAGTCAGATAAGTATTTATGATCGCGATTAAAAAAAGCAGCTTTTTTCTCTCCATACTTTTATTAGTGGGCAGCTCCATGGCAATTTTCGCTGCCGATGAAGAAAGTGATACCCCTACGCCCGCAACTGCCACACCGCCTGCATCCAATTCACGTGAAGCCATCCCTTTATTAGGCCCCCAAGAATTGCGAATTAAGGCACTGATGGATTCCATCTCGATTAACCGTGCCCATGAAATTGAGATAATCGAATCCCCTAACGACCGATTTTTATCACTCTTTCGCGAATCTACGGCAGGAGAGCCTCAAGGCTGCATAATGCTAATACACGGCGATAATGAACACCCAGATTGGCCTCAGGTTATTAGCCCAATCCGCAATACATTGATCGAAAACAGTTGGTGTACTCTATCCATTGAAATACCCGACACAACAAAGCGTTTTGAATTGCCCACATTACCAACAATCAATAACACTCAAGAAAACACAACAAATCAGACAGAGCAAGAAACGAAATCACTGCCTAATGAAGAAATCATTTACAGCCGAATGGATTCTGCAAGACAACACTTAAGCGACAAAGGATATCGAAGAGTTATATTTTTGGGGCATGGAACAGGAGCCGCTTACGCGCTTAAATATGTGGTTGACCAAGGCATTTCTGGCAGCGCATTAGCAATAATTGACCCCTTCACGCCACTGCCTTTTAACGATTTTGAAATGGCGAATCTCATTGAATCACTGCGTTTACCTGTTCTAGATTACTACTTTAATAGCAACATCAAACAATATAGAGCCGCTCAGTATCGAATGTCGGCATCCAAAAAAAGATTGTCTACAGCCAATGCTTATATTCAAATCAAAGCACCACCAGATAGACGTTATGATTCAATAAGTGAAAAACGTCTGACTCAACGGGTTTGGGGGTTTTTAAAGCAAAATACACATCAAATGACCCAAACCAGACCTCTGCCTACCCTTGAAAAGGGTCTGTTTAGTGAAGACCCTATAAAAAAATAGTCATAGCTAAGTGGGGGTTATTACAGTCAATGATTCCTGAACTGGCATATTATCTATTTACGCTCTTTTTTAATTAATTCGTAAGCCGCTTGTATCTCTTGAGTCCTTTCTTTAGCGATAGTAAGCATTTCTTCAGGTAAGCCTTGAGCGGCTAATTTATCAGGATGATTTTGACTCATCAGTTTGCGATAGGCTTTTTTAATCTCACCATCACTCATATCAGGCGTTGCACCAAGTGCTTCATACGCGGAGTTCAATAGCTCTTTCGGATTAACGTGGCCACCAGCTCGACCCTGATTAAATTGCGCCTGTTGTTTAATTTGAATGTGTAGGGCTTCAAATTCAGCCACACTGATTCCTAAATGAGCACAGACTTGAGAGACAAACGATTTTTCTTCGACACTAAAATGACCATCCGCATACGCAGAAACCAATAAGACCTCTATCAATTGCCTTGTTAAAATACTTCTAGGGCCAATCACTTGTTGGAAATGATTTAGCACACTAACAAGATCAAAATTAGCAGACTTACCTTCATTAAATAATCGTTTTGCTTCTTTCTGAATCGCAGAAGGAAGCCCCATACGCTGCATGATGGCTTCAGCGATTTGAATTTCAGAGGCAGAAACGTGTCCGTCAACCTTAGCCAAGCGCCCCATCAATAGAAACAACGTTTGAAAAAATACCGACTGTTGTTGTTTAAGACTTTCTCGGTTGGCTTTTGTTAGAAAAACCATGGGGGTTCGTGCGCGATCGACCCCATGCCCAATAATCAATCCAATAATAAGACCAAATACATCAAACAACCAATACCCTAATACAGCGCCAACTATTTTCCACATTATAAAATTTCTCCAGTAATCGGTAGCCCCCACAGGCTTGATTAGATTATCATTTAGCTATTTTTAACCCCCAATAAGGGAAAGACACCATTAATGGGATATTTACCTCAGAACATCAGTATAACGCGCTTAGGCCGTTTTTTTCCCAGCTATACGCTAATTTTTCAAGGTCTTTTCATTATACCTCAGGTAAGCGCGGCAGAATGGGATTGGCGACCAAATGAAGCATTAACACTACAACAACGCTCAACAGTGAGCCAGTACTGCCATGGTGACTATATCGATGCTTGGCAGCCAAGTAACAATGGTAATACACATCTAAGTGCAGATCTTATTTATAAAACCCCCGACGGTACGTTATTTTTAGAAGGCGGAGCACAGCTTATACAGCCACGCCAATCTTTGAAAGCTGACAATATTCAAGGTAAACAAGGTGAATTCTATCAAGCAGAGGGCAATGTAGAAGTACGCTCTAAAGGGCAATTAATTCTCAGTCAAAAAACATTTCTAGCCGACCCTAAATCTAACCTAACAACTCAGTTTGATGAAGCCCGCTTTTTACACCATAAAACCGGGGCCAGAGGGCAAGCCAAATCTCTCGCAAAAGACCCTAAAGGCTTAATTTTTGTAGAAGAAGGTTTTTATACCACCTGCGAACCAGGCAACGGCAGTTGGAAACTATACGGGGCATCCATAGTTTTAGACCCCAATAGCGGTTTTGGCACAGCTAAACACGTTCAAATTAAAGTAGACGATTACTCTATATTTTATCTGCCTTGGCTACGCTTCCCTCTAGATAACAACAGACACACGGGGTTCTTATTTCCTGATGTAAGTTACTCAAACGGACAAGGGCTAGGTATTGCAGCACCGTTTTACTGGAACATCGCACCAGAGTACGACGCCACCATCACGCCTCACTTTATTGAAAATGAAGGTGAAGGGCTTGATGTCGAGTTAAGACATTTATCCAAAACTGGGCTGACTCAGTTTGAAGAAGCGAACTTTTTTCACCAAGCTAAAGGTCGACAAACCGCTCGAAAACTCACTTCTACTCAAAAAATAAATGATCAGTTCCAAGCTGGCGTTATTTTCGAGCAAGTAAACTCAGACGACGATTTCCCAACGCAGACAAACATAACGTTAGAAGATAAAGACCATTACGAAAGGTTGGCATACCTCAACTTTAACAATGGCAATTTAAGCGCAAAAGCTGCTATAAAAACCTATCAGACACCGCTTGCAAACGTCGATAAACCATTTGAATGGCGCCCTCGACTAGATGCATCCTATCGCTATTCAAATACCTATCTTGACTTTAAACCTAACGTACAATACACCGATTTCTATGACCCAGACGAAAGTGAAACGGATGGCCAAAGACGCGTATTGAATCAGACTCTTTCATTAAATTTACAAAACCAATGGGGGAAATTTTCTCCTGGTGTGTTACAACAATACCGTTCGTACGATTTGCATGATTACGGCAGCGACTCAGGCAGATCAGCGAATTTAAATCACTTATCCTATTTTATTGATACTGAGATTGCCTTTGACAGAAACATTCAAATTGGCTCCAATTTATGGAGGCAAACACTCGAACCTAAGCTGAGTTATCTCAACGCTCCATTTAAGAATCAAGATAACTTTCCAAACTTTGATACGAGCGAACCAGTACTACTCTATGATAATGCGTTTTCCCACCAGCGCTTTAGTGGCAATGATCGGATAGGTGACACAGAGCAATTCACTTTAGGACTTGAAAGTTATATTTATGACGCCAACAATCAAGAACGGTGGGGGGTTAAACTAGGCCAAGTCTTCTATGTAGAAGATAGAAAAATAGATATAGATGGCTCGTCAACCAGTGACCTTGATAAAAGCAGTACCAGTTCACTACTGGGATTTATATCTTATAAAGAATCGGATTATTTGAACATTACCGCTAATGCCAACTACGATCCAAATATTGATCTACTCGACCTTGGGCAATTTTCTATAAAATTAAAATCAGATAATGGCATTGTCGTAAAAAGCAGTTATTTGAAAACCGTTGATAAAAAATCGAGAGACATTGACTTAGAACAAATTGACTTTCAGACGATTGTCCCTCTCAACAACAATTGGCATTTTCTTTACCAACACACTTACGATTGGTTAGAAAAAGAAGAGACTAAAAATGTCGCTGGATTCGGTTTTGAAAACTGCTGTTTAAAACTGGCCCTTAGTTATCAAAGATCGCGTGATGACGACAATCAATTCGATAGCGGCATCTTTTTACAATTTATTTTACGCAGTTTAAGTGGCGTTGGAAGTGCAAACAACACTGAAAGCATTGCTACAGAATACTGGAACGATGGAAAAACTGGATACTAAACATGACAAAAATACTTCCTATTTTAGGCACTTTAATTTTACTCTCGCCTTTTAATACAAGCTTAGCTGCCCCTGTAAAAATAAATGGCATTGCAGCAATCATTGACTCTGAAGCCATCCTAGAAAGCGATATTGAGACGCGTTTTAGAATTATTCGTGATCGTGTCCCCAATGGCATTTATAATGCCGATGTTAGGAGGCAAATCCTCAACTCTATGATCGATGAATTTGTTCAAGCCAATTATGCAAACAGAGTCGGCATTCGAGTCAGTTCGTCTGATGTAGATCGGGCAGTATTGAGTGTGGCATCCAAGTTAGGGACAGATTTGACTGGTTTTAAGTCCGTATTGCAACAACAAGGCATTGAATACAAGCGCTATAGAGCTCAGATAAAAAATGAAATACTTATGTCGAATGTTAAAAAACAAGTCGTCAGAGAACGTATCAAAATCACTGAACAAGAGATAAATGACTTTCTCGAGTCCTCTGAGAGCCTTGCACAAACAAAAGACGAAGTGCGTTTACGTCACTTACTTGTCCGCTCAAAAAACGTACTCCAAGCAAAAAACAAAATTCAAGACATCGCCAGTCAAATTCAATCTGAAGAGGATTTTATACGATTTTCCATTAGCCAATCTGACGGCCCTTCTGCCGTGAGAGGCGGTGATCTAGGATGGAAACCACTGAATCAGCTACCTTCGCTTTTTGTTAGAGAACTCACTACAGGTAAAGGGCCTTTTTATGGCCCGATTCAAAGTAATGCGGGGTTTCATTTATTATGGCTTGTCGATAAACGAGTCCCTGCTGTGGAATTACAACAACAAACAAAAGCACGCCACATCCTAATAAAACCAAACGCGATTAGAAACGTTCAACAGAGTCAAGAGTTCGCCTCAACCCTATACAGAAGACTACAACAGGGTGAAGATTTTGCCGCATTAGCAAAAGAATACAGCGAAGATGAAGGCTCTGCACTCAAAGGAGGAGATCTAGATTGGGTTGCGGCAGGCACGATGGTTTCCCAATTTGAACAAATGATGCAACAAACACCCGTAGGTCAATACAGCAAACCCTTCAGAAGTAATTTTGGTTGGCATATTGTTCAAGTTGATGGTCGCCGTAATGCTGACGTAAGCGAGAAGATTAAAAAAGAAAATGCAGAAAAAGCGCTTATAGCTCAAAAACAAGATCTTGTTTTAAGTAATTGGCTTGATGAATTAAAGAATCAAGCATTTATTGACATTAAATAATTTATTGGGCCAACTAAATGACGTTACCTATTATTGCCATTACCTCAGGGGAACCAGCAGGTATTGGCCCCGACATTATTATCAGTGCATTACAAAAAACATTATTAGGTCGCATCATCGTTATCGCTGACCCAACACTGTTAGCGGACAGGGCAACAGCACTTGGACTGAATGTGAACATTCACATTATCCAAGATGTAAACACACTGCCAGAACACACTGCGGGCAATATCTACGTACTGCCACTAGCATTGTCGAAAAACGTCATCGCCGGGACACTTGACGTGTCAAATGCACCCTATGTGCTAGAAACGCTTAAAATTGCTGGTGAAGGCTGTGTTAATGGAACGTTTGATGCGATTGTAACGCCTCCAGTTCACAAAGGCGTTTTATGCGATACTGGTGTTCACTTCAGCGGACATACTGAATATTTCCAGCAGCTCACAAAGTCTGATCAAGTGGTTATGATGCTCGCAACTCCCTCTTTACGCGTTGCACTTGCAACAACACATCTACCGTTAAAAGACGTCTCAGGTGCCATCACACAGGACAGTCTTATCGAAGTAACACGAGCACTCAATAAAGACTTAACGGATAAATTTGCTATCAGTCAGCCTAGAATTTTAGTCTGCGGTCTAAATCCTCACGCAGGAGAAGGCGGACATTTAGGAAACGAGGAAATAGACACCATCATTCCGGTATTAAATACACTAAGAAATGAAGGAATGGATCTTGTCGGCCCACTACCAGCAGACACCCTCTTCACTCCAAAATATTTAGAGAATTGCGATTGTGTCCTCGCAATGTATCACGACCAAGGGTTACCTGTGTTAAAATACCAAGGATTCGGTAACGCGGTAAATATTACCCTAGGCTTGCCCATTATTCGTGCTTCCGTTGATCATGGCACAGCACTCGATCTTGCTGGCAGCGGAGATGCAAGTCATGGCAGCCTTGAAGTTGCTATAAATTACGCCATCGAAATGGCCAATAACTCAAAAAAGTTTCCTAAATGAGCAAACCACAAGCACACAAAGCAAGAAAACGTTTCGGACAAAACTTCCTACATGATTATGGCGTTATTCGACGAATAGTCGCTTGCATAGCACCAAAAGAAGGCCAAAGATTAGTTGAAATTGGGCCAGGTAAAGGTGCACTAACCGAAGGTGTTATCAGCATTACAAAAAAAATGGACGTCGTTGAGTTAGATCGCGACTTAATCCCTATCTTAAAAGTGAATTTATTCCGTTACCCAGATTTAAGAATTCATGAAGCCGACGCAATGAAGTTCGACTTCTCATCTTTAGCTCAAAATGGGCCAATTCGAGTTGTAGGCAACCTACCTTATAATATTTCGACGCCACTTATATTCCACCTTTTAAGCCAAGCAAACATTATTGAAGACATGCACTTCATGCTACAAAAAGAAGTTGTTGATCGCTTAGCAGCAAGACCGGGAGACAATTTATATGGTCGTTTAAGTGTCATGACCCAATATTATTGCCAAGTTGAAGCTCTTTTTATTGTTGGCCCTGAATCCTTTGATCCACCACCCAAAGTAGACTCTGCCATTGTCAGAATGACACCGCATAAAGAATTACCTCATGTGGCACACGACATAAATTTACTAGAAAGCACCGTACGAATGGGCTTTCAGCAACGTAGAAAAACCCTTCGAAATAATTTCAAAGGCATTTTAAACGATCTGGATTTTGAACAACTAAACATCGACCCGACACTTAGACCTGAAAGGCTGGATGTTGGCGATTACGTTCGTATTACAAATCATATAGAAAGTAAAGGGCTGTAAGATGATCAATCACGTTACTGTCTTAGTCACAACTCACTATCTGAAAGATCAGTCTTTTCCTGAAGAGCAACGTTTTGTATTCTCTTATCATGTCACAATTAAAAACCAAGGAGAACAAGCCGCTAGATTGCTTGCTAGACATTGGGTTATTACTGATGGCAATGAAAAAGTACAAGAAGTAAAAGGCCAGGGAGTTATTGGAGAAACGCCGATACTACAACCAGGAGAGAAGTTTGAATACAGCAGTGCTGCTATTCTACAAACCGCGGTAGGTATAATGCAAGGAAACTATAAAATGATTGCCGAAGACGGAACAGAATTTCTTGCCGTCATCGACCCATTTACTCTTGCCGTACCCTATCAAGTACATTAAGAGGCGCTTATGGCAACCTACGCAATTGGCGATCTGCAAGGGTGCTTAACACCTTTGCTAAAACTACTGGATATCATTCAGTATAACCCCGACCAAGACCAACTCTGGTTTGCTGGCGATCTGATCAATAGAGGCCCAGAGTCACTCGCTACACTGCGTTTTATTTATTCATTAAGGGATAAAGTAAAGGTCGTACTGGGTAATCATGACTTACATTTGCTTGCCTTGTCTCGTGGGTTTGGCCGCCTAAAGCGCAGCGATACGCTAAAAGAGATCCTAAATGCACCAGATAGAGACCAACTGCTCGACTGGTTACAGTCTCAACCTCTTTGTCATTTTGATAAAGAACTGAATACCGTGATGGTACATGCAGGCATTCCTCCATGCTGGAATTTGGAACAAGCGCTGCAACACTCTAAAGAAGTTGAAAGTACTCTAAAAAGTGACCACGCAGACGATTTTTTTAGCATCATGTACGGAAATAAATCACATAAATGGGATGACAGCCTCACAGGAATGGAGCGACTAAGAGTCATCGTCAATTATCTAACCAGAATGCGATTTTGTACCGATTCAGGCCGACTTGATTTAAAATCCAAAGAAGGCCCAAGCACAGCGTTAGCAAATTATGCACCTTGGTTCAGCTATCCTTCAAAGCTCCCACAAGATTGCCAAGTTGTATTTGGTCACTGGGCAGCACTTGAAGGAAAGGTGAATTACCCTAATATACATGCTTTAGATACAGGTTGTGTTTGGGGAGGCAGTTTAACCGCCATTCGCCTCGATGACCGACTTTTATTCAGCACACCATGCCCACTGTAAAGGATCGAATAATGACTTATAAGTGCATCGATATTAACGACGCGTTACCCCTTATCCAAAACGATGCTCAAATCGTAGACATTCGTGATAACGTCAGCTTCCAAACAGGCCATATAAATAATGCCATCAATCTAAACAATGACAATATTGCCGCTTACATAGAAGAAGCCAATAAAGATGTACCACTTATTGTCTGTTGTTACCATGGGAACAGCAGTAAGAATGCAGCCGCTTTTTTAACCGATCAAGGCTTTCAAGAAGTCTATTCACTCAATGGTGGTTTTGGCCAATGGAGTGCCGTTTTCCCTGATCAATGCTCGCAAGCCTAACCTGCTATTAAGAATGATGACATGCCTAAACACACCGTATACTTAGTTGGAGGCGCAGTCCGTGATGAGTTACTCGGGCTTAATGTCGTAGATAAAGATTGGTTGGTTACTGGTGCAACCCCTGGCGACTTACTCTCAGAAGGCTATACACAAGTAGGTAAACAATTTCCTGTTTTTTTACACCCAAAAACCAAAGAAGAGTACGCTCTTGCACGGACAGAAAAGAAGCAAGGGGTTGGCTATACTGGGTTTATGTGCGATTTTTCACCCGACATTTCCCTAGAAGACGATTTACTACGACGTGATTTAACCATAAACGCCATAGCGAAAGATGAGTGGGGAAAGATCCATGACCCTTTTAATGGCCAAAGTGATATAAAAAATAGAATTTTCCGTCACGTTTCCAATGCCTTTATTGAAGACCCATTACGTGTCTTACGTGTGGCTCGATTTGCCGCTCGATTTGCCCAATTTGATTTTAGTATAGCCCCTGAAACACTTGAGCTTATGCGTGAAATTAGCCAATCGGGAGAGTTGCTAACGTTACCAAAAGAACGTGTGTGGAAAGAGCTCGAAAAAGCATTACAAACATCAGACCCCGACTGTTTTTTTTCCATATTGCATCAATGCGATGCGCTTAACACCTTATTTCCTGAACTGTCATGGCCGATAAACAATCAATCATGGGAAAATTTTTCCCATTCAGCACCTTTTCAAAAATGGGCCTACTTATGCTCTGAATCTCATCCAGACTCGATAAAAACCTTACAAAGCAAGTCAAAAGTTCCCAAGCAATTTGCAAATTTAGCCTTACAAGTAAGTGAATTCATTCACGACTACACACTTCCATTATCCGTAACTGAATGGGAAGAATGGCTAACACGGACATCTGCAATTAAACGTCCTCAACCTTATCTATTAATAATCGAAGTACTTTCAGACATAACCAAAAGTAATTTAAATGACTGGCAGGAACTTAGAACGCAAGTGGCTGGCATCAGCAGCAACCAGTTAATAAAACAAGGGTTTATCGGAGCGGAACTGGGTAAGGAAATGAAGAAAGCAAGACAAGATGCTTTGAAAGCTCTTAATAGCCCATTGATACGGCACGAAGAAGCTTAAAGTACACGACAAGATTTAAAGAGTTAGTTAACCGTTTTTATGACATGCCGTTAACCAACTCTTTATAGTAAATGGCTATGTGGTCGGCTTTTGACGGTAAATTTTCACGCCTACCGCATTTGCCGATGGAACAGCCCCTGGCTTTCTCAACGCCATGGTCAATGCATTAATATGAAAGTCGTTTAACAACGCTCTACATAGACGCTCCGCTAACGTTTCAATCAGCTCAAATACATTCTCTTCACAGTATGATGTGATGTAATTTGAAATGGCTTCGTAATCCAATGTTTTACTCAAATCATCGGTTGCAGCAGGAAGGCGATTATCATGTTCCATCTCTAGGTCAAACACCAAAGCCTGCTTGATTTTCTTTTCCCAATCGTAAACACCGATCACGGCCTCGGTCTTTAAACCTTCAATAAATACTGTGTCTTTCATTTTGCCCCCTATACTGGTGGTAAATCGGATAATGGCCAACGAGTACGAATCGTCAAGTTTAATGGAGAGGATTGCCCTGCCAATAAACGCTGGGCACCTGCATAAGCAATCATGGCGCCATTATCAGTACAAAACTCTGGTCGGGCATAAAACACACTCCCCTTCATTTTAGCTAACTGTTTTTCCAATTGAGAACGTAAACGAGTATTGGCACTCACACCACCTGCAATAACCAACTGAGTCAGCGACTCTTGCTCTAGTGCTCGACGGCATTTGATGACCAGCGTATCTACAACTGCTTGCTCAAATGCCAATGCTGCATCCGCTTTAAACTGTTCATCACAAGACTCATTATCCAAAGCAGCATGAACAGCCGTTAAAAATGCTGTTTTCAATCCACTAAAGCTGAAATCCAAACCCGGTCGATCGGTCATAGGTCTGGGGAATTTCAAGCCAGAGTCAGTACGCCCAGATTTTGCTAAAGCAGCAATATACGGCCCTCCAGGATAAGGCAAACCAATCATTTTTGCCGCCTTATCAAACGCTTCTCCAGCGGCATCGTCTAATGATTGACCTAATAATCGATACTGACCAATGTCATCGACTCTCACTAGTTGTGTATGACCTCCCGATACTAGCAGAGCAATAAAAGGCATTTTAGGTTGGCGCTCTTCCAACATAGGAGCTAATAAATGCCCTTCCATGTGATGCACACCTAAAGCAGGAATGTTTAATGCGTAGGCCAAAGAGCGCCCAATTGTCGCACCAGCCATAAGCGCACCAGCCAAACCTGGCCCACTGGTAAAAGCAATACCTTGCAGTGCTTGCTTTGGCATACCAGCCTCAAGCAATACTTCGTCAATTAAAGGCAAAGTTTTTCGAATGTGATCACGTGATGCTAATTCTGGCACTACACCACCGTATTCCGCATGCTTTTCAATTTGAGAATAAATTTTATGGGATAATAAACCGTTATCTGTATCATAAATTGCAATCCCAGTTTCATCACAAGAGGTCTCTAAACCTAGTACTATCATTTACATAAATCTCTTTGGAACATGTTGACTATATTGTATATGAAAACCACATAAAATATGCCCTCATAACGAAACTTAGCTCCTTGTTTTGTTTTTCTATAGACTTCCGTCTAGCGGGACTCTATAATGTCGCACGTTTTAAATTATGAATTAAAAGGCAGGTGATCTTTTTTTGTTCCGATACGGAATCGGACAGCTCAATTGAACAATATGATCAATCTCTTTCATGTTCAGTTTCTAGCATGAGCAGATTAAAAAATTAGGGTGAAAGATCACTTCGATCACAGGGTGCTCTTATCTTTTGAAAGCACCGCAAAATACAGGTATTATGCCTGTGTTTTTGTGAACACAAAAATTCATAACATTAATTATTTAAAGGTAAATACATGCCAGCTGTAAAAGTTAAAGATAACGAACCATTTGACATTGCTCTACGTCGTTTCAAACGTTCTTGCGAAAAAGCAGGCGTTTTGGCTGAAGTTCGTCGTCGCGAATGCTACGAAAAACCAACTACTCTGCGTAAACGTGCTGCAGCTGCTGCAGTTAAACGTCATGCGAAGAAAGTTTCTCGTGAACAGCGTAAATTTCAACGTTTGTACTAGGACGGTTACTTTCTAATTCAATTTAAATTGAATTAGAAATGTCCTCAAACGTCAGTTTATTTTGATTTATTCAAAATAAACCAAGAAAACGGCCAGTATTTTTACTTGCCGTTTTTTTTGTTTTCAACAACCACAACTCAGGGCCCTAAACATGTCAGCACTTAAAAAGACCATATCTGATCAGTTAAAAGCTTCTATGCGCGCTAAAGAAAAAGCACGTGTAACACTAATTCGTACAATCATGTCAGAGTTCAAAAAAATTGAAGTGGATGAGCGCACTGAAGTAAATGATGCGCGTGCACTAGCCGTACTAGACAAAATGCTAAAACAACGTAAAGACTCCGTTCAACAATTTACTGACGCAGGCCGCGTCGACCTTGTAGAGGTTGAAGAAGCAGAAATGGCGATCATTCGTGAATTCTTACCTCAGCCACTAACAGAAGAAGAAACTGAAAACTTAGTAAAAGCGGCCATTAGCGAAACAGGCGCGACAAGCATGCAACAAATGGGGGCAGTCATGACCATAGTAAAACCTCAAGTCCAAGGTCGTGCAGACGTTTCACAAGTAAGCAAACTTGTAAAAAAACTTTTGAATTAGTCATATAAGGTATTTCACATGGCGGGCCGTATTCCAGATCAATTTATTGACGAACTCCTTGCGCGAACGGACATTACAGATGTGGTCGCGTCCCGTATAAGCTTAAAAAAAACAGGGCAAAATTACAGCGCACTTTGCCCATTTCATAACGAGAAATCGCCATCATTCAGCCTCAACCCAAACAAACAGTTTTACTATTGCTTTGGCTGTGGTGCTGGTGGCAACGCCATCTCTTTTTTAATGGAACACGACCATTTAGATTTTGTTGAGTCCATTGAGCTGTTAGCAAAAGACGCAGGCTTGGAAGTCCCCAGAGAACAAGGCACTCCAGATCGCTACGAACAAAACGCAGGCTTGCTAAACATCCTCACGGAAAGCGCCACCTTCTTCCAAAAACAATTAACAACACATCCAGAAAAAAACAAGATAAAACAATATTTAGCAGAAGATAGAGGACTTTCAGGTCAAATAGCCAAAGTATTCGGTTTAGGATTCGCACCTCCTGGCTGGGATAATCTATTAAAAAACCTAGAACAAAAAGCCGAAACCCAAGAACACCTTTTTCAAGCAGGAATGCTAATTGAAAAGAAAGATAATGCAGGGCATTTTTACGATCGATTCCGTGATCGCGTTATGTTTCCAATTCGAGACTCACGAGGTCGAGTCATTGCGTTTGGTGGTAGAGCATTTGGCGATGAAAAACCCAAATATCTGAATTCACCAGAAACCCCTATATTCCACAAAAGCCAAGAACTTTACGGACTATATGAAGCAAAGCAAAACACCCCTACACTAGACCACATCATAGTAGTTGAAGGCTACATGGATGTTATCGTATTAGCCCAACACGGTATCACCTATTCTGTTGCAACACTAGGCACATCAATTAATAGCCAACATATTCAAAAACTTTTCAAATTGGTTAGTAAAATCACTCTTTGTTTTGATGGGGACAAAGCAGGTCGTTCCGCCGCTATCAGAGGACTTGAGGCCAGTTTAAGCGTTATGCAGGATCAAAAGCAGGTACGCTTCCTTTTTCTTCCTGAAGGAGAAGACCCCGACTCCCTCATAAGAAAAGAAGGAAAGGAACTCTTTTTAAATCGGCTCGATGACTCATCCTCTTTGGCACACGTACTTTTCAAACACGCTCGTCAAGACGTTACACTTTCCGACGAAGAGGGGGAAGCTCAATTTGCACAAAACGCCATGCACTACATCCAGCAAATGCCCGAATGCACTCTAAAGTCCGTGCTCATTAAACAACTGACAGAACAATCAGGCATTGACTCGAAATCGCTTTCCATCACTACCCAGAAACCAAAGTATCAAGTTCAGACTCAACCACAAGCCCCACATGAAAATCATATGAGTAATGGGGCCATTTACCATAACGAATCACCTGCACATTATACCGATGCTTCAGGTGAATCCTACACTCCAACACCATCGACACCCTACTCCAAGAAAAACAAAAAACAATTCAAACCCTTCAAAGATGAAGCGTCATTCAATTTTCCAAAACAGGCTTTTTTAAAACCTCTATCGCAAATTGACAATGCCACCTTATGCTTATTATTACACCCGCATACAGCACAAGAACTTGATGTAAGCGATCCCTTACTTCGCCAACCCAATCCAGAGATTCAAACTTTTGGAAAAGTATGGCGCTATTTTAATAAACACCCAGAAAGAAACGCAGGTCATTTATTAGGCTATTGGATAAATAGCACCGATTACGATTCAATTTTATATTTATTAAACCATCCTGATGCTCACACAAAGCTTCAAATTAGCAATGCAAAACAAGAGGTTAAGGATGTAATCAATAGCATGGAAGAAAAACTTGGTCTCAATGCCAGTAGCCAGAGGTTGAAAAATCAAGGAAAAGAGACCATAAAGGATAGTGAAGGTCGTACAGAGCTCCTTCAATGGATGGAGCAAATGCGCAAGAAGAAGCGTCTTTAAATTGCTCATTTCTTTATATTAAACAATAAAGAATCTAGATAAGGCTGTTTGTTCTTGCTATAATGCGCGGCTTGCTATTTTCCCAACGAATTTCAAACGATAGGTTGTCGAATGCCAGACACTCAACAGTCGCGTCTCAAAGAGCTGATCGCCAAAGGTAAGGAACAAGGCTACTTAACCTTTTCCCAAGTAAACGACCACCTTCCTGATGACCTTTCTGACCCAGAACAAGTCGAAGAAATCATTGCCATGATCAATGACATGGGCATAGTGGTTTCAGAATATGCTCCAGATAAAGATAGCCTTATCATGGAAGAAGGCGATTCTACCGATGAAGCGGCTGCAGAAGAAGCTGCTGCTGCACTTGCTGCCGTAGAAGGCGATGTAACTCGAACAACCGATCCTGTACGCATGTACATGCGTGAAATGGGCACGGTTGAACTGCTGACCAGAGCAGGCGAAATTGCTATTGCTAAGCGTATCGAAGAAGGTACTCGTGAAGTCATGTCGTCTGTTTCTTATTACCCTGGTGCCGTAGATGTATTACTTAATACATACGCAAGGGTAAAAGAAGAAGAAGGTCGTTTAAGCGATATCTTCAGTGGCTTTATTGATGGTGATGGCGAAGAATTAATATTTGATGATCCCATTGTCGAAGAGCCTGAAGAAGACGAGGAAGAAGAAGCTGAAGAGGACACAGCTGAAGGCGATACTGATGAAGAAGAAACAGAAAGCGGCCCAGATCCTGAAGAAACCGCTCGTCGTTTCAATGAAATCAGTCGTGTTTACGCTGAATTAAAAGCACTTCTTGAAACTCGTGATCGACAAGACCCTCTTGTTAAAGAAAAACAAGAAGAACTGAGCTTAAATTTCGCTCCTATCAAACTTGTACCAAAAATGTTTGATGAGCTAGTGTATCGCGTTCGTTCTCGCATGGATAAAGTACGGGACCAAGAACGCAATATTATGCACGTCTGCGTACGCAAATCAGGCATGCCTAGAACCGAGTTTTTGAAACGCTTCCCAGGAAACGAAACCAATGCAGATTGGTTCTCTGAGCAAGTTAATTCAGGCGCTAACTACGCGAGTAAACTGCTTGAAAATGAAGCTGAGTTTATGCGAAGCCAGCGTAAACTTCGCAACATTGCGAAAGACAGCGGCCTAACCATTGCTCAGTTGAAAGAAATCAATCGTCGAATTTCCATTGGTGAGACTCGTGCTCGTCGTGCGAAAAAAGAAATGGTTGAAGCCAACTTACGATTGGTAATTTCGATTGCTAAAAAATACACAAACCGTGGCCTACAGTTTTTGGATTTAATTCAAGAAGGTAACATTGGTTTGATGAAAGCGGTTGATAAATTTGAATATCGTCGTGGTTATAAATTCTCCACCTACGCTACCTGGTGGATTCGTCAGGCAATCACTCGCTCCATAGCAGATCAAGCAAGAACAATACGTATTCCTGTTCATATGATTGAAACCATCAATAAGTTGAACCGAATCTCTCGCCAAATGCTGCAAGAAATGGGACGTGAAGCAACACCTGAAGAATTAGCTGTACGAATGGATATGCCTGAAGATAAAATTCGTAAGGTATTGAAAATAGCTAAAGAGCCAATTTCAATGGAAACACCTATCGGTGATGATGAAGATTCTCATCTAGGTGACTTTATTGAAGATGATGGCGCAGAATCTCCAATTGATACAGCAACCATTGAGGGTCTACGCGAGGCGACTACATCTGTTCTATCAGGTCTAACTGCCCGTGAAGCAAAAGTCCTTCGCATGCGTTTCGGTATTGATATGAACACAGATCATACACTTGAAGAAGTAGGCAAGCAGTTTGATGTGACACGTGAACGTATTCGTCAAATTGAAGCGAAAGCATTGCGTAAACTTCGCCACCCAAGCCGTTCTGAGCATTTACGCAGTTTCCTTGATGAATAATCAAGCTCTCTAAACTGTGTAAAATAAAAACCGTTACGATTTTATATCTTAACGGTTTTTTTTCATTCCTGAAAAATTACAGATAAACAACAAATAACTCCCTACACAACACACAAACCTGTCATAAACTTACTTCATACTATAAAAACAAACGAATGAAGGCAAAGAGAAACAAATTTCTTTAATATTAATTTAGAGCACCCTTCATCCTATCACTCAACATAAAGGTTCGTTAATTATCTATAACAGCACTTGTATTTAAACGTTTTTAAATCTCTACAGGAGTATACATTATGGGAAAAATATACGTACTGGATACCAACGTTCTACTACATGACCCACTGGCTATTTTTGCATTTGGAAAGCACAAAGTGGTCATTCCAATGACAGTACTAGAAGAATTAGACGTTATTAAGGATCGTCGAGACAAAGACGTCAGTCGCGAAGCTAGAATGGCCATCAATACTATTGATCGTATTGTCGGAAATGCTGCCCCAAAGCAATTGCTTGAAGGGGTACCTATCATCGCGCAACCAACTAAGGATAAGACCACTCAAGTAAGCCAAGGTGCCCTTGCCATTTATCCGGATCAAAAAATTGCTAAAATAGATAATGTTCCTTTTCTCAACAGCAACCATGATCATGCAAATGATAATCGCATAATTAACGTTGCATTAAGTCTTCAGGCTACCCACCCTAGAGAACGAATCTATTTAGTAACTAAAGATATCAATATGAGGATAAAGGCCAAAGGGTCAGGACTGGAGCGCGTTGAAGACTATCGTAAAGATAAAGTACTTGATGACGTTGATTTATTAAGTAAAGGCTACACACACTTTGAAGGCAGTTTTTGGGAGAAAATAGAAAAAGTTAAAACTGAACAACACGTACGACACACTATTCACACCATTCCAAAACATGAAATTGATCCTTTATATCCCAATATGTTTCTGATTGACGACATGGAGTTCGTCGGATTTGTTTGTAATATAGACGAAGAATACGCCTATATACTCGATATCAACAAGCAAAGTTTAATGCATCAAAGCTTCTGGGGAATCAATCCACGCAATCTTGAACAAGCCATGGCCTTTTACCTATTACGTCATGAAAATTCAGATTTAATGATTATGACAGGACCAGCAGGATCAGGAAAAACCTTATTAGCACTGGCTTATGCCTTACAAGTGACAATGGAGGAAAAGCGTTTTAATAAAATCATTGTCGCACGCTCCACCCCACCAATGGCAGAAGACATTGGCTTTTTACCCGGTACAGAAGAAGAGAAAATGGCTCCTTGGTTAGCCGCTTTTGATGATAACTTAGAAATTTTACATGGAGCAGATGAGCACTCCTTTAGCAGTATTGACTATGTCAAACAAAAAGCAAACATCCAATTTAAATCATTAAACTTTATGCGAGGAAGGTCTTTTAACAACGCTCTGATTATCATTGACGAGGCACAAGGACTCACTCAATTTCAGCTCAAATCCATTATTACTAGAGTAGGTTCCAACTCTCGAATAATCGTACTTGGTAACCTAGCCCAAATAGATAACAAGTACATAAACCCACTCACATCAGGCCTCACCTATATAGTCGAGAACTGCAAAGCATTTAATTATGCCAGTGTTATGCACGTAAATGGCATTGAAAGAAGCCGATTAGCAGAATTTGCAGAAGAAAACCTATAAACACAAAAAAGCCTTCTAAACATTTAATTTAGAAGGCTTTTAATAATAAATTTATCTTAGATCATCCGTTGCTTACTGATTTCGCTAGCTCGGTAATTTCATCCCATTTTTCGGCTTTCACTAAATCTGTCGGCACAATCCAAGACCCACCAACACACAAAACATTAGGAAGAGCCAAATAATCTTGGTAATTCTTCGCGCCAATTCCACCCGTTGGACAAAAACGAATATTTGGTAGAGGACCACCAAACGCTTTCAACGCTTTGACGCCTCCATTCACCTCAGCAGGGAAGAATTTAAAATAATCATAACCGTATTCCATTCCTAATAAAATATCAGAAATTGTTGCTACAGCAGGTAGGTATGGGACTGGATACTCTTTGCCAACTGACAGTAAATCAGGCGTCATACCTGGACTAATAATAAACTGAGAACCCGCTTCGATTGCCTGAATATACTGTTCACGACTACAAACTGTTCCTGCTCCAACAATCGCCTCAGGCACTTCTTTGCGTAAAGCCGTAATAGCCTCTAAAGCCACTGATGTACGTAGCGTCACCTCTAAAACAGGAACGCCTCCAGCAACGAGAACTTTACCAAGCTCTACAGCTTCTTTAACATTATCAACAACGATAACCGGAACAACCGAAGTTGCTGTCATTACTTGTTCAGGGGTTAGATAAGTCGTCATACCATAGTCCTAATAATAGTTGGATAATTTAAGTAAAAATACTTCACTTAATAATCGTGCCAATTTTTTCCGTCTTTAATCGGTAACGCCATAGAGGCTGCGGGGCCCCATGAACCAGAAGCGTATTCTTTTGGACGCTCACTGGTTTGCTTCCAAGCATTCATAATGCCATCTACCCATTTCCATGCTGCTTCAACTTCGTCATAACGCATAAACAACGTTGCATCATCACGCATTACATCCAGTAATAGACGCTCATAGGCCTCTGGACTACGTTTATTTTGAAACGCTTCAGTAAGACTCAAGTTTAAATCGACAGGCTGAAGGTTCATACCCTCACTCGCACCAGGCACTTTATTCATTACGGTTAACGAGATTTTTTCCTCTGGCTGAAGTCGAATAATCAACTGATTTCTCTGTAACTGGCGATTACTCTCGTCGCGAAAAATACTGTGCGGTACGGCTTTATATTGAATAACAATTTCCGAGTAGCGTTGCCCTAAACGCTTCCCAGTTCTCAGATAGAAAGGCACACCGGCCCAACGCCAATTATCAATATCAGCCCTTAAAGCGACAAAGGTTTCAGTTCTTGATTCAGGATTACTCCCCTCTTCATCAAAATACCCCTGAACCGATTTTCCATTCACTACGCCTTTCGCATACTGCCCTCGAACCGTCTTGTTATACGCATTTGCACCAGAAATAGGGCGCAATGCTTTTAACACTTTAATTTTTTCATCTCGAACCGAATCCGCATCCATTCGGCTGGGGGGTTCCATCGCAACAAGACACAATAACTGAACAAGATGGTTTTGTACCATGTCTCTCAAAGCGCCAGCTTTATCGTAATAACCCCAACGCCCTTCAACACCAACCATTTCAGAAACCGTAATTTGAATATTATCGATATGCGCACTGTCCCATAAAGGCTCAAACAATGTATTACCAAAACGTATAGCCAATAGGTTTTGAACCGTCTCTTTTCCTAAATAATGGTCAATACGGAACACTTGTGGCTCACTGAAATTTTGCATTACTTCCGTATTGATTGCTCTAGAAGAAACCAAATCTCGACCTAACGGCTTTTCTAGCACCACTCGCATTCTGTCTTGATTCAATCCATGAGTAGCTAAAGATGAACAAATAGACCCAAACAAATCAGGAGAAGTTGCCAAGTAAAACACAACATCACGACCATCACTCCCAACGCCATTATCATTAAATCGCGCGAAATCTGACACTTCTTGAGCATCAACAGAGACATAATTTAAACGCTCTTTAAAACGAGGCCATGTATCATTATCACCAACACTCGATGGTACAAATTCATCTAACGCAGTGCGAACTTTAAGCTGATACTCTTCCGCCGTTAACTCTCTTCGAGAAGCGCCAATAATACGCGTTGTTGGAGCTAGCAAGCCATCCATATCAAGATGATACAGTGCAGGTAGCAACTTACGCATTGCTAAATCGCCTCCTCCGCCAAAAATCACAACGTCGCAGGCTTTTAAACTGGACTTATTCATTATTTTCTCCGAAAAATTAAGCGTTTACGACAAACCATTAAAATATAAATTAAACTATTCAGCAGCTAAATAAGACGCATAATTAGCGCATCCCATTAGACCCGGATACTCTGCTGTTATTACAAATACAGGAATGTTACCTACAAAATCAGACATCCTGCCTTTCTCTTGCATAACTTGTCGAAAATTACTGGCTTGAAATTGCGCCAAATACCTAGGCACAATTCCTCCAGCAATAAACACACCGCCACGAGATTCGACATTTAAAATTAGGTCGCCGACAACTCGCCCTAAATACATAAAGAATTGCTCAAAAGCGGCACAGGCCAATGGGTCTTGATTTAAAAATGCATCGCCGACTTCTTTAGCGGACAACCTTTGATCAATGCCTGAGCGTTTCGCCAAAGCTTCATAAATATTTTCCAATCCCATACCAGACAGCACTCTTTCTGCCGAGACACGGCCATGGCGCTCACGTAGGAATGCTAGTATGTAATCTTCTTGTGGTGTGCAACTTGCAACATCAACGTGCCCAGCTTCACCGGGTAAAATAAGATTAATATTAGTTTGCGGCACAACACAAGCAACACCCAATCCAGTTCCGGGGCCAACTACCCATGCTGGAGACATTGCATCGACCGGTTGGCCTTCTCCAATTTGGATGTATTCATTCGTTGAAAGTACATCTAACGAATAACCAATTGCATCAAAATCATTTAACAAAGCAACTTGTACTGTTTCACCAAAAAATGACTCTATGTCTTTTTTCGTAAAGCTCCATGGGTTATTTGAAAACTTGATAATTTCTTGATTTACAGGACCCGCTATTGCCAAAACAACAGCATCAAGATCCTTAATAGATAAAGAACACACATCCAAATACTGAGATGCTGCCGAAAAAAAAGAGTCAAACTCATTACAAGCAAATACCTCTACTTTCTGAGGCTGATACTCATTAAGAGAAACAACAGCAAACCGTGCATTTGTTCCACCTAAATCCGCAATTAAGGCATGAGACATATATAGGACCTTGAATAATTTAATGAAATTTTACAACAAAAATGACTTCGAAAATACTCTAAATACAATATAAACACTTTCATTTTGTAATTAAATTACAAATCAGCGTATTCTATTCAAAAATTTAAGAACTTTGGTAGGCACACTTCTTTTTCTATTATTTTTGTAGTTATAAAGGCGCTCATCAGCAAGTTTTAATAATTGCTTATAAGACCCAGGATTATCCGAATTGACACTTGCCCCGCCATAACTGACGGTAATAGAAACTAAGTTTGTTTTGTAACGAAGAGGGTTGGACTGTAAATAATTATGTAAGGATTCGGAAACTTGCAACGCTTGTTCTAAGCTTTTCCCAGGCAATACGAAAACAAACTCATCACCAGCAAAACGAAAAGCGAGCCCTTGTTTCTGAACATGCTTTAGCAAGCGTCTCGCAATGTATTCTAACACTTCATCACCGCAGTTATGACCTAAGGTATCGTTAATTGCTTTAAATGCATCGCAGTCAATAAAAATAGCCGTCAAGTCACGGCCAGTTTGTTTTGACCGAGTAAACTCCCTCTCTAGCATCAGTTCAAGCTGACGACGATTCAAAAGCCCCGTCAAAGGATCTCTCGTTGCTAAATACTCAAGCTTTTCTCTAGCGGTAACATTACTTAAACAAATAGAAATTTTTATCGCCAATTGGTCAAGAAGGAATGTATCTTTTGTTCCTGGGTTATAACGGTCTGCATTGGCATCTGCCTGACAAAAAAGCCCAACTAATGCACCATCAATAGTTAATGGCGAAATAGCAACAGAACTCACTACATCACGGTAAGATGAAGGAATAATTTCTTTGCAAGCATGGATACCTTCATTGATGAGAATGGTTTTATTAGAGGACTTAATAATATCAACGATTACGCTACGTCGAGTAAACAATACTCTGTCTTTAAGGTCTGTTGTTTTTTCAAGACTTTCAATAACATGAGATAGAGGCGATTCGTTTATTAAATTAATCCAAACATAGGGAACGTTGAATTGCTTTTGAACCTCCCTAGTCAAAGTAGAAACAAATTGATCACAACGGCCAATCGATAAGATACAACGTTCGATTTCAAAGAACTTCAGAGCAATTCGCTCGTTCTCTCTCACGTTTTCAATCAACAGTTGTATATCATGCATGAACTTAAATCCACTTTTATATAGAGGGTAGAAATGACAATGCTTTCATCTGAACTAAGTACAATTCTAAATCTCTAACGGCAACTTATCTATCACTTATAGCTGAAAAGACTTTTTATTCTTTGATAACACACTCAAAAACACCGTTAAATTACATTGAGACCTTTGCACGAAGTCATGAGCAACGATAAGACGAGGCAAAAGCAGACGAAAAAGCGGACTTTATGAGTTATAAATGAGCATTTTAAGTCTGTTTTTAGCAAAGTATTAGCAAGCGTAGTAATCATGCAAAGGTCTCACATTATCCTTAAACCATAATACGATAGATAATAACACCCAATTTTAAGCAGATAGAAATCTTTCTCTTTTATATTAAAACGAGATAGGTGGAAAGCTAAAGAATTCTTCATTTAGCTCGATAATATAGGCATATCAATAAACTATGCGGATAAGATGAATATTAGAGACGTTGCTGAAGTACAGATTACACAGGCTACCCAAAAGGGTAAATCTGTATCTGGCAACGCTCAATTCGCATTAATGATGAGTCTATTTTCACAACCAGGTCCATCCATTCAAAACACACCTGACACTCTCACTCATCAAGAGGTTCACGCGGTAAATCGACCTATCAGTTTTTCCCATAATATCTCCATCAACCCTGAAGCGAACATTGCTCTGCTAAAAGCGTTAGGAGAGGAGCCTTTAGCAGCAGGTACAGGGCTAGAGTACGACCCTGTTAAAAGTATCGACTCTCTATTACCACCAACAAAAGCTTAGCCATTTGAAGGATTATTCCTCTGCCTTATTGATCACTTGATTTAATGTAACACTGCACTTTTGAAACAATCCATTCCAAGAAAGAGCATGCCTTTTAGAAGCTTCTTGATACGCTTTCCACTTAGAAGATGACGATGTCATTGACCATTGAGCCAAGAAATCATTAAAACTCCCCGTCAACGGCTGTGTTTGGGCTTTAAATTGATTTATTACCGGTAAGACTCGAAATGCAACACTGTTTACCCTCGCCATATAGGGCTGTATTTTATTAAGATAATGGGCTTTAAATTGCTGCTTTAAAAATTGAATCGGTTTATCGCAAAACTCACCTGAAACATGAATAGATTCTAAACCTTCCGATACGTCATTCAATTTCTTCGTTAACATCAACAGAGTAAGAAGCAACTTCCCAGCATACTCGCTTTCATAAATGTTTTGAAAATGTCCTTCTAGACTATTAGATGAAACCTTCGGAACATGATGTAAATTACTCATTAGTCCAGCTAAATAATTGAGTGAATTTTGTAGTAGGGTAAACGAGGATCTGTCGGGAGACATAGAAATAAGACCATTAGATAAGCTAAAAAACGCACTGCTCTCTCTTCCTGCCCACAAACTATTTGAAAACGCTTTGATCAACTCACTTTTTTTCACATTTCGAGCAGCAAACAGTTCCGACCTCAAAGAGTCAGACTCGATATGACAGGAATCAATCGCTCGAATTAAATTCAATTCATACAATAAACGCTGGCTGTCTGGCATCACTTTGCCTAAAATACTATTTTTATGGCCAACAACTGCACCAACATCACACTGTTGCAATGATAAAAAATCCAGTATTCCAATATCAAACTGAGCCAATTCGAATCTTCTATCTCTTACAGACGGTATTGGTAACAAATCAAGTGACGGTTCTTTGATACGAATATCAACCCAAACAGACCGATTTAGATCATTAATGTAGCTTTCGAGACTGCTCTCCACCGCATTTTGAGCGCTGCACCCAAAAAGAAGAACAAAACTAGAATAGAAAATTATGTTCAAAATTTGATTTGTTTGTTTCACATAGTCAAACTTGTTTTTAAGATAAGTTTCACAAAACAATAGAATAGACCTCTTTATGTCACAACAAAATAATCCATTACACGGAATAAAGCTTGAACAAATCCTAACTGAGCTTGAACACACATTGGGGTGGGAAGGTATGGCCTCATATGTGCCAATCAATTGCTTTATCAAAGACCCTAGCATTAAGTCTAGTTTAAAATTCTTACGACGCACGCAATGGGCGAGAGACAAAGTTGAAAAACTGTATATAAACACGATTTTAAAGGCATAATGTAACTTGAATTCAAGTCACAATGGCCTTTCATTTCGATAAGAAAGAGTAAACCATAGTAGGTATGGTTTACTCTTTTTTCAGCTATCGACGACGCTTTGCAATTTCATCGGCTAATTCATCAAAACTCTTTTCAGCTTGAAACTTTTGAAACAAGGCTTGTTCATTATTCATTGACGTTCTTAATAGCTCTTTGGCAATAGAATCCACACCTGCAGGATCTAAACCCACCAATACAACAATACCACCGCTTGGCGTAGGCATTTGTCGAATAATTTTAGAACCTATTAAGGTTTGATTGGTGATTTGTTTCGTTACCGCCGTGTTTACACGATCAACGGTTTCCAAGTCACCTGCACCTGTCGTTTCAGCATACTGCTTAATCATATTTTCGATGTCTAAACTTAGCACTTGTGCCAGTTCTACACGAGCTGCTGTCGAAGCCATTTGTTTCATGAAATTAGGACCAGCACCCGATTTATCACTATAACCCACAGCTGATAACTCCACACCCTCAATTGGCGCACCACAAACCCATGCAGGCGCTTCCCTATTAGATCCATCTGCAAACAAACACTCTGCTATCGACGCTTTATCTGGTGTAGAGCTACAACCAGCTAAAATCAAGGCACCACAAAACACAGTTGCAAGCGTTGCTTTCATATTTCGAGCCATTGTTTTTCTCCTAAAAATATACTAAAACAATTAATATCATTGAAAAGGCTAACAGCAAATCACAAAAAAGGCATCAATATAAACATATTGATGCCTTTACATTATTCAAGAACAGTACTTACTCTGCCGCGGCAAAAGCCACTTTCTCTTCTTCAGTTACGTCTTTCATAGAAAGCTTGATACGACCACGTGCATCAACATCCAAGACTTTAACAATAACTTCTTGGCCTTCTTTCAAGAAATCCGAAACAGCACGAATGCGTTCATCAGCGATTTGAGAGATGTGAACCAACCCGTCTTTTCCAGGTAAAATATTAACAAAAGCACCAAACTCGGCTAAACGAGCAACCGTGCCTTTGTAAATCTTATCAACTTCAGCTTCAGCCGTAATTTCGTAGATACGAACAAGCGCAGCGTCAGAAGAAGCTTTATCAGCAGCAAAAATACGTACGGTACCGTCATCATCAAGATCGATTGATGCGCCAGTTAATTCTGTAATAGAACGGATTGTTGCGCCGCCCTTACCGATAACATCACGAATTTTTTCAGGATCAATTTTAATGCTGGCCATAGATGGCGCATTCGGTGAAACTTCAGGGCGCGCATAACCAATAACAGTCGCCATTTCACGAAGGATATGTATACGAGCGTCACGCGCTTGAATCAACGCGATGTCCATAATCTCTTCATTAATGCCTTCTATTTTAATGTCCATTTGAAGTGCTGTAATACCTTCAGAAGTACCAGCCACTTTAAAGTCCATATCACCTAGATGATCTTCATCGCCCAAGATATCCGTCAATACAGCAAAGCCATCGTCTTCTTTAATAAGACCCATCGCAATACCAGCAACAGGCGCTTTAAGCGGAACACCTGCATCCATCATAGATAAACTCGCACCACATACAGAGGCCATTGAGCTTGAGCCATTCGATTCTGTAATTTCAGAAACAACACGAATAGTGTATGGAAATTCATCTTCGCTTGGCAATACAGCTTGAACACCGCGACGAGCTAAGCGACCATGACCAATTTCACGACGGCCAACGCCGCCCATACGGCCACACTCACCAACAGAATATGGAGGGAAGTTATAGTGCAACATAAAGCTGTCTTTACTTTCTCCAATTAAACCGTCTGTCATTTGTGCATCACGACTAGTCCCTAAGGTACAAGTAACGATGGATTGAGTTTCACCACGCGTAAACAAAGAAGAACCGTGTGTTTTGCTTAACAGACCAACTTCAACCTTGATTGGACGAACTGTTTTATTATCACGGCCATCAATACGAGGTTGACCATCAATAACACGACGACGAACGATACGTTTTTCTAATTTAGAAAAAGCACCTGTCACATCCGCTTCAGTGAATTCGCCTTCTTCAGTAACCAATGCAGCAACAGCCGCATCACGTACTTCACCAAGCTTCGTATAGCGAGACATTTTTTCACTGATGCCATAAGCTTCTTCAATTTGAGAAGCGTAGCCCGTTGCCAATGCATCTGTTAAAGAAACATTCGCAGCTTCAGCTTCCCAATCCCAACGAGGCTTACCCGCTTCGGCAGCAAATTCAGCAACAGCAGAAATGGCGACTTGCATCTCTTTATGAGCAAACAAAACCGCACCTAACATTTCATCTTCAGTGAGTTCTTGAGCTTCGGATTCAACCATCAAGACAGCATCTTTAGTACCAGCAACAACCATATCCAATAACGAAGAGTCTAAATCGCTGTAACTTGGGTTTAAAACATAACCAGACTCATCATTAAAACCAACACGTGCCGCACCAATAGGCCCATTAAATGGAATACCAGATATTGTTAATGCTGCAGACGTTGCGATCATTGCCGCAATATCAGCATCTAGATTCGTGTTTGTAGACATAACAGTACAAACAACCTGAACTTCATTCATGAACCCTTTAGGGAACAATGGACGAATTGGGCGATCAATTAGACGAGAGGTCAGTGTTTCTTTTTCGGAAGGACGACCTTCACGCTTTAAGAAACCACCTGGAATTTTACCTACCGCGTAAGCACGTTCTTGGTAATGAACAGACAGCGGGAAAAAATCTTGACCCGGTTTTGCTGATTTAGCGCCAACGACAGTAGCAAGCACCTGTGCATCGCCAATCGTACAAAGAACTGCACCTGTTGCTTGACGTGCAATTCGACCTGTTTCTAAAACAACAGTATCGCTACCAAATTGAAAAGTTTTTGTCGTAATACTCACACATATTCCTTTTAAAAAATTAAATGTATTGCTCCCAAAGACAATCTTTTTAAGCCAGTACTCAAATTATTTCTTTTGTAATAATCGAACTCTCAACGTTTCGATGAAAAAACAATATGAAGTACAGGCTGCCCTCTGGGAGATCTAATAAAAAAAGGCCATAGTAAAACTATGGCCTTTTCTCAAGTCTTAGCGACGTAGACCCAGTTTTTTAATCAAACCAGTATAACGTGCTGCATCTTTACGCTTTAGGTAATCCAACAATTTACGACGTTGGTTTACCATACGGATCAAACCGCGACGAGAATGATGATCATGGATATGAGCTTTAAAGTGGCCTTGTAGACCTTCGATGTTCTTAGTCAACAATGCAACTTGAACTTCTGGTGAACCAGTATCACCTTCAGCGACTTGAAACTCTTTTACTAATGCTGCTTTTGCTTCTGCAGTTAAAGCCATAATCTTATCTCCAATTATAATATGCTATTAAATATATAGGGTGACCGAGCATATTTTCAGGCATCCTAAGGCTGGCATTATATCACTATGTTTATGTCAATTCACTGGTATTAATCAAACGATGAGGCTTAATTATAAAACCACTTATCGAACCTAGACCAAGAAAACGACGGTTATTTTGCGAAAATAAACGAACAAGACTCCCTGTTTCGTATTCTTCTTCGATAGATACAGACCTTCCAAATAACATATCACGCGTTTGTGATTCCGACAGATAGAGAGGAGCAAGATAATCTACGGCTGAATCCATAGGCAGAAGACATTGATCTAGAGCATCTTCACCTCCTTCTTCTAATACAAACTCAAACTCTTCTAACGTCATCATCTTTTCAGGCTGATACGAAGCACTTGAAATACGATGTAAACTATCAAGATGAGCTCCACACCCAAGTGCTTCACCAATATCTTCACCAATGGTTCTAATATAAGTTCCTTTTGAACACGAAATATCCAACGTTAATGAATTTTCGTTTCTTTCAACAAGGGTTAAATCACGAATATGAACAGATCGACGCTTTCTTTCAAGCACAATCCCTTGCCTTGCATATTCATATAAAGGCTTACCTTCATGCTTTAAAGCGGAATACATAGGAGGGATTTGTTCAATATCACCACGAAAACGATCTAGAAAAACATTTAAATCATCATCAGAAATAGGGTCAACATGTTGACGAGTCAAAACGTCGCCCTCCCGATCACCCGTTGTCGTACGGATACCTAAAGAAATGCGAGTTAAATAACGTTTATTTGAATCTAAAAGAAATTGTGAAAACTTAGTTGCCTCACCAAAGCAAAGAGGAAGCATACCGGTTGCTAGAGGATCTAGCGCACCGGTATGCCCTGCTTTTTCAGCTCGAAATAAGCGCCGAACTCGCTGTAATGCTTGGTTAGAACTAAGGCCTAAAGGTTTGTTTAATAGCACAATACCATTAACGGTTCGCCATTCAGTTTTTGCCATTTAGCTACTTACTCATCATTACTGTTTTCATGTTTATTATCAGCACGAACCGCTTCATCAATTAGAGCAGACATTCGAGCTCCATTTAAAACACTATTATCATAATGAAAACGCAAATGGGGCATAATACGTAATTTTACTTCTTGAGCCAAACGACGACGCAAGAAGTTTTTTGCGCTGTCTAAAGCCGCTTGATTACCTGCTAGCTTATCTGGCTTGTCATCCATTCCCAATACAGTGTAATAAATATCAGCGTATCCTAAATCTTTCGCTACTCTGACTTCATTAATTGTCACTAGACCTAGCCTTGGGTCTTTTACTTCGAATTGTATAATAGAGGCCAACTCCTTTTGGAGTTGGTCACCAATCCGACTAGTACGACTAAATTCGCCTGCCATGATCTAATCCTATTAAAGCGTACGAGCCACTTCGATGGTTTCAAAGACTTCGATTTTGTCGCCTTCTTTTACATCGTTGTAATTCTTAACGCCGATACCACATTCCATACCTTGACGAACGTCATTAACAGCATCTTTAAAACGACGTAAAGATTCAAGCTCGCCTTCATAGATAACAACGTTATCACGTAATACTCGAATTTGCTTATTACGATAAACCGTACCATCTAATACCATGCAACCCGCAATTAGACCAAACTTAGGAGAACGGAACACATCACGCACTTCAGCCGTACCAAGGATTTCTTCACGCAGATCTGGAGATAACATACCGGATAGAGCGGATTTAACATCATCAATAATGTTATAGATAATGCTGTAATAACGTAAATCGACACTCTCACGTTCAATCAATTGCTTCGCCGATGCATCAGCACGTACATTAAAGCCGAAAATAACCGCACCAGAAGCCAAGGCCAAAGAAGCGTCTGTTTCTGTGATCCCACCAACACCATTAGAAATGATATTTACACGAACTTCATCAGTACTTAAATCATTTAGGGATTTAATTAACGCCTCTAGAGAGCCTCGTACATCTGCCTTAATGACAACATTTAGAGTACGAACATCACCTTTACCCATTTCAGAGAAAAGATTCTCAAGCTTCGCAGAATGTTGACGAGCAAAACGCACTTCGCGGTACTTACCTTGGCGGAAATTAGCTACTTCACGAGCCTTACGCTCATCCGCAACAACAATAAATTCTTCACCGGCTTCAGGAGTACCATCTAAACCAAGAATTTCCACAGGAATCGATGGGCCAGCCTCTGAAATTGGCTTGCCGTTCTCATCAAGTAAAGCTCGAACACGCCCCATCTGCAGACCAGCTAGAACGATATCACCTTTATTCAAAGTACCATTCTGAATTAACAGAGTCGCCACTGAACCACGACCACGATCTAAGCGAGATTCAACAACAACACCTTTTGCTGGAGAGCTTGGAACAGCTGTTAACTCTAGAACTTCAGATTCAAGTAAAACCGCTTCTAAAAGCGCATCAATACCTTCCCCTGTTTTGGCAGATACACCAATGAACTGAATGTTGCCACCCCATTCTTCAGGAACCACTTCTTTTGCAACTAGTTCATTCTTAACACGATCAAGGTCTGCACCTTCTTTATCAACTTTAGTGATTGCAACAACCATCGGAACGTCAGCAGCTTTGGCATGCTGAATGGCTTCTTCAGTTTGCGGCATGACACCATCATCTGCAGCACAAACAAGAATAACAATATCCGTTGCTTTAGCACCACGTGCACGCATGGCCGTAAAGGCAGCATGCCCAGGCGTATCTAGGAAACTAACCATGCCATGAGGTGTTTCTACGTGGTAGGCTCCAATATGTTGTGTAATACCGCCAGACTCACCTGCTGCTACACGAGTTGTACGAATATAATCAAGTAACGATGTCTTACCGTGGTCAACATGACCCATAACAGTCACAACAGGCGCTCTTTTAATAGATTCACCTTCGTAATCAATCGCTTCGATCATGTCGTTCTCAACGGCATTCTCATCGATTAGTTTTACAGTATGACCCATTTCTTCAATTATTAATGTCGCTGTATCACGATCAATGGTTTGGTTAATGGTTGCCATTGCACCCATTTTGAACATAACCTTGATAACTTCAGCACCCTTAACAGACATTTTTTCAGCAAGGTCTGCAACTGTAATACTCTCAGGAATAGCAACTTCATGAATAATTGGTGCTATTGGTTTTTGAAAACCATGTTCCTGTTTAACTGGCTTTTTACGCTTTAGCTTACCACCTCGCCGACCAAACTCGTCATCACGAGACAGATCAACCTTGTTGGAACGTTTATTGTCATAACGCCCTTTTGACTTATCCTGCTTCGCTGGGCCTTTTTTAGCCTTAGAAGCCGAATCATTGCCTCCGGTTGGCGCGCTTACTTTTTTAGGTGCTGGCTTAGATTTTTTAACTGTTTCCACGGGCTCGTCCGCTCCTGTTTTGGAAATGTACATCTCCGGTGCATTTCTTACTTGAGATTGAGAGTTAGCTTTTGCTTTTTCGGCCTCAAGTCTAGCTCGTTCTTCTGCTTCAGCCTTCGCAGCCGCTTCCGCCACTTTCTCTGCCTCTGCTTTTTGCTCTGCCTCTTTGCGAGCTTGCTCTTCAGCTAAGATACGCACTTCTTCAGCTTGTCGCTGCGCCAACAATTCCTGTTGAATATCTTCGTCGCCTTCATTACGTTTAACATAGGTGCGTTTCTTACGAACTTCAACATTTACTGTCTTGTTATCACCGCCCTTTAATGTGCTGGTTTTTTTACGTTGTAATGTAATACGTTGTGAACCTTCGTCATGCTCACCATGTGAACGCTTCAAATAATTTAATAGTACCTGTTTTTCAACGTCAGACACTTCTTGCTCACCACTCGAATGAGGAAGACCAGCTTCCTTCATCTGAGTAAGTAGCTTCTCTACTGGTGTTTTTACCAGCTCTGATAGTAATTTTACGGTTTGAACTGTCATTAAGTTCCCCCTCTACTCAGATTATTCGGATTCCGCAAACCAAGGTGCGCGTGCTGTCATGATTAATACAGAAGCTTTTTCTTCACTCATTTCTTCAATATCGATCAAATCATCAACAGACTGCTCTGCCAAATCTTCCATTGTAATAACACCTTTTGATGCTAAAACAAGTGCTAGATGATTATCCATGCCTTCCATTTCAAGAAGGTCAGCAGCGGGTTTTGCGCCGTCTAACTGTTCTTCAGCTTGAAGCGCGATATTAAGAAGTGCTTCTTTTGACCTTGTACGTAACTCATTTATTAAGTCTTCGTCAAAACCATCAATATCAAGCATTTCTTCCATTGGCACATAAGCAATTTCTTCTAATGTAGCAAAGCCTTCACTAACAAGTTGTTCAGCCAAATCATCTTCAATATCTAAATGTTGTATAAACAAATCAACGAGTTTATTCGACTCTTCTTGCTGTTTAGCAACCGCATCTTCACTCGTCATGACATTTAATGTCCAACCAGTTAAAGCAGAAGCCAATCGAACATTTTGACCATTACGACCAATAGCCTGAGCTAAGTTATCTGCATTCACCGCCACATCCATTGAATGTGCATCTTCATCAATGACAATGGAATCAACTTCAGCAGGCGCCATTGCATTGATAACCAATTGAGCTGGATTATCATCCCATAGAACAATATCAACACGCTCGCCATTCATTTCATTTGATACCGCTTGAACACGCGCACCGCGCATGCCTACACAAGCACCAATTGGATCGATTCTGCGATCATTTGTTTTAACTGCAATTTTTGCACGTAATCCTGGATCACGTGCAGCACCGCGAATATCAATAACTTCTTCTGAAACTTCTGGTACTTCCAAACGGAAAAGTTCAATTAAGAAGGCGGGCTGATTACGAGTTAGAATAAGCTGAGCACCACGGCCCTCATCTCTAATTTCTAATAGCAAAGCACGAACACGATCATTAATTCGGAATGTCTCACGACCAATCAACTGATCTTTAGGAATAACCGCTTCAGCATTTTCACCTAAATCAACAATTAGGCTATCACGGGTAACTTTTTTGACTTGCCCATGAACTAAACGACCAACCTTTTCAGCGTATCGAGCCACCATTTTTGCACGTTCAGCTTCGCGTACTTTTTGTACGATAACTTGTTTTGCTGTTTGAGCAGCAATACGCCCAAAAGATTCAGATTCGATTTCTTCTTCATAGAATTCACCGATAAGAATAGGAAGATTACGCTCTTCCATATCATCAATCGTTAATTCATTTACCGGATCAGAATAGTCCTCATCAGCAACAATTGACCATTGACGGAACGTTTTATAATCACCCGTACGCTGATCAATAGACACTCGAATAAACACTTCGTCTGTAAAACGACGTTTTGCCGCACTTGCAAGGGCGATTTCAACGGCTTCGAAAATGACTTGCTTAGGCACATCTTTTTCATTTGAAACAGCTTCAACCACCAAAAGAATCTCTTTACTCATTCTTTCAGCCTCTCTTAAAAAAGTTAATTATTAAAATTGTGGAACCAAATTTGCTTTTTCAATTAAATCGATTGGCAATAGGTATTCTTCTTGATCAACACGAACGACAACGTCATCATTTTCTAGAGCCGTTAATTGCCCTTTAAATTTCCGTCTACCGTCAAATGGAACGCGTAAACGAAGCGATATGATGGAGCCAATGTATTTTTCATATTGACTCAAATTAAATAAAGGTCGATCAAGACCCGGAGAGGAAACCTCTAGGTTATACTCTCCTGTAATAGGGTCTTCAACATCTAAGATAGAGCTCACTTGACGGCTCACCTTGGCGCAATCTTCAACGCCAATACCACTCTCTTGATCTGTTTCTATGAAAATCCTTAATACAGAATCTTTACCTTGAGCCAGGTACTCCATTCCCCAGAATTCGTATCCCAAACCTTCAACGACTGGGCGAATCAAATCTTCTAAAACCGTGTATTTTCCAGACAATCACTTTCTCCGAAAACGAGCTAAATTCAGAAACAAAAAACGGGCTCTAGGCCCATTTATCACTGTACAGATAATAAAAAACCCCATAAAGGGGTCTCTTAATTCGCTAATAATTCATTAAATCATCAGCTTCATAAACATAAATAACAGATTTTACTCATGTTATTCATTCAACAATCACTTAACACAACGTTAACTGCATTTAAGCCATTCATTCTTGTGCGACATTATACACACAAAATGAAATTGTACAAATGGTACCGATGGCCGGACTCGAACCGGCACAGCCTTAGGCCACCACCCCCTCAAGGTGGCGTGTCTACCAATTCCACCACATCGGCATCACAGCTCTCTTTTCACGAGAGATTTACTACATGCCTAATTTACGGATGGTAAATCAGACCCTTCATTAACTTGATTTGTTTCAAGTTGAGGAATATCTACTGACTCTGTATTTTCAATCGCAACAGGAATAAAGTCCACAGCGCCAGATACATTACCCGCTTTCTCACTTGCTACAAAAGCAAGCGCAAAGCTTGTCAGGAAAAACACTAATGCACAAAACGCAGTTAAACGACCAAAAAAGCTACTTCCGCCTTGACTGCCAAATACAGTTTGCGATGCACCACTACCACCACCAAAGGCAGCACCAGCATCGGCACCTTTTCCTTGCTGAAGAAGCACAAGAACAACAATCGCTATAGCAGCCAATACGTGAACAATTAAAATTAAAGATTCCATTATATTAACCTGCGGCCTTAATAATACCAACGAATTCGTCAACTATGAGTGAAGCACCACCAACCAACGCACCATCTATATCAGGCATTGAAAACAGTTCTTTACTGTTATCGGCTTTAACGCTACCACCATAAAGGATTTGAACTTTTTCAGCGACACTAGCATTATGAGTTGCTACGTGTTTTCTAATAAATTCGTGCACATCTTGTGCTTGCTGAGCTGTTGCTGATAAACCAGTACCAATAGCCCAAACAGGCTCATAAGCAACAACTATATTTTCAAAACTTGAAACATCAACTGCATTTAAAACAGCATCAATTTGCTTTGCACAAACATCCAACGTTTGTTCAGACTGCCTTTCTTCTAACGTTTCTCCAATGCATAAAATAGGCCTCAAACCTGATTCAAGCACGGCTTTTGTTTTTTCCGCTATCACAGAATCGGTTTCGTTATAATAAGTACGTCGCTCAGAGTGACCAATTAAGACATATTCAACCGAAAAATTCTTCAGCATTTCAAGAGAAACTTCACCAGTATAAGCACCCGAAACATATTGAGATACATTCTGAGCAGCTAAAGATATTGGCGATTTTTTAATAAGCTCACTCACTTGCCCTAAATAAGGAAACGGAGAAGAGACAATCACTAAGGAATTATTAGACTCAATTTTCGCAAAAATACCTTCCAAAAGTGCTTCATTAGACTCTAATGAACCATTCATTTTCCAGTTACCTGCAATAATTTTCTTACGAGCCATCTTAACACCCTTAAATTTGAGGCGCTCATTCTAAGGAAAGGCGCGATGAGTTTCAAGCATTACTTAACAGCATTTTAAAAATGATGATGTTTAGTCATCCGATTCAACCACCATTTCAACTTCTTTAACAAGATAATCTACCAATTCATCAACCATATTCGCGTCTCTGCCTTCGACCATAACTCTGATTAATGGCTCAGTTCCTGAAGCCCTCAACAAGACACGACCTAAGCCATTCAACCTTTCATTAGCTACAGCAATTGCTTTTTGCAAAGCAAGCACCTCTGTTGGTTCAAAGCGTTTTTTAACACGGATATTTTTTAATTTCTGAGGGAATTTTGTAAGGCCAACTAACAACTCATCCAGACCTTTACCTTCCTCAACCATAGCTTGAAGAACCTGCAAGGCAGCAATAATGCCATCTCCAGTAGTCGTAATAGAACGACATACAATATGCCCAGACGTCTCTCCTCCCAAACTCCATCCATGCTGAGTAAGTTTTTCATTAACGTATCTATCACCAACTGATGAGCGACTGAACCCAATGCCTTCTTTCGAAAAAGACAGTTCAAGACCAAAATTGCTCATCAAAGTACCAACAACACCACCACTAAAACGACCCGTTGCCATTAAATGCATGGCAATAATATAAAGAATGTCATCCCCATCACGAACCTGACCATTTCTGTCAACCAAAATCAGTCGGTCGCCATCGCCATCTAACGCAATACCAATATCGGCTTTTTCAGATACAACCTTCTGCCGCAATAACTCAGGCTTAGTCGCACCACTGTATTCATTAATATTAAAACCATCTGGCGAAGCACCTATTGCAATCACCTCAGCACCCAATTCGTTAAACACCCGAGGAGCCACATGATAGGTTGCGCCATCAGCACAATCCACAACCACCTTTAAACCCGACAATTGCAGGCCAATAGGAAATGTCCCTTTACAATACTCAATATATCGACCCGCTGCATCATCTATACGTTTAGCTCGACCGATTAAACTTGACTCAACAACCTCTAATGGTTGTTCAAGGTAATATTCAATTTTCTCTTCAAGCTCATCTGACAGCTTAGTTCCTTCTGAAGAGAAAAATTTAAATCCATTATCTGTATGTGGGTTATGAGAAGCACTAATTACAATGCCCGCACTTGCACGAAAGGTGCGAGTTAAGTAAGCGATGGCAGGCGTTGGCATAGGCCCAACTAAACGCACATCCACACCAGCAGCCACAATCCCAGCCTCAAGAGCGGATTCAAACATGTAACCAGAAATGCGCGTGTCTTTACCAATTAAAATCTTTTGACCATGCTCTTTAAACGCTTTCCCAGCAGCCCAGCCTAATTTCAAAATAAATTCAGGAGTAATAACACCCTCACCCACTTTACCGCGAATACCATCCGTACCAAAATATTTACGCATACTAAGACTCTTGTTTAATTCGATACATCATTGTCAATACGTCTGCATGAGACTTAACATCATGAACTCTAAAAATAGATGCTCCACGCTCCATTGCTGATGCATGAACACCGAGTGTGCCAAAAAGCCTTTCATTAACAGGCCTATTTAGAACATCTCCAATCAAGGTTTTACGAGAAGCACCAATCAAAACAGGCCATTTTTTATTAACCAGTGTTCTGAGTTGATTTAATAACTGAAAGTTGTGTTCTTTGGATTTACCAAAACCAATACCAGGGTCTAAAATAATGTTTTCTGACAATATGCCGGAATCGATACAAGCTTGGGCACGCGTTTCTAAATACCCAACAACTTCATCCACAACAGAATCATAAACTGGGTTATCTTGCATATTCATAGGCGCGCCTTGCATATGCATTAAGCATACAGGCAGTTTAGCGTCAGCGGCGGCGATCATAGCACCACTTTTCTCTAAAGCCCTCACATCGTTAATTAACCCAGCTCCTACTGATGCGGCTTCAGTCATAACCACAGCTTGACTCGTATCAACAGACACAACCACATCAAAGCGAGACTTAATCGCCTCAATGACAGGTATTACTCGATCAATCTCTTCCGATAAGCCAACAAGTGCAGCACCCGGACGAGTCGATTCACCACCGACATCAACGATCGTAGCACCATCCTCAATCATTGAGTCAACATGCATTAATGCCCGATCAATATTTGAATACAACCCACCATCAGAAAACGAATCCGGAGTGACATTTAGTATCCCCATAATATGAGGAAGGGATAAGTCTAACGACTTATCCCCAAAACGCATCAATGACATGCGACAACCTTAAAAACACATTGCTACTGACTACTACTTAGGCTCATGACCAGTAATATTAGCCACATTTGGTGGAGGCGTTGAACTGTCTGGATTAGAAACCTCTGGGTTAACACCATCAGCCGCGCCTTCATCAGCCCTAGAATTACCTTTTTGTGACGCCTCTTGCACAACTTCTCCCCCTTCGTCCGAATCCTTGTCGACAGGATCAGACCAACCTTCAGGTGGAGACGGTTTTTTACCATCCATTATTTCTTTAATCTGCTTCGCGTCAATCGTCTCATATTGCATAAGCGCATCAGCCATAACATCTAGCTTACTGCGATTGTCTTCTAATATTTGAGTGGATTTCGCGTAACAACGACTAATAATACCCTGCACTTCTGCATCTATTATCTTCCCCGTTTCAGGAGAAAAATAATTTGCTTTACTGCCCGTCGGGGCAGCAATAAAACCACCATTATTATCGTCTTCTTCGTATGCAAATGGGCCAAGCGTTTCTGACAAGCCCCACTTAGTTACCATATTTCTTGCAATACTCGTCGCTCGCTCAATATCATTCGATGCGCCAGTCGACACACCATCAAAGCCGTGAATCATCTCCTCAGCGATACGACCTCCATACAAGCTACACACTTGGCTTTCTAAGCCACGCTTGCTTATGCTGTACTTATCTTCTTCTGGTAAATACATAGTGACGCCTAAAGCACGACCACGAGGAATAATCGTTACTTTATAAACTGGGTCATGTTCAGGCATTAAATAACCAATGATTGCATGACCTGCTTCATGATAAGCCGTATTCAACTTATCTTCTTCTTTCATTACCATGGTCTTACGCTCAGCACCCATAAGAATCTTATCTTTGGCCAGCTCAAGCATCTCCATATTCACAACACGACGATTCGAACGAGCCGCAAACAATGCCGCCTCATTAACTAGATTCGCCAACTCTGCACCAGAGAAACCAGGCGTACCACGAGCTATATTTTTTGGTTCAACATCATCATCACAAGGCACTTTACGTAAATGCACCTTTAAAATTTGTTCACGTCCGCGAATGTCAGGCAGACCAACCTGTACTTGACGGTCAAAACGGCCCGGCCTCAATAGAGCCGGATCCAACACATCCGGTCGGTTTGTCGCGGCAATAACAATGATGCCTTCATTACCTTCAAAACCATCCATTTCAACCAATAACTGATTCAATGTTTGCTCACGCTCATCATTACCACCGCCCATACCAGAGCCACGATTACGACCAACAGCATCGATTTCATCAATAAAGATAATGCACGGGGCATGTTTCTTCGCTTGTTCAAACATATCGCGTACACGAGACGCACCAACACCAACAAACATCTCGACAAAATCAGAACCAGAAATAGTAAAGAAAGGCACTTTTGCCTCACCTGCAATGGCTTTCGCCAGCAATGTTTTACCAGTACCAGGAGGGCCACACATCAAAATACCGCGTGGAATCTTACCACCTAAGCGCTGAAACTTACTTGGCTCACGTAAGAAATCTACTAACTCTTTGGTATCTTCTTTCGCTTCATCGCAACCTGCAACATCTGCAAACGTTGTTTTGATTTGATCTTCAGGTAATAAGCGGGCTTTTGATTTACCAAATGCCATAGGGCCGCCTTTGCCCCCCCCACCGCCTTGCATCTGACGCATAAAGAACATAAAAATCGCTAGAATAATTAATATAGGGAAGCTTGCAACTAACAACTGAGTCCAAATACTTTGCTGCTCAGGCATACGACCTTCAACAATGACATTATTACTTAACAAATCATCCATTATTTTAGGATCAGAAGCCGCAGGGCGAACCGTATCAAACGTATCACCACTCGTACGACTACCACTGATGGTATAACCATCAACAATAACTCTGGCAATTCGTCCATCATGAACTTCTTTCACAAACTCAGAATAAGTTATGCGATTTGTATCAGGTGTAGCATTAAAGTTATTAAACACGGTTAATAACACAGCGGCTATAACCAACCACAACAGTATATTTTTAAGCATATCGTTCAAGAGAACACCTCTTAACGGTTAGAATCAAACCCCAAAAAAATCGGGATCACATTAAATTAACCTTTGTATTGCCTTCCAAGTAAATACACTTCACGACTTCTTGCCCTTGAAGCATCTGGTTTACGAGTAACGACACTAGCAAATTCTGATTTCATCGATTTTAAATATTCATCGAACCCCGCCCCTTGAAAAACCTTCACTAGAAAATTTCCCCCGGGCCTTAACACCATTGTCGCCATTTCAAGTGCCAACTCTACAAGATACATTGCCTGAGGCTGATCTGAAGCAGCATTACCACTCATATTGGGGGCCATATCTGAAATTACAAGATCTGCTTTCATATCTCCTATTTCAGATAATATCTCTTCATAGACAGCTTCTTCAGTAAAGTCGCCTTGAACAAAGCGAACTCCAGACAAAGGCGCCATTTCTAATATATCTGAGGCAACAATAATACCATTATCGCCAATTAATTTTGCAACAACTTGAGACCACCCACCGGGAGCCGCCCCCAAATCCACAACGTTCATACCTGCTTTAATCAATTTGTCTTTTTCATTGATTTCCAAGAGCTTAAAACTTGCTCGAGAACGATAGCCATCTTGTTGCGATTTTTTCACATATTGATCGTCGAAATGCTCTTTCATCCAACGTTCACTACTTTTTGATCTAGCCACTATGTCATAATACCTAAATTAGATTATATTCCGCTATAATATCCCGTAACCTCGAAAGCCTCCAATAAAGAGGATCAACTAAATATGAGAAAATTTAACTATGAGTGTAACAAACGTACAAAAAAAGCAATATCGCTTAATTGGTCATGCTCTTAATCCTGTCGTAACGATTGCAGGTAATGGCTTAACCGAAAACGTACTGGCAGAAATCGACAGAGCATTAGAAGACCACGAACTGATTAAAGTACGTTATAGCATAGTCGATCGCGAAATGCGTGACGAGCTAATCAACCAAACCAGTAAAATAATGAAATGCGAAATTGTTCAAACAATCGGTAAAGTTGCACTTCTTTATCGCGCAGCACTAAAACCAAATCCAAAATTGTCTAATTTACTCAGATAACGCCAGTAGTTTGACAGGCCTGTACTGCGACAGCCCTATTCGACTTTTATTCAATAGGGCTAAGCTAACCAAAAATCAATTCAACGACCTCCGCGCTTCACCGCTCAGCGACATTCCTCCCTAGAAAAGAAAAAACTCAACTAGAGCGATTATGTACCGTTAACATTGTATCTGACATTAAAAAAGTAGCAGGTGCATTTATTATGATATTCATCGACCCTGTCAATAAAATGCGTCCTAGGAAAGAGTTAAAATACTTTTTAAAAAATGCACCTAGGAAAGACAACGCTGTTAGCCAAGAATCCTTAGAGCTGAGTGATCAAGTAGACTACAGCACAGAGTTCACTCTCACACCTAAACGTATGTACTCACTTACCGCCCAGATGAGTGTTACCGTACTTATCTTGCAAACGGCAATAGAAGAACTTACACAAACTCAATTCTTAGTATCATCCCTTAATGAATTAGACTGCATTACCGAAGATTGGCAGTTAATCATTCAGCCACCTCCTGTAGAAAAAAAGTCACCATCCCCCCTCTATTCAGACAAACACCCACCTAAAAATACAGATGGGCTGCACTACAATCTAATCGTGCCGATTTTGTGTTCAGATAATACCATTCATGAATTTACCGTAATCCTTCACTGTAACCGTTTCTTTGCCGAAACCCACCTAGGCAATACACAGCTTTCACCACAGATCACTACTTGCACCACTCCTGCTCCCTACACATCGTCATTTTTATCAGAATTGCCTCAGATTATGGAGTTTGCACTTGATGCGGATGGAGAACCAGACCAACTAAGGGCTCTGTCCGACACAACCCAATCAATACGCACTCAACAAAAACACAACACAGCTTTGATTAGTGGGTTAAGAATTTGGCGAATCCAAAATGGCCGGATGCGTTTACATATAATGGGAGATGAAAGTGTCGGAGCCATATTTATTGAAAACATCTTGCCTATTAAAAACACGCACCATGAGGCAACGAAAGGCGATGAGCGCTACGACAATCTAAATTCACACTTTGATATTGAAATTTAGGCCAAACAAAAAACAGAAATAAAACCCCTTAAAGGACGCATCCTTTAAGGGTTTAATATCATTGATCTATTCAAATAATCAGTACAGTTAGATGCTATATACTAAAGCTCGCACCGCAACCGCATGTTGTGGTGGCATTTGGGTTTTGCACTGTAAAACGAGACCCTTCTAAATTTTCTTTATAATCCACTTCAGAACCCACTAAGTATTGAAAGCTAAGGGGATCAACAACCATTGTCACCCCATCTTTCTTTACAGATGTATCGTCTTCTTGAAACTCATCATCAAAAGTAAAGCCATATTGGAAGCCAGAGCAACCACCACCCGTTACATAAACACGTAACATCAGCTTTTCGTTTTCTTCTTCTTCAATCAAAGCCTTAAGTTTTGACGCCGCAGCAGAAGTAAACTCAAAAGGTTCTGATGATTCAACATCACTCATTTCTACAACCACAATTGTTACCTAAATTAGTTTTACTAGAATCAAACAATCTTATCCCAGTAATTTAGTCAAGTATAGAGGCTCTTACTTATTTCAAGCAACAATAACGCAAAAGCTAGTGCTCTCTTGTTGCTCTAAAACGCACTTCTGGCCACTTCTCTTCTGCCATCATTAGATTCACACGAGTCTGAGCCAAATACGTAAGGTGACCACCACCATCAATTGCTAAGTTGTCGTAACATTTACGCTTAAACTCTTCGAATTTTTTCGTATCGTCACACTCAACCCAACGGGCGGTGTTTACATTTACCGCCTCATAAAGGCATTCCACTTTGTATTCATCTTTTAAGCGATAAGAAACTACTTCAAACTGCAACTGACCTACTGCACCAACAATCAACTCATTATTACGTTGTGGCATAAACAACTGAGTCGATCCTTCTTCAGAAAGCTGTTGAAGCCCTTTCTGTAACGCTTTCATTTTTAATGGATCGGTTAAGCGTACGCGACGATACAATTCGGGAGCAAAGTGAGGAATACCTGTGAATTTAAGGTCTTCACCCTCTGTAAAAGTATCACCAATCTGAATGGTTCCATGATTGTGCAAACCAATGATGTCGCCAGACCATGCTTCATCCACGCTATCACGGTCTCCAGCGGTAAAAGACACAGCGTCGGTTACTTTTACATCTTTACCTAAACGACTATGACGCATTTTCATACCTTTTCGATAGGTACCAGAACAAATACGCATAAACGCCACACGGTCACGGTGTTTTGGGTCCATATTCGCTTGAATTTTAAAAATGAAACCGGAGAAAGCCTCCTCTTTCGCTTCAACATGACGCGTTAAGGTATCTCTCCCCATTGGCGATGGAGCCCATTCAACAAACCCATCTAGCATTTCACGAATACCAAAATTCGACAATGCCGTTCCAAAAAACACAGGGGTAACACGTCCAGCCAAATATTCATCGAGATCAAACTCATGGCTTGCACCTCGAACCAACTCAATTTCATCAACAAAGTCGTTGTATAAATCACCCAAATGCTCACGAGCTTCATCAGAGTCTAAACCTTGAATACGAATATCATCCATCAAAGTATGACCTCGACCGCGAATAAAGACATGAATAGTATCGGTGTACAGGTTATACACACCTTTAAAGAAAGTACTCATGCCAATAGGCCAAGTAATGGGTGCTGCTTTAATCTTTAAAACTTCTTCCACTTCATCAAGCAACTCAATTGGATCACGAATATCACGATCCATTTTATTAATGAAGGTCAAAATAGGAGTGTCTCGTAAACGACAAACATCCATTAATTTAATGGTTCGATCCTCGACCCCCTTAGCACCATCAATGACCATCAACACAGAATCTACAGCGGTTAAAGTACGATACGTATCTTCCGAGAAGTCTTCATGTCCAGGTGTGTCCAATAAGTTAACGATTCGATCATTATAAGGAAACTGCATCACAGAAGAGGTAATCGAAATCCCCCTTTGTTTTTCCATTGTCATCCAGTCAGAGGTAGCATGTTTATCCCCTTTTCGACCTTTTACCGAGCCAGCTGTTTGAATCAATTGCCCTAATAACAGCAACTTCTCCGTAATGGTTGTTTTACCGGCATCCGGGTGGGAAATTATCGCAAAGGTGCGTCGTTGTTCGACTTCTTTTAAAAGTTCAGTGTTGGACATGAATTAGTATCTTCTGAGTTATCGGCAAAGGCTCTCACTAAAAAAACCTTCTAAAAATGAATTTGAATGGCGCTATTTTCCATTATCTTGGGTCGATACACAATCGATGCTTATTCAATCAAGTGTATTTTGTTAAGCGCTCTCTTCTTCGCCATCTGAAAAACACAAAAAATCACCACCTTCGATAAATATTGGGAAATTCAGACGACCCGCTTATTTGCATTAAATAGTCCTCAAAATTGAGGCCCGATCTTTGGCTTTTAATTCATGCAGGTCTATATACGATGCAACTCAACTCAGCTTTCGATGACCTCACTGGAGAAAAAATATTTACGAGTGGTTCGAACACGTAAGCATTATGCTTTCAACGCTAACACCACCCCAAATAGAATTAAGCCCATGCCACAAATCTGATTTATCCTACGACCAAATCGTTGAAAGACATCCGACGCGTAGTTAGATGTAACAAACAACGAAACAAAAGAAAACCAAATACCATGCAGCACCGCAATGTACAAACCATACACAATGACAAACGTCCCGCTGTCATTGTCCGAAGAAATTAACTGACTAAACACACTCAAGAAGAACAACATCGTTTTGGGATTTAAGACATTACAAAGGAGCCCTTCTGTAAAATAATTCAGTTTATTCGTTGTGTTTTTTTCTTCAGTTTGATCATTCACATTAAGCTTAGAGCTAAAAAACCCACTCACACCTAAGTAAATTAAGTAGGCTGAGCCTGCGTATTTCACCAAATCAAACAACACGTCATTCTGTGAAATGAAGTGACTTATTCCAACAATAGAATAAGTCACATGCACACACACGCCTATTCCGATACCAAACGCAGTGAGCAGACCGGCTTTTCTCCCATATTCCACACTGTTCTTAAAAACCAATACAAAGTCAGCTCCCGGGCTGATTACAATAAGCACCCCAAAAACAAGAACACTGATGAGTTCCATAAATCTACCTTTTAGATCGTTAGTTTCGATCTATTGTAAGGATTGACTAGTAAGTTATAATCGAAGAAAACACACACAATACGTGAGAAAAAATCACATATGAGACACCTCAAAGCATTCTATATTTTCCATATTGCAGCAGAGTCATCCAGTTACAGTAACGCCGCAGACACGCTGCATATCACTCACGGGGCGGTGAGCAAACAAATAAAGCAACTAGAAGAGCACTTGTCTCAATCCCTGTTTTACAAACAAGGAAGGAGAATGCATCTCACTAAAGAAGGAATACTGTTAAAACAACACACAGACATTGCATTTAACGCCCTAGAAGTCGGTGTTAATAAACTAAAAAGAACTCAGCAAAATCACATTGAGGTTTCTTGTGAACCCACACTAACCATGCGTTGGCTAATGCCAAGACTATCCAACTTTTATCAGTCATCAGGAATTGATGTAAGGCTTTCTACGGCAGGAGGTCCTATCGTATTAGGTGAAAATAAACTGTCTATGGCAATTAGACGAGACGATTTTGAAATACCCTCTCATTACAAAGCACACAAATTAGTTGATGAATGGGTGGGGCCTGTTTTTGCACCTGAATACTGGCAAAAGATGAAACATAATGTAGAAAAAGTAACCTTACTTCACAGTAAAAGTAGGCCCGAAGCATGGAGTGATTGGTCACACAACGTAAAGGAATTACTCCATTTAAACCAATCCAATCAATACTTCGAGCATTTCTACTTTTGCCTGCAAGCCGCTGCCGATGGGTTAGGTGCAGCACTAGGATCATACCCATTGGTCATGGACGATATAGAGAAAGGACGGCTTGTTGCTCCCTTTGGCTTTTCCCTATCAAAGAAAGCGTATGTGCTTCTGTACCAATCGATCGAACCAGAGAGCAATGAAGCACAGTTTCAGCAATGGTTAACCTTAAATATGGCCTTTTGTCGCCCTGAAAAAATCAGCTAAAGACCACGGCAAGAAACTGGCCCCAATAACTCATCTAACTGGATCTATGCCCCTCCACTGTTTCTTTCTATTCTGATCACCAAACAAAGTCAGAGTAATGCGAAAGTGGATGTAATTGAGTTATCCCTCCTCAATCAAATATGGTTGTCGTTAGAAATCACATTGGCCTCAATGATTACCTCCATTACTGGAATGGCGGGTGGCGTGCTTATGTTTGCTGCCATGAGCGTGTTCATACCTGTTCGCTCACTAGTCGCCATCCATGGCACAGTACAAATATTTAATAACGCTGCGCGTAGCTGGTTTTTACGGCATCACATTCGTTGGGGAATGTGCTTACCGTTTGCCATCGGAGCCGTCATTGGCGCCATAGTCACCACGCTTTTTATCGTTCAATACGTCGGTGAATTTTTTCCTTTATTACTGTTAGTTGGTTTGATTGCCTATACCTTGTTCAAACCCAAACGTATGCCCTCTTTTAAAATCCCTGATAAACACTTTTTCTGGGTGGGCATTGCTACGGGATCTATGGGTATTATTGTTGGAGCAATCGACCCCTTGCTAGCGGTTTTCTTTTTACGCGATGACCTTACAAAAGAAGAAGTCGTCAGTAACAAATCCATGATGCAGCTGTTTGCACACCTCACAAAAATACCTGCTTACTTATTCCTTGGTTTTTCTTTTATCGATAACGCTTACCTCATTATTGTCCTCAGCCTTGCCGCTGTAATTGGGGCTAAGCTTGGTATAATTGTTCTCCGCTATATCAATACGCGCGTCTTTTTCATTTTGATGAAACTGGCATTGCTCATCGCAATGGGACGTCTAATTTATCAACTTGTTCAAATGGGAATGTAACCATGAGCCAGACTTATTCGTTAGTCAATCCGTACAACAATGACGCCTTAGGTGAATATGAATACACAAGCTGGGAGCAGATTGAGCAGCAATTAACACTGCTCGAATCAGGACAAAAAACTCAGCGTAAAACAGCCGCCTTTGAACGAGCAAACACGCTGATGGTATTAGCGGGGTTGTTAAAAGACAACGCTGAAAAAATGGCTAAACTCATTACCATTGAAACAGGTAAGACTATTTCAGACTCACGCGTTGAAATGGTACGCGCAGTCAATGCAACCATTGCCAGCGCAGAAGAAGCACGCCAAATAACAGGTGAAAGTTTAGACTCAGACGCTTATGCATCCGCTGGTGGTAAAATTGGTGTGGTTTGCTGGCGACCACTAGGAACCATTTTTTGTATTACACCATTTAACTTCCCGATTAACATTGCGATGCATAAAATTGGCCCTGCTTATGCTGCGGGAAATGCCATTTTATTTAAGCCTGGTCCACAAAATACAGCGTCGTCTTTGTTCTTGGTTGAGCTGTGCTACCAAGCAGGCATCCCTAAAGATGTATTACAATTCTGTATGCCCGCCATGTCTGATCTTGATCGTCTGAACGGTCACTCTAAAATCAATGCAATCAATTTTACGGGCGGTACAGCGGCCGCTAATGCCATCGCCGCTGCGGCAGGGTATAAGAAATTACTTTTAGAGTTGGGTGGAAATGACCCTTTAATTATTATGGATGATGCGGATCTTAATAAAGCAGCCACTTCCGCTATTAATCACCGTTTCGCTACCGCAGGGCAACGTTGTACTGCAGCGAAACGTCTCTTTATCCACCGCTCTGTTTACGACGCTTTCCGTGACATTCTTGTAGAGAAAAGCGCCAAGTTGAAAGTCGGCAATCCAATGGAAGACGATACCTTCGTCGGCCCGGTGATTCATCAAGCGGCAGCAAATGAAATTCGTCAGCGTATTGAATCGGCCATCTCAGAAGGCGCAACCGTTGCCCTAGGCAATCAATACGATGGAGCGTTTGTTTACCCTACTATTTTAGAAAACGTTAGCGCTGACAGCGAAGTGATGATTGAAGAAACATTCGGCCCTGTTATGCCTTTATATAAATTTGATGATGTGGAAGAAATCATCCCTATCATTAACAATACAGCCTATGGTCTACAAGCGGGTATTTTCAGCAATAACTTATCGGTTATCCGTCACCTGTTTGAAGAGTTGGATGTCGGCACATTGGCCACAAACGATGGCCCTGGCTTTCGCACAGAGCATTTTCCATTTGGTGGCGTCAAAGAAAGTGGTGTCGGCCGCGAAGGCATTAAGTATGCCATCCGTGAAATGAGCTACACCAAGACACTTGTAATTTAGTCATTTCTACCTGCATCAAAACGGGGCATTTTAGAGAAAGAATGCCCCGTTTTTTTCGTTGTTCATCCTTTTATGTCCCTCAAAAAAATCTTCTTTAAATTCAATGTTCTTGGCCTCAATATTAGCCGCAATCTGGTTCTAACAGACACCTCCATAGAAGCGTAATTTTAATGGATTGATTATTGATCGTTTTTTACCTTTTGTTTTTCGTTTTGGCGGCCCTCTATTTCTTGCAATAAAGCTTAATTAGATAAACTGACAAGTATAACGAAAGCCCAGTAGGTAGAATTTGGAATTTACATTTTCACTTTTTAATGGGGCACATATGTCTTACAACGTAAATGATTTTGACTCTTTAGAAGTAACAAACAACGACCGTCAACATGTTTGGCACCACTTGACACAGCACAAACCATTTGAAAAAAATGATCCAATGGTGATGGTGAAAGGTGAAGGCATGCGCGTTTGGGATGCAAAAGGAAACGAGTATTTAGATGCCGTATCTGGTGCTGTATGGACAGTCAATGTGGGCTACGGTCGCACAGAAATTGCCGATGCGGTGCGCGATCAATTAGTCACATTAAACTACTTTGCTCAAACCGCAGGTAACGTTCCGACTGCATTGTTTTCAAAAAAACTTATTGAAAAGATGCCAGGTTTAAATCGAGTTTATTATTCTAACTCAGGCTCTGAAGCCAATGAGAAAGCCTTCAAAATCGTACGCCAAATTGCCCATAAAAAATACGGCGGCAAAAAAAATAAAATCTTGTATCGTGAGCGCGATTACCACGGCACAACCATCACGGCATTAAGTGCAACAGGACAATTTGAACGTCGTGAGCAATACGGTCCTTTTACTCCAGGCTTTGTTCAAGTTCCTCATTGCTGCGAATACCGCCCACAAGAAGGTGCTGATACAGAAAACTATGGCGTTTGGGCTGCAAATCAAATTGAAAAAGTCATTCTTGAAGAAGGCCCTGAAACCGTTGGCGCTCTTTGCTTAGAACCCATTACAGCAGGCGGCGGCGTTATTGAACCACCAGCAGGTTATTGGGCACGTGTTCAAGAGATCTGTAAACAATACGATATTCTATTGCACATCGATGAAGTGGTTTGTGGTTTAGGCCGCACAGGCAAGTGGTTTGGCTACCAACATTATGACATTCAACCGGATATCGTCACAATGGCAAAAGGTGTAGCATCCGGTTATGCCGCGATTTCTTGCACCGTTACAACAGAAGAAGTCTTTGAAGCGTTTAAAGACGATGACCCTCGTTCAGGTTATTTTAGAGACATTTCTACCTTTGGTGGTTGTACTGCTGGGCCTGCGGCAGCATTGGTTAACATGCAAATCATTGAAAATGAAAACTTGTTAAAAAATACAGAAATTCAGGGGAATTATCTAAAAGAGCGTTTGTATCAACTAATGGATAAACACCCTCTAATCGGAGACGTTCGTGGTAAAGGTTTATTTGTGGGCTTTGAGTTAGTAGAAGACCGTATTACGAAAAAACCTGTCGACGAGAGTGTTGTGATGGCCATCGCAGGTCATTGTATGGCTAACGGTGTTATTATTGGCCGTACCAACAGATGCTTCAAGGAATACAACAATACTATTTGTTTAAGCCCATCACTAATCGCAACGAAAAAAGAACTTGATATCATTATCAATGCACTTGACGAAGCGTTAACAGAATTAGGTAACGTATCGTAAATCACGCAGCATAACCAAACGCGTTATTTACTACCATTTCAACTGGGATGGCTATGCACCACTGCCCTCTATAATATCGACCTCCTACTCTTCATGCCATATAGGGGGTTCTTTGCCATTCCAGCTTTTTATTTTGTCTATATTTAAGGAAGGTGCGAATAAGTCTACTAAGACCCGCAGGCATGGTCTAAAAGCCAGTATTCTTTGTTGAGTATCTCGAAAATAGGCCAGCTATTCACATTCGATACTCGCCTCGAATAGCCGGCTTTTATCCACATGCTGAGACAAGAGGACTTATTCGCACCTTCCTTAACTATATCTGCACATTATCAATGTGGCTTAATACTTGCTTTTTGTTGCATAATGTCGAATGTCCTCGGCTTTCTTTTCCACATTAAGGCGTTTCATATGTTCCAGCTTTTTCATCTTATTCAAGGCCAAGGCAGTAGTTTACAGAAACAACTAAGGGAACAAATAGCCACCGCCATTTTGAATGGCAATATTCCATTAGACAAACCCTTGCCATCTAGTAGAAAGCTTGCTCAACAACTAGCGATTGCTCGTAATACTGTCGTCCTTGCCTATGAACACTTGCTTGATGATGGTTATTTGATTGCACGCGAACGTCGCGGCTATTTCGTTAACCCAGATATTTTGGAAGGCCAAGTAAAAGCGCTCGTTCGCCCCATCGATTTAGAAAAAAAACTGCCCAACTGGGAACAACGCTTCAAAATTCGGCCAAGCACTCAAAGCAACATTATCAAGGCGCAAGATTGGCAAACTTATGATTATCCATTTATCTATGGGCAGTTTGACGCAAAAATTTTCCCCAGCGTTAATTGGAGAGAGTGTTGTCGAGATGCGGTCAGCGATTCCGCTGTAAATGACTGGGCTGTAGATAGCCTTGACAATGACGACCCTCGACTAATCGAGCAAATTCGTACACGCTTGCTGCCACGCAGAGGGGTCTGGGCCTCATCCAATCAAATTCTGGTTACCGTAGGATCTCAGCAGTCTTTGTTTATATTAGTGCAACTCTTACTTGATAAGAAGTCCGTTTTGGGTATTGAAGACCCTGGCTATGTGGATGTGCGCAATATTGCCGAGTTGCATCAATGCCCCATCAAAACCTTATCCATCGATCAAGGTGGTCTTATCATTGATGATCAACTCAAAGACTGTGACTTAATTTACACAACACCTAGCCATCAATGCCCTACCACCGTAACCATGCCTCTTCAACGCCGTTATGAGTTGTTACGTCGCGCCTGCGATGATGACTTTTTAATTATTGAAGATGACTACGAAAGCGAAACCAACTTTGATACAAAACCCAATCCTGCATTAAAAAGTTTGGACAATAATGACCGAGTTATCTATATCGGCAGTCTGTCTAAAACCCTCGCTCCGGGTTTACGATTGGGCTATGTTGTAGCATCAGAACAGCTTATTGAAGAGGCTCGTGCATTACGACGCTTAATGATTCGTCATCCAGCGGCAAATAATCAACGCGCCGCCGCCTTTTTCTTAGAGCGAGGCTACCACGACGCGTTGATTATGAATATTGCGCGGAATTACCAATCACGCTGGCGTGCTATGGATGAAGCATTGACCAAACACTTACCAGGCAGTCATGATATTCCAACATTTGGAGGGTCTTGCTATTGGGTGCAAGGGCCTAAAGATTTAAACGCTCAAGATTTACAAAAAAGAGCAAAACAAGAAAGCATATTAATCGAACCAGGGCACATTCACTTCTACGATTCGACCAGTATGAACAATTACTTTCGCTTAGGTTTCTCCTCTATTTCTACCGATAAAATTGAACCAGGTATTGAGAAATTGGTTCGCATTATAAAAAGCATGGTTTAGCTCTCGTAATACCCCACCCTGTTTTGTATTCTTATAAATCGCCTCTTGATTGTAAAGGCACAACCAAAACAAGGATACGTGTGCGACTCAAAACATTTTTTTGCCACGCTACCAAGGAAAGTATGCATCATGCCCTTTTCATGCGTCCCCATAACAATCAAATCTACCCCCTGATAGAATTACTCAACACATGAAAACCACTAAACGTCCAACCCAACATACGAACACCAGAATCTCTGATTCTATTCGCGGATAAATCATCCCCAACAGGGGACATTACCGTTTTAGCTGCTTGATCTACGTTTTCAAAGATATACAGTAAAGAAAGAATGCCCACCGCTGTGGAGAAAGGCGCTAGGTTATCACTCGTTAATTTAGAGAAAACCAAAGAACCCAAAGGAAGTTTCATTTCTTGATCTATTATGGTGAAAACTTTAATTGGTAATTAAATACAGTACTGTATTATCTAAAAAATAGAAAAATTCCGCACCAAAAAAGCGCTATCAAAAGACGCATACAGCATAATAAGACTGATAACTGATAACTGATAACTGATAAGTATAATGAATAAACAGACTGACGTATTTCTCGTTTACGAATAACAGGAATCATTTGAAAGACGCATTCTTCTAGAAGAGGGATTAAAGGCCGTTATTTTAATTATGAATGTTAAATTGTAGAGGGGTAAAAAAGAAAAAAGCCTCTAAAAAGAGGCCAAGAATAATAGGAGGTAAAATAGCTGGCTTGGTAATTTAAGGAAGCCAGCTCTTATACACTCACATTAATGAAGCAAGAGTGAACGGTATTTCAGCTTAACGTTTCAGTGCATTAATGCCAGAGAAACGGAACGCTTCTTTTTGCAAAGCATCCAATTCACTGTTGGTCATCTTGTCATGGGCAACCGTGATACGGCCTAAGAAAACCAGAGGTAATTCATCTCGACGACCTTCAAGATCGGCTCGAATGGCTTCTGCGGTTGCTGCGCCTACATCATCACCCATACGCATAGGTGTTGCATTCAATTCACCACGGCGAATCGCATCCAACTCAAGGCCTGTTCCACCCCAACCTGTAGAGAAGATCTCTTTGTGCTTATCAGCTGCAACCAGGGCCTCAGAAGAGCCCATTGCCATCGCCGTATTCGCATTATGAATAACCGTTACTTCTGGATAAGCTTGAACAATACGACTTGTACCATCAAATCCACCAGAGTTCTGATATTCACCGTAATGTTCATACGCTGTCTTCCATCCACCACGCGTATTTACACACTCTTTAAAATCACCAGAGCGTTGGTTATCAGTAATGCCCGGAATGCCTCGGACTAACGCATAAGTAACATCGTTACCTAGACGATCTAACATGTATTCACAGATCTTGATCGCACCATACGCAGAAGAGAAATCAAACCAGCCAGCGGGTTGCTTTTCTAAAAACTTCAACGGGGTATGAAATGCCCAAACATAAGTAGAAAACCCCTCTGTTTTAGACAATTTTTCAATGTTATCGCCTTGGATAGCCAATTCAGATGGGCCAAAAATCACATAATCATAAAGATCCGCATCTTGAACAATTTGCGTTGCATAAGTTGATTGCAATGAATGCTCAACTTGACGAGATGCAAATTCAGTCGTGTTGTAGTTAATACCCAACTGATCCAAACGCTTTGTCATCGCCAAATAGTTACGTGCCCAAAAGTCAGATGTATCCGCTGACGGATAAATCAGTGCAATTTCAAGAGGCTTGTCTTGTGTACCTTGGTACTTCACCGCAGGTCTGCCTGTCACGTCTTGCAAGGCTTCAAGTCGGCCCGGTACATTCACTTGCTCTGGTAGCCAATGCTCACGATCCTCATCATCGGGTAATACTTTTAAAGGTAAATCAACCGCCATTGTAGAAACGCTGAACACGAAGACACCTAAACCAACAATCGTTGAAAGCTTTTTCATTATATTTTCCTCAATTTTTATTTTTGATGTTGCAGAAAACCACATTAAATAAAGCTGCGCTGCTACACGCCGCTGGTGGAGAAACCTAAACCGAAAAGTAAGAGTAGTGCCGCAATTAATAAACCCGAGAGTCGAAGTAGCCGCATATTGTCTGGAGTGCTCATGGCCGCCAAGAAGCCCTTCGCACCGTCACGATCTTTTTTCTGAATCCAAGTATAAAAAGCAACCGATAAGATAATCACCACACCCGATGCAACCGACTGCCAGAAGAACTCAATGCGCAACGTAACCAGAGCATTGATCATCATAGAAAGCAGTAAGACACCAATAAAGGAACCGAATATGGATGCACGACCACCAAATAAAGACGTCCCACCTACAACAACCGCTGCAATGGTATGCAGGTTAAAATACGGTGCCGATGTCGCTTGCACAGCATTTAACTTCCCGGTCAGCATTAATCCCGCCAAACCCGCCATCGCACCCATTAACATATAGGCATAGATTTTATGTCTATCAACCGCAATGCCCGTCATCGCTGCTGCATCAGGGTTTGATCCAATAGCAATCGTATAACGACCAAAGTACGTACGCTTCAATAAGAAGTAGCCAATCGCCATGGCTAGTATACCGATAACAACCGGGACAGGTAAGAAACCAGAGATTTCACCACGACCAATATCGGTGATCAAATCTGGGAATCGTGCCAGTACTAATCCTTTCGCGATCACCAGTGCAAAGCCACGGTACACAAGATCCATCGCTAGCGTACCAATCAAATCAGGCACTTTTAATTTAGTAATTACCAAACCGTTAATTAGACCAAACATACCACCTAGAAGCAGAGCCACTAACACAGCAATCAGTGGGCTAAAATGGTATTGCTTGATCATAAAGGCCATAATGATGGCAGTTAGCGCCGCAACAGAACCGATGGATAAATCAATGCCTCGTTGCGTGATCACAAAAGTCATTGCCATCGCCATTGGCATGTATAACGCCGCTTCTAGCAGAATAATATTGATATTGGACGGTCTGAAATAACGCGCTGGATCCGCGACGGCCATAAAGGCCATGATCAATCCGATCATTGCAAGAGGCCCTAATATCGCCATATACGGCTCAAGTCGGTCACCTATCGTTTTATTGTTATTTATTGCTGAAGGCATGAAATCATCTCCTCGTTATGCCGCCGCATCGTTCGATGCACCAACGATTAAACCCAATACTTCTTGCGTGGTTGACTCGCTGGTCTTAACTACACCAACACACTTACCACGACGCATCACATGCACGCGATCCGATATGGCAAACACATCATCAAGGGAGTGAGAAATTAAGATAACCGCCAAACCTTGTTCACGAAGTACTTCGATCAATTTGAGGGTACGCGCAGTTTCTTGAGGACCTAACGCCGCTGTGGGTTCATCCATCACTAACACTCGCAGATTTTCGTGATAAACCACTCGTGCAATCGCAATGGCTTGGCGCTGCCCACCAGACAGACTGTCTGTTGGTGCGTCGATATCTCGTAACACCACACCCAAACGCTCTTTTAATACCCGCTCGGCTTCGCTTTTCATTTTTTCATTATCAAGGTACTTAAAGCCCATAAATGACTTAGTTAACTCAGTACCCAAAAACATATTCGCAGCAGGGTCAAGATAATCGGCTAATGCCAATGTTTGATACACCGCATCAATACCTTTTTCTATCGCTTCAGAATGGTCATTCATCACCAAGGTTTCACCGTCTAAAGTAATCTCACCTGTTGTTTGTTGATGAACACCCGTTAATACTTTTATGAGCGTCGATTTACCCGCACCGTTATCGCCAACAATGGCCAGCACCTCACCGGCATAAGCGTCAAGGTCAACGCCCTCTAACGCTTTCACACCACCAAAATGCTTGGTAATTCCACGCATAGTGATCAATGGCTTTTTATCTGACATACCTAGTTACCTCGTTCTTATAATTCTAGTAGCACTACACTACTTGGTACGTTAAGAAGGTTTTTAGTCTTTACTCAACATGAAAACTCAATCGCTTTTCTTGTTTATCGACAACCAGATTTTCACCTACACATATCTCAGTAGGAATTAATCCGTTTAAGCTCCCTGTCATAAAGAAATACTCTTTGCCTGTGTAATCACGGCGCATGCACTCCAATACACCCGATTTTAAAAGTGCTCGTTTTTCTGAACAAAGGTCATTATCACGCAGCGTAAAGTCGTATTCTGTTGAACCATTTCCCACTTTCAAGGTGAAGCTGCCCTCTACTGGTTGCTCGGAAACAATGATTCCATAGTTAAAATAAAAATCGCACGCTAAGTAGCTGTTTGGATTAATTTGAGGTCTGAGCATTTCGATGCTGCTATGTGGTGATTGGTTCTCAATCGCCGCATCTAACGCAGCATCGGTTTCAAACGCTTCGTCTGTAGTCGGAACATAGAATGGAAAACACAGCTCCATTTCGATGCCCGATATATCTCGTTGTCTGATTTGCGTGCTGTTAGGAGAAAAAACTTGAAAGTCAAAGATCGGAGACAAAATAACAACACCACTGTCTTCCACTATTTTCCATCCAGCGATTTGCGCACCTTGTTGGCAAATATCTGCAATCAAATGGTCTTGAGACTCACAAATTGCCTGATAATTTTCTCGAATTGACGGGAAAACACCAAGTTCAAAGCGAGTTAATGCCTCAGAATATTTTTCAAAATTCATAAATTAAATACCTATTTTATAAAACGCTAGACTGCTAAAAACTAACGACTTGCCAAAGAGGCTTTGGTGTTTAGTCGAATACGATAAATAGAGGTAGAGGCGGTCACATACAAAGTATGTCCGTCATGATTACTAGAGTGATCTGCAGCAAATGTGCAGTTAGAAACTTTTTCAGGTACGTATATTTTGCCTAATAAAGTACCATCCTGATGATAAATTTGGATGCTGTCTTCTGAAGAGGTGTATAACCAACCCTCATTATCCATTCTGAAGCCATCCGCTAACCCAGGAGATACGTCAGCGAACCGTCTTTCATTTGTTAATTGATACCCATGCACAACATCAAACACATTAATATGGTGGTTGCCAGAGCCATCTTCTCTTAATGCCGCCGACGTATCGGCAATGTATAACAGAGATTCATCTGGAGAAAATGCTAAGCCATTTGGCTCTTCAATGCTGGAACAAACAACCGTCAATTCTTGCGATTGAGGATCAAAACGAAAAACAAAATTTCCCTCTTGCTCCGACTCCGCTTTAAAGCCCTCATCATCCGATAAAATGCCATAAGGTGGGTCTGTAAACCAAATCGTTCCATCGGATTTAACAACTAAATCATTAGGTGAATTCAAACGTTTACCAAGATACCGATCAACTAAAGTAGACACTTCGCCAGTTTGCAGATCTGTTTTGATAATAGACCGCCCACCATGACTGCAATGCAAAAGATTTCCATCTAAATCTAAATAATGCCCATTGGTAAAATTAGAGGACTCTCGCCACACGGCCATACCCTCATTCGCCGTCCAACTTAATATGCGATTATTTGGGATATCACTCCAAAGTAAAGTTTGTTGTGACTCTAGCCAAACAGGGCCTTCACTCCAGATAGCTCCTGTGCATACTTTTTCAAGTTTAGAGTCAGGAAGTAAGATCCGCTCAATTCTTGAATCAAATGTTTCAATCGATAACATCACATACCTTCTGTATTTGTCTGTTATAGAAAAGCTTCTGACACGCTTTACATCAGCGTAAAACGTGTCTTAGTGAAGGGCTTAGATTATTTCCAAATTGCTCGATAATGTTCACGATACTTATTATCTGGATCGAAAATATCTTGATCACCACCATCAAATTGGATGTTCTTCGGTGTGACTAGATGTACAGGTGTTGAGAAACCACTATGATCAACACCCGCAAAAGCACGATTAAGCTCATCCACAATTTGCCATCCATGTAGATTCAATGGCTCTGGCACGGTACCTGTTTGATTGAAATTTGCACGGATACGAGCGTACGCTGATTGGCTACCATCACCTGCTGATAAGTTTCGTGGCAATTCATCCATAGGCAAACCGGAAGAGTTTAACGACGATCCAATGTAGTCAAAATACAGATCGTTAATCCCTAAAGAGTGTGTCCATTTTCCATGGTTACGTTGCAACAAGGACGTCGTTAACTGAGGCATACGAGTAGACGTATCAGAAAGCGGTGTGTCCTCTACTGAAATTAAAGTACAGCCTGTACATTGCTTAATAATGTCAGCCATCGCGTCCGACTTAGCAATCGCCACGGAATAAGCAGAATCAGTAAAGATCACAACACCCGCTTTGCCATCTGATTCAGCAATCGCTGCCAATGCCGCAATTTCAGCCACATCATCAGCATCTGTCGTTATATTAGAGAAAATGTTCTTCTCAGGTATAGGACCCGGTTTAGAAGCCGAATGCCAACCCACTATTTTAATGCCTTGAGACGCTGCCGTTTCGATTGCCGCGGCTTGTTCTTTAACATCAAAACCACCTAACACAATGCCATCTGGTTTTAATGCCATTGCTTGGTTAAACGCCGAAGTACGACCAGAAACAGTGCCCTGACCATCCAGCACACGGACACTCCACCCTGTCCAAATAGAGGCCTCTTGAACACCGTTACTAACACCTAATACGCCACCATTCCTCATATCTGACGCTAGAAAAACAATGGTCTTACCTGCTTCAGCTTTTGGCCCTGTTGTTGGCCCATCCCATTCAGTATAAGGAACGGTTGCTGCTTGAACTTTTGCTTTAGCCATAGCGACAAAGTCATCTGCTTCTGACGCTTGAGCGCCTACAGCCATTAGAACGGATAGAGATATCGCACTGTATTTAAGAATTGATGTATATTTTTTCATCATAACCTCATTTAGTTTATTTTTTTTATTACTTAAAAATAGATTAATTCGATTTATCGCTTACGTACTGATTAATACGCGTGTGTGTTTCAATTCATCTTACTCGTCGCTTTTTTTAAGCATCCTTTTAATTTTTCCTCCTCGACGTTGGGCATAACCCGCAATACCAATGGATATCAGTAAGGTCGCACCATTAAACAAAGGCTCAATATAGAAAGCCCCTCCTAGTTGCTGAATACCTGAAATACCGACGGCTAAAATAGCCACACCGATAATCGTTCCTAATACGTTTACACGTCCTGGACGAATGGTGGTTGATCCAAGGAATGCACCGACTAAAGCAGGAAGTAAAAACTCTAACCCCACATTTGCTTGCCCAATTCGCAACTTCGCAGCCAAAATTACACCCGCTAAAGCGGTCAGCAGACCGGAAGTAACAAATGCACCAATTACGTATTTACGAGAAGGGATGCCATTTAAATCCGCTGCTCTAGGATTAGCACCGATAGCATAGAGGCAACGACCAAGTGGCAGACGTTCAGTGATAATCCAAAGGATGACCGAAATGCCCAATACATAGAATGCAGGAGCGGGCAAACCAAAAATAAAGGAGTTAGAAATAGCGTAGAAATCGGCCTCTAAAGAACCGATTACCTGACGACCGCCTGTGTACCAAAGTGCGACCGAATAAATCACGGTACCTGTACCTAACGTGGCAATAAAAGAATCAATTTTTGCCATTTCAACCAAAAGACCATTTAACAGTCCAAATACCATGCCGCAGATAAGCACTACTCCAACCGCCGCTTGCCAGCTCATTCCAAATTGAGTTTGCAAGCTGATTGCTAAGATATGCCAAAGCACAATTCCGTAACCCACTGTCAGGTCAATTTTTCCTGTTAGCATTGGCACCATTGCCGCTAAAGCCAAAATGGCGATAATGGATTTATCACTAAGAATGGACCGTAGATTAAGTAACGTAGGAAAGGTGTCTGGTAATAAGACAGAGAAAAATACGATCAATAATAACGTTAGAACAGGCAAGCCATACACAGCTAGATAGCGACCAATGTTGAATAATATGCCGCCTTTATCCTCGTTTTTATCGTTGTAATCCGGCTCTAACGCCGTCGACTTAATTGAAGTACTCATTGTATGCTCTCTTTTGATTATTATTTTTAAAGTTCGTCATCAATTCAACATCAGTAACGACTTTTATTCGCCATGCGCAGACGCCACTTTCAACATGTTTGCGAAAGTGATTTCATCCGAAGCCAGCTCTTTGTGAATATTGCCTTTACTAAATACGTAGCAACGATTACAAATTTTTTCGACCTCTTCAAAATCCGTTGACACAACAATGACCGTTAACCCGTTATGCACTGCCTTTTTTAACAAATCGTAAATTTCTGATTTTGCGCCAACATCGACGCCAGCCGTTGGCTCATCTAGTATTAAGACTTTTTTGTCTAGGTTTAGCCAACGAGCCATAATCACTTTTTGCTGATTACCACCGCTAAGATTTTCAATCGCTTGGTCAGGGTCGCTTGGACGGACATCAAAACGCTCTATCAATTCTTTTGATCGACTCGTTTCTTTTACGTGACCATTAATAGAAAAGAATGGTGTTTGACCTAATAAAGGATTAACAAATAGGTTGTCTTGCACCGACATAGACATGGCAAGATTTTCAGATCGCTCCCCTGCTACGTAGCCAATGCCCGCATTGATTGCGGCTTGAGGAGAGTCGAGTTCGAGTTTTGTACCTTCAAGAAAAAGTTCCCCTCCAAAAACAGGGTAATCACCAAACAACGCTCGGCCCACTTCACCTTGACCACCACCACGCAACCCAATCAACCCTAAGATTTCGCCTTTTTTGACGTTAAAGTTCACTGGGCCAACATTGCCAGCTTCAAAGTTCGTTACTTGCAGTATCGTTGCGGCATTTTGGTCGACACCTAAACGCTCAAATTCCTTTTGCTCGTTACCCACAATCATCTCCACCAGCTCTTTGGTTTCAACGCCTTCTGTCTCACATTCCGCTACTAAAAAACCGTCACGCATGATGACCATGCTGTCGGATATTTCCATCACCTCATCAAGACGGTGAGAGACGTAAATCATCCCCACACCTTTTTTACGTAACTCTCGAATGACAACAAATAAACGCTCAACATCTGCCGCTGGGAGGCTGGCCGTTGGCTCATCCAAAATTAGGATTTTAGCGTTGCAATACACAGCCCTTGCAATAGCAATCAAAGATTGCTCTGCACGAGACAATCGAAACACACGCGTTCTAGGATCAATGTCAGCATTTACTGTGGCCAATGCCGCCGCCGCACGTGCATTGGTCGCTTTCCAATCAATGAGACCCATTTTTTTACAATAGCCCATGGAAAGCGCCATATTTTCAGATACGGTCATCCAATCAACTAAACCAAGGTCTTGGTGGATGAAAGCAATTTCATCATGTTGACGAGCTTTTTTATCAAGACACTCACCCTGATACCGAATCTCGCCTTCGCTTTCCTGATGGATGCCTGCCAGTGTTTTAATCAGCGTCGATTTTCCAGCACCATTTTCACCTAGCAAGGCCACCACAGAGTGGGAATACACATCAAATGAAACATCATTGACTGCAATGCTATTACCAAATTTTTTAGTGATATTTCGAAATTGCAATAATGCGGTTTCCGTTTTTTTTATTTTACTTTTAACGGTCATGAGCAAACCTCACTAAGATTGTTTTTATTATGTTCGACGCCTTAAAAATCCCTTTAAACTAAGAAGCTGCCTTCATCAATCCAGTTATCTGTGTCCAAATCTGTTCGTGTACTTCAATACCACCGGCATTTTTATGCTTGTCTATGTAGGTTTGAATCTTAGAACCCGCAATGGACACATCACCTGTTTCAGCAGGCTCAGAAGACAGAACGTAATCCCGAATACGCTTCATTTCAGCAACATACTGACTTTGTTCCATCGTTTTACTTAAGTCGATTGCAATCAGAAACTGAGAAACACCGAATTCACCATCTTGATCTTCGGTAATAGCAGGGACAGAATTACCACCAGTAATCGCGGTAAGCATCATGTCTAGAACAATTGACATTGAAGATCCTTTCCAAAAACCCATTGGCAAAATACGTTTATTTTCCCACAGAACTTTTGCATCCCTAGTAAGTTCACCGTTGTCATCATAGCCACCCACTACTGGTAGCTCTTTATCTGCCAGTACATAATTTTGTAGCTGTCCATAAGAATACTGAGACATCGAACAATCCACTACCACAGGTGGGTCACCTGCAATCGCCATAATTAGTGGGTTAGTACCAATTCTATGATCTTTACCACCCCACGCTGGCATAACGGCAATGGAGTTGGTCGCGGCAATACCGGCAAATCCTTGACGGGCCATACGCAGTACATACGCACCACCACGCATCCAATGGTTTGAATGACGCATGCCAACCATACCAATACCATACTCTCGTGCTAATTCCATTGCACGATCTGCACAAATTAATCCATTCAACACACCAGGACCATACTGACAATCCCATTGCTCTAGAGCGCCCATACTGTTCACGCACTCTGGAATGGCATTCAACTGAATTTGACCTTTGTCTACTTGACCAATAAACACAGGAAATCTATTTATTCCGTGCGAATAAACCCCTTCATTTGCCATTTCAACAAAACCACCCGCTAGACGAGACGCCATATCCGCAGGCATTCCACGACTCACTAAGATTGTTTCATATGTGCTGTGTAATTCTTCTAAAGAAACTATAGGCATTTTGAGGACCTTTATTTGATTCCGTATTACGGAATAATTAATTATTGTTTTTCCGTATAATGACATAGAAAGAGAGAATGTGAAGCTTTTTTAGGCAGTTTTTTCGTTTTTTTTCAAAAAAAGCAGAGTGACCGACTTAAGTTCCTTAATTTATAAGCAAAAAAATCGTAGCGAAAAAATATCCCTATACAAGCGTTTATATAAAAGGCAATGGGAATGAGAAGATAAAGACGTGAGAACATGCAGAGGAAATAAAAAACGATGACGCTATCAAAACCAAAAACATGATCGTTTATGACGGTCTCGACATGAAAATTCCAAAGCTGTTAGAGCAATTTGATAGTAATGTTTCCAAAACGGCTAAAGCCGCTGGAGTTAGCCGTAATACAGTCTATATATACACTCACTAACGTATGCTTTTTATCGCTTTATTACGTATTTAAGACCTTATATTCAATGTTTAACGAAGGTGCCATGAAACCCTGCTGGAATCACATAGGGCAGCTCTATTACAGCATCGGGGCCTTCAGTAAAGCGTTCATTGGTAAAAATATTAACTTTGCTAATAGATCGTTCGAAGTCAAAGGATACCCCAATAAACCAACCGTTCAGTTCTTTATCCGATTGTAAATTAGGAACGAATATGTGCTCTTCAATCACTTCATTTTTAGGGTAGTCGTAATGAATATGCTGTCCCTGATGTAAGTCGATTCTCACTAAACGATTCGCACCGAATAGACGTTGATGATCGTGATTACAGATAGACAGAGTGTATCGGTTATTTTGTCCTACGAATCGTTCGTCATAGACAGGGAACTCGATATGTTTATAAAGAATCTCTTGTTTAAATTGCCCTGTTTGAGTATTGACGCTGACGCGCACAGAATTCGCAGATTGGTTAGCATTATCGATTCCTCTCATTATGTTACGTAGGCCATCGGTCATGATGCTCGTATCGTCGTACCGGCACATATCAAAGTAAAGCCAACGTTTGTCTTCCCACGCATTCCCAAAATGAAAAGACCAACTCGCAGGTAGGTCAAATCGACGGTAATGGCTAAGGTCATCTTTATCAACAATAAGCAGCCAATTAGATTGCTTTGCATCCCATTGGTGCAGATCAAGATAGCTTACTGAATTATTCGATTCAGCCAGATCGCGGTTAAAACGAAATGGAGATAATACAAAAATTAAATGATGCTCGGTAATCATAAAATCGTGCACCATTCGCGATTCAGGTAGTGTTATATAATGTTGTTTAAGTAATTTTCCTGTTGAACTTAAATGATAAAATATAAGACCATTAAACGTTCCAATTGCACCAAAATTCCACATGGAACCGTCTTTATCTATTTTTGGGTGAGCACTGAAGGGAAGTCCTTTGCTTTCTTGAGACCATGCAATAACACCTCGGGTTTCAAGGTCTCTCGGTCCTATTTCGTATGCTGACCCAGCTTCCCATAATGCCATTAATTTTCCACCATGATGACGTACGCTGATATTAGCGGCATTGATTGCATCTACATGAGTAGTATGCTGCATTTGAGGTAACGCTGTGCCAAATGTCGCCGTGCTGATTTGATTGTGCTGTAAGTCTAATTGTCTTTTTTGAGTATTAACGAATTTTCCGATGTGGGTAGCTGTTTGCGCCCTACCATCAATCAAAAAACGTTGGATCATGCCATCAGCATCAAAAAGGTGGTGATACCGTTGACCTGCGACTTCGTGTTGGGCTGGCCCATTTCGATAAAACTGGCCAGAAAGAGCTTCTGGAATGCGACCTTTGACGATCAGTTTTTTTGTCGATAAAGACTGACTGATACCCGTTAGGTTAATAAGCCAAGGTTTACTGTCTAATGCCTTCTTAAATTGATCTCTCCATCTATCAAGATTAGGCTGAGCAGCAATGGCCTTGGGTAATAACAAGCCACCTAATGATGTGTAAGTAAGTGCTTGAATGAATTCTCGACGCTTCATAGTGGCTTCCGATTAGACAAGTTAAAGATATTTAGATCTAGGGAAGGTGCGAATAAGTCTACTAAGACTCAGTCTTTCAGAGAAACCGTCAAATAAGGCACGATTCTGCAGGAATGTTAATACCTTTCAAAGAGTCGTAACGAAATGTGGCGTTTTCTCTGAAAGACCCGCAGGGCATGGTCTAAAAGCCAGTATTCTTTGTTGAGTATCTCGAAAATAGGCCAGCTATTCACATTCGATACTCGCCTCGAATAGCCGGCTTTTATCCACATGCTGAGACAAGAGGACTTATTCGCACCTTCCCTAGTAGGCTTATGTTTTTTTATGAGCTTTAATTAGACAAAAAATCGATGGTCATGGATTTGTTTGTTGTAGGTAAAAATGCCATTTGAGAGTACTTAGGCGGTCCATATTGACCACGAGCGTTATTAGAAAATCCATACGGCTCATTCGGAATTCCAATTAAGTTTGTATCAAGTTTGTTGTTACCATTCACATCCTGATAACCAGTAAATATGATCATACTATTAGGTAAATCAGTCAGGATCACGTCGACAGAATCTGACGTGACTGGAATGCGCAAGTGTGAAAAACCATTGCTGCGAGATTTATAGTCTTCTTCCGATTGATAAAAAACGCCCATTACATTCCCTTGCCCAGAAATAAGTCCATTGATGTTCAAAGTGAATGTTTGATGAGAGGCATCGGCAAAACAAGCTGTCGAGCCAATGATGGCGGCTATGTTTACTAGATAGCCTAAAGTGAGTTCCTTACCGCATTTTCTTAAATTTAAAGCTCGCATCTTATTGTTCTCCATATTGATTGGTTTCGTTTATTATGGCGTTAGCCTGCTAGAGGCCCAGCAAAATTACGCCGATGTATAAACAATTTCGTCAATAACGATGTTTATCAGTTCACGAATCGTGAAATGAACATCAATTTATTGCTGAATATGAAATGGAATAGAGTTGAATAAGAATATGATCGTGAAAAATAACTATCGTAAATGGTTAAGGTTTGTATTTGTGTGTTTAGTGATCGGATTAGTGGTCGCTATTATTGGGCCATTTGGCACTTTTTCCGAACTGACTCTTGTTGAACGAATTGTCTATTGGCAGGTTGCTATCACAGTTATTGGGCTAGAAAGTCTCGTCGTTATTTTGATGTTGTTTCATTACCCTGCAACGGCTCATTGGCATTATTCTAAAGTGATGTTAGCAAGTTCGGCTATCATCGTTTTACCTGCAAGCATGCAAATTCATTGGTTAAACCAAAGCTTGATGACATCGAAAAGTGAGACAAACCTTATTCAGTTGTCTGCACATGTATTTTTAATATTACTAGTAATTCTTTTACCTATGGGTAGGCGCATTCAAAATCGCTTTATACACAATGTAAATTTTGCTTCAAATGACAAGATTGATTCCGTTAAGGCGCTAGGATCTCATGCAACGAATGAGGACATTAAACAGGAAAGAAAGTTCGTGAACGAACCAGATATTCGTCAAATTTTAGGTATTGATATACAAGGAAAATTGATTTGCATTACGGCTGAAGATCATTACATCAATGTCATGACAGATTGTGAAAGTCAGTTAATTCTTCGTCGATTTAGTGATGCCGTCACACTTTTAAAACACTATTCTGGATTACAAGTTCATAGATCTTGGTGGGTAGCGTCTGATGCTATTGTTAAATTAGAACGCAAATCTAACAAGTGTTGGTTAGTTATGGAAAATAATATACAAGTCCCTGTCAGTAAAACATACAGGGATAGTGTAGAGAGTTATTTAGGGAATAAACACGCTCCCTAGTTGCCAGTTAAAGCGTGTTTATCTACAGGAAAAAGCCGTAGAAAGGGGTGTTAAGACACGCCAATGCACAACGAAAGCCGTACTAAAGATCCAATCCGGCTTCATGCGCAATGGTCGTTAATCTTTCTTTGGCCGTTTTAATGTCTTCAAACCAATTATCATTTTGCGCCCACATTTCTATAACAAAAGGAGCGGCGTAACCTATTTCGGCCAAGGTCTTGAAAATGGCGTGAAAGTCCACTTCGCCTTCCCCTATGACAAGGTCTCGAAATTGTCCCTTGCAATCAGGAGAGACTCTTAAAGTGTCTTTCAAATGTATTTGTACAATATGGTCTTGCCCTAGCTTTAATTCTGTCGGAACGTGATGGTTCCACCCAGAAATATTACCCACATCCGGATACGCCATAAAAAACGGTGAGGGTATTTCACGCTTAAGCACTTCAAATTTGCTGAGTGAATTTAAATAAGGTGTGTCCATGATTTCCACACCCAACATAATACCTGCACGCTCAGCCATTTTGGTTGCTCGTTGCATGCCTTCAATAAAACGTCGATGCGTCTCGTCTGATTGCTCTTCATAATACACATCGTAACCTGCCATTTGGATACAACGAATACCGAGTTTAAATGACAGCGCAATGGCCTTTTCCATAATCTCAAAAGAACGTTCTCGAATGGCATCGTCCATGGAGCCAAACGGGTATTTGCGATGCGCACTCAAACACATGGATTGCAGAGGCATATCGTATTCGATGCATAAATCCCTTAACGCATAGATCTCTTCGTCACTCCAATCGAGTCGGGCTTGTCTTGCGTCCGTTTCATCAACGGAGATTTCAAGAAAATCAAAACCCAACTCTTTTGATTTAGAGAGCCTTTCACGCCAACTAAGATCAGTAGGTAACGCCTTTTCGTAGATGCCTAAACGGAATTTATTCTCGAAATGAATCATTCTTTCACCTTAAAGAGTTTCGCCTTAAAAAAGTTTGTTTTCAATTTGTACGGCGGTTTCTCTGAGGCGTGTTGCTAACTCTGAAAAACCTAGCCGAGCCATTTTAGGCGACAAGGACGACACACTGATCGCATAAATTGGCATTTTGTCTTTATTAAACACAGGAGTGGCAACACAAGAGATTCCCGCTTCATTCTCTTCATCATCAATAGCAAAACCCTGTTCTTTAACTTGCTCTAGGACATCAAAAAATGCCGTTTTTTCAAGAATTGTGTTTTCAGTCAATGGTTTCATAATGTGGGTATTACGTTGCCAGTACGCTTCTCTAATTTGATCCGATGCAAAGGCTAAAAAACACTTCCCTGCAGCAGAGCAATAGGCAGGGGAATGCAAACCGACATAGGTTCTGGTACGAAAAGACGCATTGCTAGGCTCTAACTTATCTTTAAAAATAATGTTGTCCCCATCGAAAGCTAAGAAATTCACCGTCTCTTCAATGGAACCTAACAACTGAGTCAAATACGGCTTAACAATTCCCGTGACGTTTGAGTTAAGCGCACTTTGCCCGACATGAAGTAGCTTCATGGTCAAACGATAATCTCGTCCACTCGAAAGTTGAGTAACATACCCTGCGCTTTCAAATGTTGATAAAATACGATGGACAGAGGATTTTGTCATGCCCGTTTCTTGAGCAATATTTTGCAATGATACGCCGTTTGGATATTCCCCCAAAAACTCCAGAACGCTTAATGATTTTAACAGTGACTTAATTTGTTCACTCATTATTACCTACCAGTATTTAGCGATTTGACTATGGAACGATTCAGCAATCGTTACCCCTTGTTCACTCGCCAATGCCCGCCCAGCAATAAAAGATTTAACGTTAATGTCTTTAAATAGATGCAAATCTTCTGGCACAATCCCTCCAGTGATCGACAATTCAATCCCTAGATCAGATAACGCTTTCATCTTTATAAGGTCGCTATCTGTCCAAGTGACGCCAGCTAATTCTGCATCTCGTGAGCGGTGATAAATGGCTTGTGTGATGCCCATATTAACCCATGCATTCGCATCCTCTAACGTCCAGTGCCCATAAAGTTCAATTTGGACTTCCCCTTTATAAGATTGGGCAACATTTTGTGCAGATCGAATGGTTTCAATATGAGCAGCAGCACTGACTGTAACCCAATTAGCACCTGCTTCTAAAGCCATTTTGGTCAGAATGGCGCTGGCATCCGTGATTTTCATATCACAAACAATAGTATGGTTCGGATATTTCTCTCTTAATAAGGTGACGCTTTTAACCCCTTCACCAAACGCTAGGATGGTTCCCACTTCGATGACATCCACAAATTCAGCGATGCTGGCTACAGAAGCCAGCGCGGTCTTCATATCAGTCGCATCAAGCGCAATTTGCAATAATGGTTTAGTCATTTTTTTGTTCCTCAAATTCTTTTAAAAAGCCCACCAGTTTCAAATAGTTTTGGTATTTTTTCTGGTATTGATCGAAATACTCAGGGTTTGCTTCAACACGCGTTGCGTCAATATTCATAGCAGCTAGCCCTTCGTTGATAGAGCGGTATTCCTTTGCTCCTACCATGGCAATCAATGCCGCCCCTAAAGACCCTGTTTCATCAATGCTTGGAATTTCAATAGACATGCCAGTCAGATCCGCTAACATTTGCATCCAGGTTTCAGATGCGGTTGATCCCCCTGTTACTCGTAACACATCGGCTTCGGGAAAACGGATACGCATACGATCTAAGTGCAGGTTATGACAGAAAAGAATGCCTTCCCAGATCGCTTGTATAAGATGACCTTTTGAATGATGAGACTGAAGTCCATAAAAGCCCGACTTAATGCCGAGCCCCATATTAGAACCATAAAGAAAAGGCACAAAGTACAAATCACTTGCTGCTGGCGGTAACTCTGCCACCAGTTGCTGATTCGCTTGATGATCAAACGCCCCATCGACACCTAAATAGTCGACAAACCATTCATAATTACTGGCTGATGTCGGGCTGGCTTCATGAATAATGTATTGATTCTCTAATGCATAATGCCCATAAACATAGAGGTGTTCCATTGGCTGAATTTCGCACGCTATTCCTGATGTTACTGCCCACGTTCCCATTACGTAATTTAAGGTATTCGATGACGCCGTGATTCCCGAACAAATCGCCGTTGAAACCACGTCAAACAATCCACCAAATACCGGTGTCCCTACCTCCAGCCCAGTTTCTTGTGCGACCAACTCAGTAACATGACCAGCGAGTTGATCTGGCTTAATAATAGGCGGTAATGCCGACCAGGCCTCCTCTATCTCAAAAATCGCCAATAACCTTGAATCGTACTCGCCACTAAGCGAATTGAAGAAATTACTTTCTGAAATATTGGTTAATTCAGCGTATATCTCACCTGTAAGTCGGTATCGAATATAATCATGGGACATCAATATAGAGCCCAAATTACGATAGTTCTCAGGTTCGTTTTCTTTGAGCCAACGAATAATAGAAACAGGGTGCCCTGTCCAGAGCGTTTGTAGTGTCATTGGATAAATCTGTTCTGGGACTTTTTTCTTTTGCCATTCTTTTACAATGTCGAGAGAACGAGAATCGGAAGAGACAATACCGTTACGTAAATTGCCGCCTTGTTTATCCAATAAATACGCTCCCTTACCTTGAGCAGAAATACTCAAGCCTTTTATTTGACTAGCAGGAACATCAACGGATTTAAGCAACTTTTCGATGGCGTATTTTGCATCGTCCCACAATGCATCTAAATCTCTTTCAACCCAGCCCTGACGTGTATTTAACACACTGGCAGGCACTTTTGATATGGCTAATTGACGACCATTGCTGTCGATCAAAGCCGCCTTCATAAAGGTTCCGCCTGAGTCCAGTCCAATAAAGTAATTCATAGTATTTCATACCAATAAGTAGTGTTGTTTTTAGCCGCGTATTTACGATTTATCGTTAATCAAAAAATGTGTCAATGATCCCAGCAAGCACATGATCGTCATCGTTTGTTGCCGCCGTCACCATATTGGCGTGCTCTTTCACCGCTGCGTCGGCATTTAACATAGCGACCCCAACGCCAGCTCGTTGCAGCATACTGATGTCATTATGATGATCTCCCACCGCCACAATTTCGCTAAAGGTGAAGCCTTTTTTAGCCAGATATTCAGCCAATGCGGCCCCTTTCGTATTACCTTTATTAGAAAAATCGATTCGATCTGACCATGAAAACTCTCCATTGAAGTTATTTTTCACAAAAGGTAAATCTAAGAAGTGAGCAACCTGATCGCCTTCTACAACAAACTTCCAAATGTGTTCGTGTTTTTCTAATTCGTCATGGAAGCTGTCTACTTTTTGAATGCAAGGCTTGATGTCATCCGCAAATGTGTCTGCCCATAAAGACAAGGCATTTACATAATTCAAAGGGCGATGGACGGAATGCAACATGGCATCTTTCACGTACATCACCGCTTTCATATCATGCAGTTCAACCAGCTCAATAAATTGTTTGGCACTCTCTTTAGAGATGGCGTTGTGTTGTAGTACGGCTTCATTTTGATAATCGTAAACATAGGTGCCGTTACAGCAAATAATAGGGGTCGTTAGTCCTAGCTGAAGATAGTAAGGACGTGCCGCTGTGTGGTGCCGTCCAGTGACAATCACTACAGGTACTTTTTGAGACAGTTGTTGTATTTTATCAATCAATACAGGGCTAATCGTATGATTCGATTTTAAAACTGTGCCATCCAAATCTAGCGCTAATAATTTATACATACGTGGCCCTACTTCTGTCCGTAATACGCATTTTTACCGTGTTTGCGAAGGTAGTGTTTATCCAGCAGTTCTTTTTGAACACGAATGTCTTGATTTAACGTGCGAGTTCCAATAGCCATAGCGGAAATTTCTTCCAACACCACCGCGTTATGAACAGCATCAAAAGCGTCTTTCCCCCATGCAAATGGTGCATGCCCTGAAATAATGGCTCCAGGTAAAGCCGCCGCACTAATTGCACGCTTTTGAAATTCTTCAATGATGACGGAGCCGGTGTTTTTTTCGTAATCCGTTTCAATTTCTGCTGCTGTCAACATTCGAGTACAAGGAATGTCGCCATAAAAATAATCGGCATGGGTCGTACCTAAAGCAGGAATGTCCATTCCAGCTTGAGCCCAAATAGTTGCATTCCGAGAATGCGTATGAACAATGCCACCAATCTCCACAAACGCTTTATAAAGCTCGACGTGGGTTGCTGTATCACTAGAAGGATTTAAACGCCCTTCTACTCGCTGACCCTCTAAATCAACAATCACAATGTCATCTGCCGTCATGTTTTTATAACTCACACCAGACGGCTTGATTGCAATAACACCTTTCTCACGATCGATTTCAGACACGTTGCCCCAAGTGAACGTAACCAGTCCATATTGAGGTAACTGTAGATTCGCTTCTAAAACTTTTTCTTTTAATGATTGGTACATGATGATTCTCGACGATTATTTTTATAAAGAATGACAGTCTTAAATGAAGCCATAACCAAGAAAACGAATTCCGCAATTCGGAAAATATAGCCACATAATTTCCGTATAATGACACAATGATTTGATATGTGAAGCTTTTTTAACCAAAATCTACACATTTATTCTGTTTTTCTCATAAAAAACACGTCCCTAACAAAAAAAATCAAAGAGAAAATTAAAAAGAATAAACCACCTTATCGAAGACAAAGATAAGATAAACACACTAGAAATCAGTAATAGGCAAAGTATTTGAATATCAAAGAGAGCTCTATTATGATTGCGCTTACTCTTGGGGAAGTCGCCAACTTACCGCATTAAAATAGGTAAAAAGCATGTCAACATAATCGAGCAACAGTTCGTGGCAAGTTTTTGATTGCAATGCAGTTACTGGCAAGACCTAAAGCAAATAACCATTTTCAGACGGGACATGGCCATATGTCTTTGGTTTGCAATCCCGCCAAGGACACCTCTATGGAAGCCTTAATTACCTCCACCATCACGGTTGCCATTGCCGAAATCGGCGATAAAACTCAATTCCTTTCGTTATTACTCGCCGCTAAATTCCGTAATAAACTCGCTATTATCCTCGGTATTCTCGTAGCCACATTATCAAACCATGCGGTTTCTGCTGCTTTCGGGGTCTGGCTCTCTGACTTTTTGATAGGGTCTTGGGGAGGGTGGATAATAGGCGGTAGCTTTATCCTTGTAGGGCTATGGTTATTGGCTCCAGAGAAAGACGAAGCAACCAATAACCAATTTGATCGGTATGGGGCATTCATTGTCTCTGCTCTGCTTTTTTTTATTACTGAGATTGGCGATAAAACACAAGTTGCAACCGTATTATTAGGCGCTCAGTTTCAATCAACACTCATCGTAACGCTCGGCACAACATTGGGGATGCTCATCACCAATGTTCCCGTTATCTATGCAGGACAAAAACTCATGTCTCAAATCCCATTAAATTTTACTCGGATGGTCGCTGCGTTTATCTTTATTTGCGTTGGTTTGCTCTCTATCTTCGTAAATAAATGACAGACTATTTGTTGTGAATTACCAACGGGTAATAAAAACACCAAGTGAACAGGGGAATTCACTTGGCATTCTCTATCTTACTCGTACAGGCAATTAGTATGGCTTTGCTATACCCATTTAAATTGTTGTACTTGAGCCGATAGTTGATCTGCTAACAACATTAATTCTTTACTGGTACCCATAATTTCTTTGGTGCTTTGCTCTGTTTCATCCGATACATCATTAACTTCTAACGTCTGCTTACTGATGTCTTTGGACGCCTCTGATTGTGGCAAAGTGGCATTTGCAATTTCGACGGTTGAATTTTGGGTATTCTGCGCCAACATTCTAACTTCATCTGCAACAACAGAGAAGCCACGCCTCACCCGCTCTTGCTGCTTCAATTGCCGCACTCATCTGAGCCATTGCAGTAGCAACTTGATCCGTTGCACTGTGTTGACGAATCATAGTCTGATTAGTTTGCTCCATAATAACGGTAAGTTTTTTGGATGAAATGGTTTGTTGCTCCGCTGATTCTGCAATGTGTTCAATCATGGTTTTTAACTTATTGATCATATCTTGCATAGATTGTTGCAACCTACTCAATTCGTTGGGCTGGTTCACGTCGATGAAGACGGTTAAATCCCCTTCAGATACTCGCTGAGCAACCTTTGAAGACAATACAATAGGTGTGCTGATACTGTTAGAAATCCATAAGGCAAAAACCACAATCACTAATATCGTTACTGTAATCAGTCCATACGACACATTTGCGAGAGTATGTGCGGCATCAAATGCTTCTACTTCATCAACTTCAGCAATTAAAGCCCATTTAAAATCATCTATATCAAGGGTGGTAAACGATGACAGCACTCGGTTGCCGTTGTAATCAATAATGATTCGATTGTCTGTTTCACCGTTAAATACTGCAATAACAGCATGCGTATCCACGCCATTATTTGCGACGTTACCCGCAAAAGAAGCTATGACGGAATGGTTCTTCGGGTCAAGATAAGAATCGGAGCGCATTAATTTATCTTGACCCACCAAGTAAGTTTCGCCCGAGTCCCCCATGCCATCACGCTGTTGCATTATGTGATTAACCCTAAATGTCGCTCCATAGAACAATTCCTGAATGTATTCCAACCATTAAAAAACCATCAAAAGTATCTCTTATTATTGATGCTCCCTTGCTGCAATCCCATAAAACCGCACTGGGGACACAACGTTTAGCGGAACTGATTCTCCTATTCGGTGAAAGTAGCTTTATCGCTATTCAACAACTAAAAACCGCATTAGAAAATCAAGACAATTACAAAATAAATGAAGAGGCGCATCGATTTGCCGATAATGAAGAATCCATTGGCGCTACTGTATTGGCAGAGAAACTAAGAAAAATTGAAGTAGCATGCGAATCAAACCAACCCATTTGTCATATCATGCTATTGATTAAATCAATGGAGTCCATTCACAAGAAAACATTAGTGGAGCTTAAATTCTATTCTACTTAAAAAGACCTCTGTCTATACTTTTAAATATCTTTTAGAAAATCGAGGTTTTCTACCACACTGTCCATAGAACGAGTCAACTCTTTCATAGAGTCATCAATGGCTTGATTGTAAATGTCTGGGCCGATCTGCTTGATAATATGTTCAACTAAAAATTGCACCTCGAATTTCCCTAAAGAGACATCTAACTCATCCAGCAAATACGTTTGTGTTTGCTCAATAACCTTTTCAAGAACTTCTGCATTCAACGCTTGCTTAGCCATCCTTCCCTCTATCCTTTGATCAATATTCAGAGTAACCATTATAACGAAAATAGAAACAACACCCATCACATTCAAGTACAAGCTGCATCCATTCACTTAAGGAAGGTGCGAATAAGTCTACTAAGACCCGCAGGGCATGGTCTAATAGCCAGTATTCTTTGTTGAGTATCTCGAAAATAGGCCAGCTATTCACATTCGATACTCGCCTCGAATAGCCGGCTTTTATCCACATGCTGAGACAAGAGGACTTATTCTCACCTTCCTTAACATAAAAAAACGCCTTCTCTCAAATAGAAAAAAGGCGTTCAATTTCATAGTTATATGGTTCTAGCGTTTTTTTGAGTCTTCCATCAAAAACTTAATAAAATTACGAATAGTCGCTAAGCTTACTTCCGCATTTTGCATATGATGGTCTAAATCCATGATCTCATGCTCTTGCTTCACTTGCTCACGACGGATCATTTCTTCTTTCAATTCTAATAATGTTTGCTGCGTTTCATCAATAAGCTTGGTTAAGCGCTCAGTTGTTAATACCTGTAAATTGCTCATTATATTATCTCCAAATTCAAATTAAATAAGGTTGCTAACACCAAGACAAACGGCAGGAAGAACAAAGAAAACACCTAAAATATAGCCCAATGCGGCAAATTTATTTTCAGATGCCGTGTCACCTAACGATTCGGCTGCACGAATAGGTAAATGGCGTAATGCAGGAATACCGTAAATCACAACCACACCTACAATATTATACACCAAGTGAATAAATGCAATTTGCAATGCTGCTTCCGCATTACCAGTGACGGCTGTTGCAGCTAACACAGCAGTTACGCAAGTGCCAATGTTTGCGCCTAGCGTAAATGGGTAGATCTCTTTCAGTTTAAATGAACCCGATCCCGCTAAGGGCACCATTAAAGATGTCGTTGTTGATGACGATTGCACCAACACAGTAACCAAGGTACCGGAAGCAATTCCTGACAGAGGGCCACGACCAATAGCTGTATGCATAATGTCTTTTGCTTTCCCTACCATTAATTTTTTCAACAACTTGCCTACTAATGTGATCGCAATAAAAATCAAGACAATACCAAGCAATATCATCATCACACCACCAGGTTGATCACCCATTGATTTCGCCACACCTTTAAACGTATTCACCACAGGTGCGGTCGCTGCTTTGACAAAATTGTACCCTTTTATGGAAGAATCCCCTGCTCCATAGAATAAATGCGCAAAGAAATAACCCATTTTTTCTAATAAACCAAAGACTATTTCCAACGGTAAAAAAATTAATACTGACAACAAATTAAAAAAGTCGTGAACCGTTGCTGCTGAGAACGCGCGTTTGAACTCTTCTTTTGCTCTAACATGTCCTAAAGACACAATGGTATTCGTAATCGACGTACCAACGTTGGCCCCCATGACCATAGGAACAGCAAGTTCAACCGGTAATCCACCAGCAACTAAGCCAACAATAATTGAAGTCACTGTTGAAGATGATTGGATTAATGCGGTTGCAACAATACCAATCACCAGCCCTGCAAAAGGGTTACTTGCGAACGCAAACAGTTCTTTAGCTTGCCCTCCTGCTGCCATTTTAAAGCCACCACCAATCGTGCCAACAGCACAAATCAGTAAGTAAATCAATACAGCAACCATAACCCATTGAAGGGTATTTTGATACGAACCTCTATCGGGTAATATCGCTTGAGCATCATTTGACATAACAAAACTTCCATCAGTTGATTTGTACGTATCAATATACAGATCAATCCTTACAAAAATATGACACAGGAAGAGTTAATGACAGAGAAAGACATAAATGTTATTAATAAAGAAAGTGTCCAATACTCTACTTAGCCAGCCGTATCTCACTAAAATTTTTTCGTAATGCACGAGATCTCCTATGCGTTTTTTTACCTATCCAATTCGTAATTGTTGTTACACGGTACTTTTTTTCTTTTTGCACTCATCCGCTCATGCCTTTGAGCAGGAAGGTAAAATCCATGTTGCTGGCGATCAAAGCTACCCACCTTATGAGTTTATTAACGAAGACGGCGAACCTGATGGGTATAACACAGAGCTGACACGAGCGATTGCTGAAGTAATGGGAATGGATATTGAAATTCAACTCGGTGATTGGGATGCTATGCGCAGTAAACTCGAAAAAGGAGAGATCGACGCATTGCAAGGTATGGTGCAATCCAAAGAGCGAAGCAAAACCTACCAATTTTCCCCACCTCACGCCATTATTCACCAATCCATTTTCACTCGTGAAGGCAACCCAAAAATCACAAAAATTGAAGAATTAGAGAATAAAGAAGTCATCGTTCAGAAAAGTGGCATAGTGCATGATTATCTGACTCAAAATAAAACACAGCCAACACTTATTCTTGTAGATACGCATGCGGCTGCATTGAGATTATTAGCATCAGGAAAACACGATTACGCTATCGTAGCGAACCTACCCGGAATGTATCTTGGGCGTGAACTAGAGCTATCCAATATTATTCCTGCTGGTAAACCTTTTGGCTCCCAACATTATAGCTATTCTGTATTACAAGGTAACGATGCATTATTGGCTCAATTCAGCGAAGGATTAGCTATTCTAATCAATACTGGAAGACAACAAGCACTTTATGATAAGTGGTTAGGACACCTTGAAAAACCGGGGGGAATTTGGCAAACAATAGGTAAAATAACAGCCGTAATTTCCGCTTTTTTATGCATTATTCTTGGTGGTATTGTCATTTGGAACAGGATGCTATCCAGGGAGGTTAGTCGACGAACAGAAGAATTAAAACTACAACAACAACAGCTAATTCAAGCAGATAAAATGACCTCTTTAGGTGTTCTCGTTGCGGGGGTTGCCCACGAAATAAATAATCCAATCAGTTTGCTCTTACTAAACTTGCCAGTTTTAAAAGAAACGTATCAGGATCTTGAAGAGTTACTAGAAGATCATTACAAAAATAACGGTGAGTTTTATCTAGGGGGTTTGGAGTACAGTAGAATACGCGAAGAACTCCCCTTAATGTTGGATGACATGTTAGTAGGCACCGCCAAAGTCCGTCGTATTGTTGACGATTTAAAAGATTTTTCTCAACAAGAGCCTGGTCGCCAAGACGACTCCGTAAACCTCAACATAATCGTATCTACCGCCCTTCGCTTAGTCGATAACACTATCAACAAGCACAGTAACCATGTCAAGGTCACATACAGTAAAAGCTTACCTACATTTAAAGGCAACGCTCAACGTATTGAGCAGGTTATTATTAATCTAATAGTCAATGCCTGTCAGGCTTTGGAATCTAAAGACAAAAGTATTTCAATTCAAACAACGTATATTCAAAAAGACGATATTATCCAATTCTCTATTGCAGACGAAGGCTGTGGCATAGAAGAAGACAACTTATCCCGTTTAAGCGATCCATTTTTTACCACTCGTAGAGAAAAAGGTGGAACAGGGCTAGGCTTATCCGTTTCTGAACGTATTGTTCAAGAACACAAAGGCACCCTACATTATCAATCCACTGTAGGTAAAGGGACATTAGCCACACTTTCACTCCCAATAATGAAGGAAAAACAGTGACATGAACATTAATCGCTATCCAAGTTTCGGTATTTTATTGGTAGATGATGAACCCTCTTTTTTACGTAGTTTAAGTATTGCTCTGGAACGTGGCGCTGGCTATAACCATATTTACCGTTGTGAAGACAGCCGAGAGGCCATGTCTATTATTGAAAACGAACCTATTGGGCTCGTTCTATTAGATCTAACTATGCCCCATCTATCGGGTGAGGAGCTACTGAAAAAAATTGTTCAAGAGTATCCAGCAGTAGGCGTAATTATCATTAGTGGTTTGAATCAATTAGAAACAGCCGTTCATTGCATTCGTCTTGGTGCCTATGACTATTTTGTTAAAACAACGGAAGAAGATCGTTTAATGGAAGGCATTCGTCGTGCGGTTCAAATGCAGGAAATGCGCCAAGAGAACCAAGAAATGCGCCGTCGTTTTTTGTCGGATACATTAGAAAGGCCCGATGTATTTTCCAAGATCATCACCCAAAATAAAGGGATGCGCTCTGTTTTCCAATATTTGGAGTCGGTTGCAGGCAGTAGTCAACCGGTATTAATCAGTGGTGAAAGTGGTGTAGGTAAGGAACAGATCTCTCAAGCAATTCATACTCTCAGCAACCAAGTTGGCCCTCTTGTTAGTGTCAATGTAGCAGGATTAGATGACAATGTTTTTGCCGATACCTTATTTGGACACAATCGAGGCGCTTTCACTGGAGCCGATCGATCCCGATCAGGAATGATAGAACAAGCGGCAAACGGCACTCTGTTCTTAGATGAAATTGGAGACCTTAGTCTAACCTCTCAAGTGAAACTTTTGCGGCTATTACAGGAAGGTGAATACTACCCTCTTGGGAGCGATCGCCCAAAAAGAATGAGGGCACGCGTTATTGTTGCCACCCATCAAAACCTTGAAGAAAAGCTTAAAAAAGGGGAGTTCCGCAAAGATCTCTACTATCGATTAAGGATTCATCAAATTGAAATCCCCGCACTTAGAAAACGTAAAGATGACATTCCCCTGCTCTTGGAATATTTCTTGGCCGAAGCCGCAGCAGAAATGGGGAAAAGTAAACCCACAATTCCTAAAGAACTCACCATATTATTAGCCAATTATGCATTTCCCGGTAATGTGCGTGAATTAAAAGCGTTAGCGTATGACGCGGTCAGTCAGCATCAGTCTAAAATTCTCTCTATGGATGTATTTCGCAGAGTCATAGACCCTAACCAGCACGTTGAGACGAGCAATCAAGGACACAACTCACTCTTCAAAGCAGAACAAACCCTGCCAACTCTTCAAGAAGCCGGAGACCTGCTGATTGAAGAAGCCATGCACCGCGCTCAAGGCAATCAATCCCTTGCCTCTCGACTTCTAGGAATCTCACAACCTGCATTAAGTAAAAGACTCAAAAGAAAGACAAAAGAACCCCTATAACTTATGTCCTTCCATAACTTTTATCATAAATCTTTATCTATTTGAAAAATATGAATTTTATTTGTTTTCTATTAGATAACCATGAACTTTGTTATACCCTTTAACAAATCTAGAATACCTCTAAAAAACATAAAACCTATTTAAAATCAAACAATTACAAAAAAAAATTTTCTGGCACCTCTCTTGCTGTATCACTCTTTGAATTAAGTCATAGCACCAGAATACACACGGCTTTCATTTGGACAGCAGCGCTTAATAGACTCTGTTGCAAACTAAACGTGTTGGACTCTGCTCAAGGTAATTAAAGAGGATTCAATGGGAACGTTAACACCTCGCAAGAAGTTAAGAACAACAACTTCGTTCGACGAATATTCTGACTAAATTAAACATAATCAAAACAACATGAAAAAAGGAAACTGCTTTATGACAAATACAGCAACAACAAGCGTCTGGGGCGGTCTTGCGCTCTGGAAAAAAATTCTTATAGGTATGGCATTAGGCGTCATTGTTGGCGGCATAATGGGACCCAGTGCGGAAGTGCTAAAGCCCATTGGCACCTTGTTTATTAATGCCATTAAAATGCTCATCGTTCCATTGGTTTTTTGCTCTCTCATTGTGGGCGTAACTTCAATGAAAGACACAACCAAGATGGGCAGAGTGGGGATTAAAGCCATTGCGCTGTATTTAGGAACAACGGCTGTCGCAATTACTATAGGTTTGGTATTAGCCAACATATTTCTTCCAGGCGTTGGTTTAAATATGACGGTTTCTGATCCAAATACTGTGGGTAAAGAAGCTCCTGCTTTCATTCAAACCTTGCTAAACATGATCCCTAAAAACCCAATCAGTGCTTTGGCTGCAGGTAATATTTTGCAAATTATTATTTTTGCATTAGGGCTTGGTGTCGCATTGACGTTATGTGGTGAGAAAGGCGAACCAGCAATTAAAGTATTTGAAAGCTTAGCAGAAGCAATGTACAAAATGACCGAACTGGTTATGAAACTTGCCCCTTACGGTGTTTTCGGTTTAATGGCGTGGGTTGCAGGTAAATACGGTGTAGACATTCTATTACCGCTTATCAAAGTCATTGCTGCGGTTTACATTGGGTGTGTAGTCCATGTATTGGTTTTCTACTCTGGTTTAATCAAAGTTGTTGGTGGCTTAAGCCCTGCCCGCTATCTAAAAGGATTAGTGACCCCTGCGGCTGTTGCCTTCACGACAACAAGCAGTTCAGGTACATTACCTGCAACAATCAAAGCATCTCGTGAAGAAATGGGAGTATCAAAAAGCATTTCCAGCTTCGTACTGCCTTTAGGTGCAACCATTAACATGGATGGTACTGCTCTGTATCAAGGTGTGTGTGCATTATTTATCGCGCAAGCGTTCGGTATCGACTTAGAGTTTTCTGACTACATCGTTATCATTTTAACCTCCACTTTGGCTTCGATCGGCACTGCGGGTGTTCCGGGTGCAGGCTTAATCATGTTGTCTCTTGTTTTATCCACAGTAGGCTTACCGCTAGAAGGTCTTGCTATCGTTGCTGGTATCGATCGTATTCTTGATATGGCTCGTACTAGTGTCAACGTATGTGGTGACATGATGGTGACAATATTAGTGGGTAAAAGTGAAAATGAGCTGGATGAATCTGTTTATAACAAAACAACAGCCAGTTCTCATAAAACAGCGTAACCAATACAACTAGATAAATCTCTCGTAGGGTCTTCCTCTTCTATATATTGTCGTAGAGAAGACCTTTCGCTCTCTCTTAAGTCCATTCTTGCTTTAACTGTACATGCATTACAAAACCAACCAGTCAATGACAAGTCAACCTTGCCCACTTAAATTGATGAAGATTTAAATCAATCGTCGTAGAATCAATGAGCCTTACCATCTGGTTGGCATCACTTTTAGTGAGTTTTGAGCGAACTTTTTCGAGTAAATAATAGAATGTTTCACAGAAAACAGCAGCTGGGCAATTGCTGTTGGCATCGGCCAAAGATGAGAGATTGATTCGACTCGCACCTAGATGATAAAGCTTAGAGCTTTGGCTATTAAATGTTGTTTCAATTCCTCTTAATGCACTTTGACTATTTATAATTTCTTAATTGAAATAAATAGTTATCATTGAGCATATTATTATAGCAGTGATGTTAGTGAAAGAAGGTATCAGATGTAACTATTGCCAGGGATCGCTAACATGATTCTGCTTTAACCATTGGCTAAAGAAATCAATAAAGAGCCGTACTTTAGGTGGTGTGAATTTGCGATCAGGGTATACTGCAAATACTGATAACTGCTCTGATTTATGGTTTGGGAATACTCTTACAAGCTTGTTTGCTCTGGCGTCTTCTTTAATAACAAAACCCGCTAAATTAGAAATTCCACGGTGTTGCAACATAGAAGCTTTAACTATCAAACTATTATTAGCGCGCATATCACCGCTGACTTTTACGGTCACACTTTCATTGTCGTTTTCAAGCGTCCAAGCATCGGCATTGGCAGCGTGTACAAAAATCAAACAATTGTGATTAGCTAAATCAGCGGCATTTTTAGGCGTGCCATGGCTTGATAGATATTGTTGTGTCGCACAAATAAAGAGTGATATTTTTGCTATTTCACGGGCAATTAAACTAGAGTTTGGTAACTGTGGGTCGGCAATTCTCACCGCTAAATCAAAACCATCTCTGATTAAATCAGGTGGGCGATCATCCAGCGTAATATCAACGGTAACATTTGGATATTTTTGCATAAATGAGGGGATAGCACGAGCAAGTTCTAATTGGCCAAATGTCATATTACAAGTGATTTTTAAATTGCCGCTAGTGTTTGATTGCAAGGTGGAGACAAGGCCTTCTGCCTCATCAACTTTATCTAAAATTGCTAGGCATTTTTGATAGTACACTTCCCCTAGCTCGGTGACGGACAAACTCCTTGTAGTTCTGTGTAACAATTTTGCACCAAGATGTTTTTCAAGTTGAGACACTTGTTTACTCACGAAAGAGCTGGAAATATTTAACTCAATAGCCGCCAGTGAGAAACTTTTTAGCTTAACTACACAAGTATAAACTCGCATTGATGTCAGTGTATCCATCGAATCCTCTAAGTACGGCGTTGAGCTAATATTATTTGTATTATCACAGTATGATAACGATTATTGACCAATCAAGAAACTTAATAACACTAAAGCTTGATTAGATGTAGTGTTATTAAGCTACGATACTAACGATATAAAAGCTCAGGTAAGAAAATAGAGACTGGGACAACCAAAGTGATGAGTAATAGACGGATAATGTCGGCACACCAAAATGGTGTTACCCCTTTAAAAATAGTACCCGCAGGCACATCTTTTAATACCGCACTTAATACAAACACATTCATACCTACGGGTGGTGTGATTAAACTTATTTCTGTGACTACAACCACGACAATACCAAACCAGACCATATCAAAACCTAAGCTTTGTACTAATGGAAAGAAAATAGGCACAGTTAGTAGCAGCATTGATAAACTTTCAAAAACCATCCCTAGCACTAAGTAAATACCTAAAATAATGAAGATGACGGTCAACGCAGATACGTTTAAATCAGTAACGAATGTTAATAGCTCATCAGGTAGTCCTGCACGGTTGATGAAATTAGAAAAAATCAATGCACCAATTAATATGGAAAACAGCATGGCGCTGGTTCTAGCGGTGTCTGTTAAAACATCAAAAAGGTTGGCAAAGTTAAGCGAGCGTCGACATAGGGCAATAATAAAAGCACCACCAGCACCAATACCAGCAGCTTCCGTTGGTGTGAAAATACCAAGATAAATACCGCCCATCACGATAGTAAAAAGAATTAAAACGCCCCACACCCCTTTAAGTGCTGCGATTCTCTCTTTAAATGTGAATTTTTCGCCACTAGGTCCGGCGCTTGGGTCACGCCACACTACATATCTTACAGCCAGTAAATACAAAGCAATCCCTAAAATACCTGGAATAAGACCTGCAGCAAATAGTTCACGAATACTGGTTTCTGTTAATAAACCGTATATGACTAAGATAACACTCGGTGGAATTAAAATTCCTAAAGTACCACCAGCGGCAATTGATGCACTCGCTAATGAGTCTGAATAACCGTATTTGCGCATAGGTGGCATGGCCACTTTAGCCATAGTGGCAGAGGTAGCTAAACTTGAGCCACAAATGGCAGAGAAGCCACCGCAAGCAACCACGGTTGCCATTGATAATCCGCCTTTACGATGACCTAAAAAGGCATAGGATGCACGGTACAAATCTTGTGATAACCCAGATTTAGTCACTAAGTTTCCCATCAAGATAAACAGAGGGATAACCGATAAGCTATATTCTTGCGCAGTATCTATCACTCTTTTAGCCGCCATACTTAAAGAGGGTTTCCAATTAAAATCGATAAAATTATCAAAGCCTAAACCTTGTACGCTAGCGAAACCAAAAAAACCGACAATACCCATTGCAAAAGCAATAGGGACACGCACAATCAATATTAAAAACAATAAGACGGCAAAGCCAATTAATGCAATAGTCATAATAAAACCCAGTTACTTTTTGCCTATTAAAATACGATAGATACCATAGCTGATCATAAATGCAGCGGTAGCCCAGCTCATTAGCGCGATATATTGCACAATGTGACCTACAGGTAATTCTAAGAAATCAGTTATTTCGCCACGTCTAATAGAGCGAGCTGCGAGTTCAAAAACTCTGATGCCTAGCAGATATAAAGTAGATGAAATAAGCAGTGCAGATAACAAACTCAACGCGGTAATAATTTTTGACGAAAATAGGTTGTCAAAAATATCAACCACAACATGGCCGCCTCGCCAAGTAACAATTGGCAGTACTGAAAAAATCATAATAGCGATCGCCATTTCAGTGAGCTCTGTTGTACCATCGACAGAGTTGGCGAATAAATAGCGTCCGATAACATCGGCGCAAGTGAGTAACATTAGAGAAAATAATGTAAGGGCGGCAATTGCTTCTAAAACAAAAGCAATATACATAATAGGCCCACGTTCAGAATAATGGTCTTTAAGCCAATGGGTAAATGACACGAAATATCTCCTTTAAAGAGAAGGGGATCAGGTGTAAGCGCTGAGGTGATAAAGAATATTACAGCAATGCTAAGCAAGTCTAATCAATCATAAATACCTAACCAGTACCTAGCAGGCGATATCATTGTACTGGTTAGGCTGAGCGTTAGATTATTGTGCAGGTTTGTAGTTGCGAGCAATTTCTCTAATTTCAGCTAGTGCAGCTGGCGCATCAACGTCAAATTCTTTAACAAGCTCAAACCATTCTTCATCCATGCCTTTAGCCAGCTCGATGAATTCGTTCGCCATGGTATCACCTGGTTTAACAATAGTGACATCAACATCCACATCCTTCGCCGCTTGCAAGCCTAACTCATCCGCTTTATCCCAAGCAGCGCCTGCTAAGACAGCTAATTTTTCACCTGATACAGCGCGAATTGCCGCTCTGTCTTCTTTACTGATACGGTCCATAAAATCAGGAGAGATAAACATAGCAAAACTACCTAAATACATACCGCCTGGTAATACAACGAGGTTTTTAGTGACTTCATTTAAACGCAGTGTTTTTTGCTCGCCCGTCGGCATAAAAATACCATCTACTACACCCTGTTGCATGATTTCGTATACTTTAGGGGCAGGTGCACCAACAGCAGTTACACCCATACGCTTACCAACTTCACTTTGTACACCACCGCCAAGGCGAACTTTTTTCGATTTTAAATCGCCAAGGCTATTAATAGGTTGTGCAAGGTGCATTTGACCTGGGCCATGGGTAAACAATGTGAGCACTTCTAAGCCTTCGTGTTCATCAGACTTTGCAAAATATTTGTTAAAAACTCGCCAATGGGCAACAGAAGCTGCTTCTGCATTAGTACCTAATAGCGGTAATTCAATGGCTTGCGTTAATTTAAAACGACCAGGTACCGAGCCGTGATAACCAAAACTTGCATCAATGGCGCCATCTTCTACTAAATCAAACATGGTTTTAGGGTTACCTAAACCATATTCCATTTTAATTTTTACTCTGCCTTGTGTCGCCTCTTCAACCCAGTTCGCCCAAGTAGGCCAAACAATGTCATTTTGTACATGAGTAGGAGGTAACCAAGCACCTATTTTTAAAGTGGTGTCAGCAACAGCGACTTGTGAAAGTGATAAAGCCAAAGTGATTGCAGATAATATTTTTATCTTTTTTATAATTATCATTTAGTTAGGTCCTTAAATTTAGGTGGTTTGTCATTAGATAAACATCAATATTAGACATAATTAAAATGTCAAAAACCATCAGCTGAGTGCTAATAAAATTTAAATCAATAGTATCTATAAGTAGAATTTTGTCAGTTGAATGCCCTCGTTGTTTAGACTGTTTTTATTTTTGTTATATTAATGTACTGCAATATAGCGTATCTATTTATTTACATTATATAGGTTATTGGTAAAAGGTTGTTTCCAAAATGGAATCAATAGTATTTAAACAAGATAGTGCAAATTCATCATCAAAACAGATTTTTTATCTCTGTCCGAAATCCAATCTGATATTAGATTATCAAGCATAAATTAAAACAATTGCTTAAAAAATTATTTCTCATTTAGGACTATTTAACATTTACTCTTTACCCGTTGCTCAACTCCAAGTAACTTCATTCACTCAAAAAACGATTGTATTTAAATACTAAGGACATATGCGATGTCATACTTTATCGGCGCTTATGCATCTTCACCATGCGGTGACCAATGGAAACCAGAATTGGAAGCGACGTTTTACACTGAGATCAAAAAAATGCCGAATGTACAGGGACTTGAACACCCTTTTTTAGGCTCATTGCACCCACATGACGATCAATGGTTTTTAGACAATATCGATCCAAATTGGAATTATGTTTTCACCTGCATTCCTGGCACAATGAGCGAGCTTAGCAAGAATCCCGATTTTGGTTTAGCTTCATCTAACGAGGCAGGTAGACATGCGGCTTTAACATTCTTAGACAATGCAAGAATCGCGATAAAAAAGTTAAATTCATTTGTTGGTCGAAACGCAGTAAGCGCAATACAAATTCATTCTGCGCCTAATCAGAACTACGCATCGTCATCAAAAGAGCACTTTCAAGCCTCTCTAGAGGTTCTCTTAAATTGGGATTGGTATGGCACAAAAGTGGTGATTGAACATTGCGATACGCTAACGACTGAACATGCACCCGCAAAAGGCTTTTTAACCATTGAAGAAGAGATTGAGGCGATAAAGAAAGCCAATACCGTGTCTAAAAATACGGCCGGTATCATCATCAACTGGGGGCGCTCCGTTATTGAAACACACCATGTTAATGGAGCCATTGAACACATTACCCAAGCGAAAGACAGTGGTCTATTAAGTGGTATTATGTTTTCTGGAGTATCCGATCAAGAAACGGAGTTCGGTGCATGGCAAGACACACACATGCCACCATCGCCACTAACTGAATCGTCAACAGGTGAACCGACTTCGTTAATGACCGCACAAGAAATGCACCGCTGCCTTAATATTGCTCAAATAGAGCAAAAAACCGATTTACTTCTTGGAGTAAAACTGGGTATTCGCCCGAGCTCAGCAACCATAGAAGATCGAATCGCCTACAACACCAATGCTTTGGCTATTCTAGGGAAGGTGCTCTAAAAAACAAGAAGGAACAATTAAAGTAAATTAACAGGGGAAACAGTGCACAAATCTTCTAGCTTTTTCCCCTTTGGCTCACTTATGGTGTGTTTTTATCAGCACACTTCTAAGGAGGCAAGGTCTCATGCCAGATGACAGTTGGATAGATCTTAAAAAAGATGCACGAACAGGCATAGAAACCCTGCGAGCGCATTTTACAGGCCATGCCTACGATTTGCATTGGCACGACTCTTATCTTATTGGCTTCACTGAAACAGGCGTTCAACAATTTAATTGTCGTCGCCAATTATGTACGTCCCTTGCTGGCGGCAGTTTTTTACTTGAGCCGGGAGAGATTCATGATGGAAACTCCCCTCTTAAAACGGGATTTACCTATCGTCAGCTTTATATTCCCGCTAACTGGTTACAAGAAAATTTAGCCTCGTTGTTCCACGATTTACCAGACAACTTTGAACTTAATATTGATAAAAACTTAATGCAAGACAAGCATTTAACTGCCAGCATTGCTTCAGCTTTTAATGCCTTATATCAGGAAGAAATAGACATTGTTCGAGAAGCTTGTTTAGATCAAATGCTACATCGAATCATGACGCACATTTCATTAAAGAAGCGACATCCTCCCTTCGAAAATACGCTAAACGAAGTGGGTTCGTTATCAGGGTCTTATATTGCATTGCAAACCAAAGAATACTTACACGCAAATCTTCATCAAGACATACGCTTAGAAGAACTTGCTCAAATCATAGGGTGTGATCGCTTTCGCCTGAATCGTTTGTTTAAAGCCAACTTCGGTATCTCTCCTCACGCCTACTTAATTCAATTACGCTTAGTAAAAGCACGAAGTCTATTGGCACAAGGAATATCACCAATAAATGTTGCCAGTGACCTGTGTTTTTCGGACCAAAGTCACTTGGGCCGATGGTTTCGAAGAGCCTATCGACTCACCCCTGCGGACTACTATAAACGCTGTTCTCCAAGCAATCACACGAATCGCACAAAACGTCCAGACATGACTGTTTAATACACTCAAAATAGCACGACTTTTATTGGAGTATGGTTATGTTAAGTTTGTATTTTGGTTTTTCTGTTTTTTCTTTTATTGCCTCGATCACTCCGGGGCCAACTAATATTTTAGCCTTAAACCAAGGCCACTTATTAGGGATGAAGTCTACCCTTTCTTTTATTATCGGAGCTTCTTTTGGCACAGGCCTTATTCTATTAGTCACTGCTCTTGGTCTTTCAGAAATCATTGTGCAGTTTCCTATTATCAAATCCATTTTGGCTTTCATCGGCACAGGTTGGTTGACGTTTATGTCTTGGAAACTGTTTCATACTCCCTCTATTTCTATCTCGAACGACACGATGGAGCATCACGAAAGCAAGACGGGCTCTTTAGTCACTCGTCTTACTGGAAAACACGGTTTTTCATTGCAATTAGTCAATCCTAAGTCTTGGATGATGAGCATAACCGTTTCCAGTTTGTTCCCAGCTCAAGCATTGGATTTCGTTTCCCATTATATTTTATTGGCTTTCCTCTTTAGCCTAATAGCTATTCCTTGCATTGCTGTCTGGGCGTTTATAGGCGCCATTTTGCATCGGAACGCTTTTTTCATGAAGCGTTTTCCGATAAATCAAGCGTTAGCTATATTGCTCGCTATTAGTGTGTGGTGGGCGCTGATTTATGATTACCTTTGAATAAGTTCTGTATAAGATTCCTTTTTGTACACATACAAAAAAAGATTAAGCAGCACATTCTGTATTAGTTCTATTGCTAAATAAAAGAACGTGCTGTTGATAACGAACGTATCCTAGAACAAACTCATCATGAATAAGGTGATCTCACGATGTAACATCAAAGCCATAAACAGGATCCAGCTTAGCAGAGACAACTGAAGGCAATGCATTAGACACCATACCAATCATTTTTAAATGCAGCAGTCCTAATGGTCCGCCTTTCATATGGTATAGATCTGCATTCGAGCTAGACATTGCTTGTATCTTGCTTGTTCTAGGAAGCCGTATATTTGTATAGTGCGTTAATGCGTTCTCAAGAGTCTGAGGGCTTTCCATTCCAAAAGAGGACAGCGTTTTAGCCAATACAAAACCGTCTTCCAATGCCATTGCAGCACCTTGTGCCATAAACGGCAGCATGGGGTGACAGGCATCTCCTAATAACACAACCCCCTTATCATGCCACTTAGTCAACGGTTTACGATCAAACAATCCCCATAAAAACGTATTGTCTACAACCTCTAACAACTGAGTTACTTCTGGGTGCCAGTCAGAAAAGGCATTTTTTAATTGATGAACATCTCCCGGAGTATTCCACGACTCTTCAGACCACTCTTTCCGTTCTTCTACTGCGACAAAATTCACCAATTCACCACCACGTAGATAATAGGTAACAAGATGACGACCCGGCCCTACCCATACTGTTGCATCCGGTTTAATCAAATTCTTAGGCAGTTTATTTGCGGGTACTGTCCCCCTCCAAGCTACTTGTCCAGTGAATCTAGGAGGTACTGCATTAGGTTGAAAACTGGGAAGAGCTTGCAATTGCTCTAATACTTTAGAACGTATGCCATCCGCACCAATCAGTAAGTCTCCAGAGTACGATTGCCCATTCTCTAACGTCACTGTGACTTGAGATTGATCCTGTTTAACACTTTGATCGAATTGGACAATTTTTGAATTCAAATAACACTCAGTGCCCAGTTTTTTTGCTTCGTCAAATAATATCTTGTGGAGATCGGCACGATGTAAATGCAAATACGGTGATTGATAACGCGCCAACGCCGCATTCCCTAATGCCGCGTTTAGAAAGTAACGACCTGTTTGGTAATGTCTAAGAGCAGCATTACCCGGAGAAAAAGACACTCTCTTTATCTGTTCTGCAATGCCCAACGCCTCTAACACCTTCATGGCATTTGGGCTCATTTGCAGCCCAGCGCCGACTTCCCCCAAACGATCTGCTTGCTCGAAGACAGATACCGAAAAACCTTGCTTCACTAATGACAAAGCAGCACACAAACCACCAATCCCTGCACCTGCGATCAAAATTTTTTGTTTCATTGTATGGGCCTGATTATTCGCTCAATAAGATATTAATGAAGAAGAGTATAAGATTTTTACAATCAAGAACGTTAAGTAAGGTGCGAATAAGTCCTCTTGTCTCAGCATGTGGATAAAAGCCAGCTATTCGAGGCAAGTATCGAATGTGAATAGCTGGCCTATTTTCGAGATACTCAACGAAGAATACTGGCTTTTAGACCATGCCCTGCGGGTCTTAGTAGACTTATTTCGCACCTTCCTTAATAATTACCATAATTTGACTTCTTTGGGCTACAAAAAAACAGGGTTCACTTAAGATGAATCATCAGTGTAATTTAACCCATTTTTTCTATGCACAGCATATTTCTAGAACATAATCCGTTTACAAAAAATAACATAAAAAAAACAACATTTTTACGAATAAAGAGTTATTAATATTAAGATTCATGATACGGACTAAATATTAGTGTTTTTTAATTACATTTTCCTTTAAGAAGAAAACTTTCATCTTTTATATTCAGCAGGTAGCTTATGAATAACCAATCCCCCTCGACCAGCTCAAATGATCTTTTTGTATACTGGATGTTAATGGCTCAAGCACCCGTATTATTTGCTAGTGGCTTGATCGGCGACGCCTTATTTTTCTTTTCCAGCATTGCAGCCGCCACTACTGTCATTCTTACACAAGTCTGTTACAGCGCATTTAAAAACACCTCTACCTTTAGCTTAACTGCTGCGTTTATCATGATGCTAACATCTGCTTTTCTTATACAAAGCCAAACGGGCATGATAGAAATGCATTTCCATATATTTGTCACCATGGTGGTATTTCTTATTTACCAAAGGTGGCAACCTTTGGTCGTTAGTTTGCTGACTATTACTCTCCATCATGTCGTTTTTATGATTCTACAGAATAATCATGTTTCTATTGGTAGCATGCCTATTACACTCTTCCCCACAGCAGATCACAGCATGGGAGTTATGATTCTCCATGCAGTATTTGCACTAATGGAAACGGCTATTTTAATCTTTATGGCTCGTCAAATGCTAAAAGATTCTTCTACTAACAAAAAAATTGCTGATGCAATCGAAAAAATCTCGGCGGATAACAACTTATCAATTCGCTTAGACAACCCACAATCCTCTATTGAACTGTCTTTCAATCAGTTTCTAACCCAATTGTCTGAACTGTTTAAAGACTATCAAAGCATCGCTGTAAAACTGACAGAATGCAGTCAAATTGTTTCTCATATTGGCGAACAAGCAAATACTAAAGCTCAAGAAAGATTAATCAGTTCACAACATATGGCAGATTCAGCGAAAAACATTACTCAGAAGATGCAAGCTGTAACAGAAAGTGTGAATCATTCTTCCAGAGAGGCACATGACGTTGAGACGTCTACCATTGAAGATAGCCAACAAGCGCTCCGAGTCATGCAAGATATGGAGCTGCTGGAACAAGATACCACCAGCATATCCAAGTCTCTTAATGAGTTAACGTTGGATGTTGCCTCTATTACCAACCTCCTTCAATCGATTCGTGGCATTTCTGAGCAAACCAACTTATTGGCACTTAATGCGGCAATAGAAGCAGCTAGAGCAGGTGAAACGGGTCGAGGCTTTGCGGTTGTAGCAGACGAAGTAAGAACACTGGCACAACGCTCTAGCCAATCAACAGATGAAATAGAAGAAGTACTGGAGCGATTAAACTCCAGTGCTAAGAAAACTGTAGCATCAATGGAATCGGGGAAAAAAAGAACGTCTGAGAATGTCATTAACGCCAAAGCTATCTCAGAAGGTTTGATACAACGCTCTCAGCAAGTTAGCCAAGTAGCCCAAACCAGCCAAGATGTTTCAAAAGAAACTCAAGAGCAAGAAGTAGCATTAAGTTCGATTTATGAGGAACTGAGTGAAAACGCTTCAACCACTCAAAAAATGGCTGAGACAATGGAAAAATTGGCCAATACCTCCAAAGACATTTTATTAGTTACAGAAGAGTACCAAAAAAAGTCATCCATCTTTAAACTTTAGAAAGCGCATACGGGCTTTACATTTTCAAATTTGAAAAGAGATCAAACCATGTGGGTTTGATCTCTGTATTCTAGAATCACTCTTTGAACATTCCATTTAGTGATATTTTGATCTTCTTCTCGAATCCCTTTGAGATTGTGTTATTTCCTCGCCTCTTTCTCTCACATCATCCTTAATTAATAACTAAGCCGTCATCCATTTTTCGCATTGATCGCTTTTTTGGAATCGGTAGCAAAACGCATCCAGAAGGCAGTGTTGCAGCAGGATTAGGTGTTTGGGCAGAAAGAATGTTCTCTTCATCAGCATAAAATCCCCCTTAACATTATAAAAGTGGAGCGCTATAAGCCGCTCTAATGGGGTAATGCTGGTCGAATGTAGCACAATCAGGTATGCTGCACCCCCACTTAAAACGAACGCAACAAGTGGTTGTTTCTTCCTTTGATATGAGAATTCCCCTATGAGTTTTGCTGCCTTGGGCTTAAGCGCCCCTCTTCTAAAAGCCATTAATAAGCAGGGTTACAACACCCCTACGCCAATCCAATCACAAGCAATTCCAGCAGTGTTGGACGGCAGTGATGTGATGGCAGCGGCACAAACAGGGACTGGCAAAACGGCTGGATTTACCTTACCGTTGCTTGAACTGCTTTCTCAAGGCGAGCTCGCTAAACCAAGCCAAGTTCGTTGCCTTATACTAACACCAACACGCGAGCTTGCCGCACAAGTCGGTGAGAGCATTGCGGCTTATGGTCAGAACCTTCCACTGCGCTCTACTGTGGTTTTTGGTGGTGTAAAGATCAACCCTCAAATCGCGTTATTGCACCGTGGCGTAGACATTTTAGTCGCGACTCCTGGTCGTTTGCTGGATTTATATAACCAAAAAGCATTGAAATTTAATCAATTAGAAATTTTGGTACTGGACGAAGCGGACCGTATGTTAGATATGGGCTTTATCAACGACATTAAAAAAGTGTTGAAAGTGTTGCCTAAGCAACGCCAAAACTTACTGTTTTCAGCCACGTTTTCTAATGACATTCGCGACCTTGCAAAAGGCTTGGTACATAACCCTGTAGAAATCTCTGTAACACCAAGAAACGCGACAGCAAACACAGTAAAACAGTGGATTCATTGTGTTGATAAAAAAGAAAAGGGAGACTTGTTAGTTCAATTAATCAAAGACAACCAGTGGAAACAGGTTCTTGTCTTTACTCGTACGAAACACGGTGCGAATAAGCTTACCAAACAGCTTAATGAAAAAGGCATTACCGCAGCGGCAATTCACGGTAATAAAAGCCAAGGCGCACGAACGAAAGCCCTTGCAGAATTCAAACAAAACGTCACACGTGTTCTTGTCGCGACAGACATTGCAGCACGTGGATTAGACATTGAGCAACTGCCTCAAGTAGTCAACTTTGAGCTGCCTAACGTAGCGGAAGATTACGTTCACCGTATCGGTCGTACAGGCCGTGCAGGTGCAACAGGTAATGCCGTATCTCTGGTTGCTGCCGATGAGGTGGATCAACTGATCGCGATTGAACGTTTAATCAAGCAGGTATTGGAACGTCGACATATGGATGGGTTTGAAGCCAACCACATTGTTCCTGTTACCACCTTGGATTCGCGTCCGATGAAAAATAAGCCGAAAAACGCTTCTGGTGCTAATAGCTCATCTCGTTCCAATGCGCCTCGCTCAAGCAGCAACAAAGGGCGTGGACGTGGTGGTAATGGCAGTAACTTACCGACACAAAACAAACCAAGCCGTAATAGCACAAATAACACAAACAAAAAGCCGACGGCTTCCACTCCGAAAGATGGCCTTCGTAGTCAGCCGATGTCACCTAAACGACGCCCTAACGGTTAGCAGGCGTTCTTATAACGATTTATAAGAATGGCGTTTTTTTATGCCGTACGTTTATCGAGTCATAATGACTTTCAGACCCAAACCAATCATGGCAGCACCCATAACACGATCAACCCAATGAGAAGCCGCTTTAAATCGGCTATAGACAGGCGGTGATGACAACAACATAACAATAACTGAAAACCACCCCATCTGAATGATCATCATCCAAGCACCGTAAATAGCCAATTCCAAGAAGCCAATATTAGGGGAAAGCACCACAGTAAACAAAGAGACAAAATAAATCGGTGCTTTGGGGTTAAGCGCATTACATAAAAAGCCAACACCAATACTTTTTAGGGCTGAATGTTGCGCTACAGGCCCTTTCACTAACTCTCCAGTAGACGCTTTTGCACGAATGCCTTTCCAACCTAAATACAATAAATAGCCACCACCTAAAATCTTAATAGCCCACAACGCCGTCACTGAATTCGCTATGACCGCCGCCAAACCAAGTCCAGAATATAAAATGTGAATCGACAGCCCTAACGTAATTCCAAAACTTACGAGAAACCCTGCTCTTTTACCATTCACCAACGTTTGTTGAGAAGCCAGCACAAAATCTGGCCCTGGTGACATGGCCGCCAATAAGTGGATTGTTGTTATTAATAACACCCCTTGCATAATATCCATTTTATCTTCCTCTTATGTATATTAATTAAACCGCTATTAGGATGCTGTTAAACAAGTAAATAGAGCCTAGTAGCCGCGCCTTATGTAAGCGCGATGTCTACAGCACTTTCCGCATGAATCTGAGTGGTATCATAAAGCGTAACGAAGGTATGATTCTGCCGAACTAATAACGCAATTTCAGTACAACCTAGAATAACCGCTTGAGCGCCTTGTTCGTACAATCGATCGATAATAGTAATATAAGTCTCTCTTGATGCACTCTCAACCCTTCCTAAGCACAATTCCTTATAAATAATGTTATGAACAGATTGCATGTCTTCCTCATTGGGAATCAATACATCAATACCATGCACGCTCTGTAGACGATTTTTATAGAAATCCTCTTCCATTGTAAAACGTGTACCTAAGAGACCCACTTTATGTATGCCATCTTCTTTCAGTTGTTCAGCAGTTGCATCCGCAATGTGTATTATCGGCAAGCTTGTTTCTGCTTGAATTTGATCGTACAACTTGTGCATTGTATTTGTACAGATGACAATAAAATCCGTCCCAGCCGCTTCTAAACGCTTCGCAGCATCAATTAAAATAAGTGCGGCTTCATCCCATTTATTCGCATGCTGTAACGCTTCTATTTCCGCAAAATCAACGCTGTATAAGCCTATTTTAGCCGAATGTAACCCGCCTAATTCTGCTTTCACTTTTTGATTTATTAGTGTGTAATAACTCGCTGTGGATTCCCAACTCATGCCACCAATTAAACCAATCGTTTTCATTTTGATCCTCTACATTAATGTGTATTGAACCTCAGTATATGAATGATTTTTTAAAGAAAATAGGGGCAGATCTCTAGAGAGAAAAGATACAGATTCGGCTTAATTCACTCCCAAGACCACTCGCCGCCCTCTTCACAAAGAGGCGTTATTTCAATTCGATAATTGAGTGTATCTAGGACACTTGCTTTAATAAGGCTAAAAGACAATAAACTGGGGATTCATATAATAAGTGCGACACTCATGGATAAGTTGAGGTGAGTGGCCAACCGTTGATAGTGGTAGTGTTTAAAAATCTGTGTCATTATCATCACCTTGGTTAAACGACAGGACGTAATAAGGCAATCAAATATAAGTCATCACTCAAGCGATAATGGTATGGACGACTACCTATAATAAAACGAATAATATATGTGCAAACAGGAGCATAATGATAGACATTTTCACTACGCTTTTCGACATTCCTCATGATGCCAATCAATTTGTCTATGGCAGTCTTGATCCACTTATGGTCGTGATCTCTATTATCATCTCTATTGCTGCCTCTTTTGTTGGCTTCAATGTCGCTCACCTTGCTGAATCCAGCAAATCATTTAAACGTCGTCATTTTCTGTTATTTTCAGGAAGCCTCGCTCTCGGTATTGGCACTTGGTCCATGCATTTCATTGGTATGCTTGCCTTTGACCTTGGTACACACATTCATTACAACGCCTATATCACCATGCTCTCTTTCCTTCCTGCAATGATGGCATCATGGATTACTCTCAATATTTTAATGCAGACAAAGGTTGGTTTTAACACGGTTCTCATCGGTGGCATATTGGTGGGCTCTGGGATTGGCTCAATGCACTATATTGGTATGGCCGGAATGGAAATGATGATGTCGCTGCATTACGACTTTGTTGTATTCTGTATTTCTATCTTTGCTGCAATTACACTGGCAATGCTATCTCTATGGATTCGATGTGAACTGGAACGGTTTAAATATTATCGTTTTACCCATCGTTCAACCATGATCATTACAAGCTGCTTTATGGGAATGGCTATTTCAGCAACCCATTATACAGGCATGTATGCCGCCAGATTTACCATTCCAGAAGGCATGGAACTGGCTCCTCCTGACACCAATGTGTCGTTATTTTTAGGACTTGGAATTGCTGTCGTTACGTCGGTTATTATGGGTTTTGTCAGCATGATGATCATGATGTTCCGGTATCAAGACATCTCTCAAGAAGCTAAGGCGAACGAAAGTTATTTAAAAGCCATTACAGATACTTCAATTGACGGTGTTCTTACCCTCAATGCTGATGGTTTTATTAAGAATACGAATCAAGTCATGAGCTCGTTATTTGGTTGGACAAAAGAAGAGTTCTTAGATAAAAGTATCCATGATTTATTGCCCTCTTATTTGACTCAGAATACGGATGGCTCTCTAAGAGAATCTTTCCTTCTTGAAACATGCTTTACGATTGGTCGAGAACAAGATGTCATTGCCACACACAAAAACGGCAATCAAATACACATACGCCTTGTGATTGGTCACGTTGTCATTCGCAATGAAGGCGTCTACGTTGCGTTTTTCTCTGATATCAGTGAACGCACAAAAATGCAGTCTGAATTACAAGAAAATGAGGAAAAATTCCGCTCTCTTGTGAGTAATATTCCTGGCATTGTCTTTCGCACTAAAGACTCTCGTAACAGCCAAATGCTATTCATTAGCGACGCCGTAAAAAAACTCACTGGGTATGCAGCCCATGAATTCTTATCACCGTCTGCACCTCGCAAATTTATTGACTTACTCCACCCTGATGATGTTTCTATATTCTTACAAAAAACACACGAAGACCTATCTATCTATTTCACTGAGTATCGAATTATCACAAAGGCGAACGAAATCAGATGGCTACTTGAGCACGGTCGGCGTGTCCAAAACATAGGGACTCATAGTCTTTATATTGATGGATTTATTATGGATATATCCGAACGTAAAGTCATGGAACAAGAATTGATATATTCCAAAGAGCAAGCCGAACAAGCCGCCTCTCGATCCGCTTTTTTCGCCAATATGAGCCATGAAATTCGGACACCGATGAACGCGATTATCGGTTTCAGCGATTTTATATTAAACGAAAAAACCACCTTAGAAAAACAGCAAAAGTATCTGAAGACCATTAATAAATCGGCAAAATCTCTTCTGCATTTATTAAATGATGTGCTCGACAGTGCCAAGCTGGATAAGGGTAAAATGGAGTTGGAATTAAAAACCTTCTCACTGATTGAGGAAATTGATACCGTCATTTCAACGCTCTGGTTACAAGCAAAAAATAAGGGGTTAACACTTGATCTAAAACTTGATCATAATCTGGCACCTTATTACTGGGGAGCGCCAGACCGCATTCGACAAGTGCTCACCAATATTATCGGGAATGCGATTAAGTTTACGTCACAAGGCCATGTTAATTTAACGGTCGAAATCGAGCCAAATAATGAGTCTGTTCTTTTTACAATAAAAGACTCAGGAATTGGTATGACAGACAAACAAATTGAACAAATTTTTGACCCTTTTACTCAAGCTGATACTTCAACGACCAGAAAATTTGGTGGTACAGGTTTGGGAACAACGATAAGTAAGCAACTTATCGAACTCATGGGAGGAGATATAACCGTTACCAGTCAACTGGGTGTTGGAACGAAATTCTACTTATCCATCCCTCTCAAGAAGTCAGAAATAGCCCCTCTAACTAAAAAACATGAGACGGTTCAACTGCCTCTTTTAAAGGTATTAGTCGTAGACGATATACAGCAAAACATCGATTTACTGACTCTCTTACTCACTCGCGATGGACATTCTGTTACTACTGCTTTAAACGGTGAATTAGCTCTCATGCAAATGCAAGAGTCTCAACCAGATATTGTTCTTATGGATATCCAAATGCCTATCATGGATGGATTAATGACAGCGAAGAAAAGACGAGCATTAGAAATTGAAAAAAATTTAGAGTACATCCCAATTATCGCGTTAACGGCAGGCGTCTTAGAAAAAGACAGAACCGAAGCCTACGCAGCAGGTATGGATGGATTTAGCCATAAGCCCATCGATTTCTCCTTACTTAATTACGAGATTGCAGACGTACTGGGCATCGAGTATGAAAAAGTGGTTTTACCTTCAATCAAAGTTAGTAAAAGTGATCCGTTAATTAATGAAGAGAAAGGAGTATTGCTATGGGGTACTAAAGAGCGTTATTACGCAGAATTGTTCAACTTTGTCGAAAAGCATTCCCAAGACATTCTTACTATCCACCTTCATACACAAAAAGAAAGTCCCAATTGGTCCAAAGCAGTGCATCTAGCCCATACACTAAGAGGCGTTTCTGGAAATTTGGCACTCTCTCCATTTATGTTGCTTTTTTCTAAACTAGAAACAAATTATAAAGATCAAAATACGGAAGAATTACAGGAAATACACGCTCAATTGATCCATCATCTAAAAAAACTTTCTTCTGCACTCAGTCACCATAAAAAGCAGTTAGAACAGAAGCCTACAGAAAAAAACAACAGTACAGAACAAGCAGACTTACCTGATTTTATCATTACCGTAAATAAGTTATTCGCACTTATCAGCCATAATGAATACAATGAAGAATTATTGAACACATTAATTGAGCTAACACCCGAAACTCAAAAAGAAAACGTTACAACAATTGTAAACGCTCTTAATGATTTCGAATTTAAACTTGCTATCAGTAAACTCCAAGAAATAAAAGAGTATTATGACAAATTCTAAGTTGTTTACCTCTTCAACAATACCGGATGAAGCACCCAAAATAGTAGTGGTTGATGACGAATCCACCAACTTGCGAGTCCTTAAACACATCCTAAGTGATCATTACCGCTTATTCTTTGCCAAAAACGGCCTTGAAGCACTACGTATTGTTGAATCAGAAAAGCCCGATTTGATTTTACTCGATGTGATGATGCCTGATCTTTCTGGTTACGATGTATGCATTCAATTAAAGCAGTCTGATGACACCAAACACATCCCCATTATTTTTATCTCCGCACTCGATGAAGAATCTGATGAAGAGAAAGGCTTTGCACTCGGTGCTGTTGATTACATAACCAAACCTATTGCTCCTGCTATTGTCAAAGCGAGAGTGAAAACACATTTATCGCTGGTCAAAGCCGACGAATTAAAACGCACTCGTTTACAAGTGATTCAACGCTTAGGCAAAGCCTCTGAATACAAAGATAATGAGACGGGTAAACATGTCATTCGCATGAGCTTTTATGCGAAAACATTAGCGCTGCAATATGGTTTATCAGAATTTCAAGCAGACAAAATTTTCAACGCAGCGCCAATGCACGATATTGGAAAAATAGGCATTCCTGACCATATTTTGCTGAAACCAGGAAGGCTCACCGAGGAAGAGTTTGAAGTAATGAAAAAGCATCCTAAAATTGGTGAAGAGATTTTAGGTGAGTCGGATTCAGCGCTCATAGGGTTAGCAAAATCCATAGCAATAAGCCACCATGAAAAATGGGATGGTACGGGTTATCCATACGGTTTAGCGGGCGATGACATTCCATTAGAAGGTCGCATTGTTGCTATTGCCGACGTGTTCGATGCATTAACTACGGTAAGGCCGTACAAGCGAGCTTGGACACTTGAAGAAACAACCGACTACATGTATTCACAAAGCGGTAAACACTTCGACCCTGCGTTAGTAAGATGCACTCCAGAAGTGTTAGACACCTTCATTGAAATAATGAATAAATGGAAAGACGACTAAAGACAAAGCACGATTTAAAAATGGCTATCAGTCAGGTTATATCTAAGACTGCACACTTAAAAAAACTACATATAAAGTCGCACGATACCGGATGCAGCTGACATGTCACCAACGATCCATATTTGATCAAAAGGATGGTCTTCAGGCACTTCTATTAAATGTTGCAATGCAACGATTTGATCCGCTGTCCATGCAGGGTGGGCATTACGTAATATAAGCCAAACCCGTTCGCTCTGATAATGCTTCTGTGCTTTGTTCTGTAAGATTCGGTTAAGTGCACTTAACAATCGGTCATCCACAGAAATGTCTTCTAACGCAGTTAATGCGGCGCGTGTTATCTCTGTTAGCTCCCTTCCTAAAATCATCATGGCTTCCGCCTCACTGCCATATAAATGTGCGATTTCAAGATCCAATCGAGCACCTTCAAACTCACAAGATACATCAGGTCGCATTGGTCGGTTATGCCAAATATGACGAATTTCCTTCCCCGTATCATGTTCATAACAACGCATAAACAGCTTAGCTGCCTCATGCTCTAGACGAATTTTTTCTTCTTCACTTTCAGACAAATTATCCATAACGCCCCCCTTTCGTAAAAACAAAACCATCCTTATTTAAACGCCCTTCAAGAGTCATTAGCTGCTCCAATAAATCCATAACGCTCGTATGCTATTGGTTACACCTCTTCTATGAGGGTAGACAACATGCAGATCAACTGCAATCACCTTATATTCAGCCCACACTAACGAACCATGCTTTGCATCTACCTAGCCGCAACAATAGAGGTTAACGCACCACATTAACGCCCAATTATTAACAAAAAATTAAAACTGATTGATAATAATTAGAGATAATAAAATTATAAGGAATAATTTATTATGCAAAAACTCACTTTAGCTAAGTGTTTTACACAATATATCTATGTGTTTTATCTCGAATCACATTATTACATGAGGAATAAACAATGAAATATGAAGGCTTTCAAACTTTCAGCACTGAGCAAAAAGAAGGAATTTTAACGGTTACCTTTGATTATGGTTCAGTCAATGTACAAGGTCAGGAAATGCTTGCTGATCTTAACAGCCTTGCTATGCGACTAGAGCGTGATCGCAATACTAAAGTGGTTGTTTTCCAATCAGCCAACCCTGAAATTTGGGTCTGTCATTACGATACAGAATTGCTTAAAGACATGTCTGAGGAGGCCGTATCTCGTGAAGAAGTACAGCTGCTTGATCTTCAGTCTGTGTGTGAGAGACTCAGCAAAGTACCTCAGGCAACTATTGCAAAACTTGAAGGCTTTGCTCGTGGTGGTGGCCATGAATTAGCACTTGCATTGGATATGAGATTCGCAGCTCGCGGTAAATATAAGTTTATGCAAATGGAAGTAGGTATGGGGATTTTACCATGCGGAGGCGGTGCATCACGTATGGCTCGTCAAGCAGGTCTAGGTAGAGCGCTTGAAATCATTTTAAGTGCTCGTGACTTTGACGCAGACGAAGCTGAAGCTTATGGCACCATCAATAAAGCTTTAGAGCCTGATGAAATAGGCCCATTCGTAGATAACCTAGCGAAACGAATTTCTCAATTTCCAGCAGAATCAATCAATGCTTGTAAACAAGCCGTATATGAGTCCATTGACAAACCAATTGATGAAGCACTTAAAGCAGAAGCTTACTGGTTATACCAAGCAACAAGCAAAACGCCTGCGATTAAACGCTTTACCGTGGCAGATGAACAAGGTCTTGAACATGATATTGAGAACCAACGTAATTGGAATGAATTAGTAATGAAAGTACAGGAAATTAATTAATCATTATTAACATAAAACCAATACGTTTAATCAATGAGGCATAGTAAGGTTTCTCCTATGTCTCATTACTACTATTAGGTAAAGGTAAGACGAATGAATAAAACGATATTAATAACAGGCTCAACAGATGGCATTGGTTTTGCGACAGCTAAATCATTACTAAAACTAGGGCACACTGTGCTTATTCACGGTCGCAGTACCGATAAATTAGAGTCCGCTAAAAAAGAATTATCAACAGTAGCAGGCCCGGAAAAAATACAAACTTATAAAGCCGATTTGTCTCATTTTAGTGATGTAACAGACCTGGCTTCTAGCATAAAAAAAGATCATAGAAAGCTAGATGCTCTGATCAATAATGCGGGGGTATTTATTGTTCCAGAGACGGTATCAGATGATGGATTAGATATTCGCTTTATGGTCAACACCATTGCGCCTTATTTATTAACTAAGAGTCTTTTACCTTTACTAGGAGACAATGGTCGTGTGGTTAATTTATCTTCCGCTGCACAATCCCCAATTAACCCTAAAGAGTTAACACAGCCTAGTGAGCTATCTGACAATGCCGTTTATGCAAAAAGTAAACTTGCATTAACCATGTGGTCTCGACAAATGGCTCTTTCACTCAATTCACAGGGTCCGATCATTGTCGCAGTGAACCCGCAATCTTTTTTAGGCAGCAAAATGGTTCAAACAGCTTATGGTGTTGCAGGCAGTAATTTGCAAATAGGTGCAGACATACTGGTTAAAGCCGCCGTCTCTGATGAGTTTGCCAAAGCATCAGGACTGTATTTTGATAATGACATTGGCCAATTTGCTCAGCCACATAAAGACGCCACCAATGTCGATAAAACAACACGACTCTGTCATGTCCTGGAAGAAATTCTCAGTCAACACACATAAAAGTTAGCGAAACACTCCATTAGATAGACGACAAAACTAGACGGATAATCCAATGAACAAAGTACTGATTAATTTTGCTCATCCGGCAAAATCTCGTTCAAAAGTAAATAAAGCATTACGCAAAGCAGTTGAGGGGCTCGATGGCATAACCATAAATGATTTATATGCTACCTATCCAGATTTTATGATTGATATTGAACGTGAAAAACAGCTGTGCGAGGATCACGATATCATTATTTTTCAACATCCACTCTACTGGTACTCAACACCCGCCATTATTAAAGAATGGCTTGATTTAGTATTAGAACATGGATGGGCATACGGCTCAGATGGTAAAGCCTTGACCGGAAAAATCCTGTTTCAATCCATATCGGCTGGAGCGGATGCCTCAACATATCGAACAGATGGATACAACGGCTTTAGCCTCAGAGAGCTAACCTCCCCCCTTCAAGCAACAGCTAAATTATGCGGTCTTGTCTGGCTTCCACCCTTTGCTGTCACCGGTGTTCATAGAGGGCTTGAGGTTGAAAAAACACAAAGTCACACGGAAGATTACCGTCGAATAATAATCGCGTTAAGAGACTCCACCATCAATATAGAACACGCGAAGCAACTTGAGCTACTCAACACAGACATTAACCAACTAATAAAAGGTAATTGATATGGAAGCTTTTTTACTGCAATTCTTCATCTTTTTAGCAGCCGCTTCAATATCAGTACCGATTGCCAAAAAACTGGGGTTGGGTTCCGTACTGGGTTACTTAATCGCAGGAATTATCATTGGCCCCTTCGGTGCCGCCTTAATTCACGACGTTGAAGAAATCATGCACTTTACCGAATTTGGTGTCGTCATGATGCTTTTCCTTGTAGGGCTAGAATTAAAGCCTTCTTTACTATGGAAGCTTAAAACGTCCATTTTAGGGTTTGGTGGCTCTCAAGTTGTTATAACCAGCGTCATTATTACAGCAATAGGCGTCGCCTTTTTACCTTGGCAACAGGCTTTGGCTATCGGGCTTATTTTGTCTTTATCCTCTACGGCTATTGTGCTTCAAACCTTACAAGAAAAAGGAAAAATGAAGACAGAAGCAGGTCAATCTGTTTTTGCTGTTTTACTTTTTCAAGACTTAGCAGTCATTCCAATGTTAGCGATTATTCCTTTGTTGGCAACGCTACCACTGTTAGGAAGTGGGCACCATAGCTCAGAGCTCATTGACATCAGCGGTTTACCTAACTATTTGCAAGTCATTGTTACTTTATCTGCAATCGCGTTTGTATTGCTTTTAGGCAAATATGCATGTCGTCCAATCTTTCGAGCAATTGCCCAAACAGGGGTTAGAGAAATATTTGTGGCTGCGGCCCTGTCTCTTGTCATTGGTACTTCCTTGTTAATGATGACTGTTGGCTTATCTCCCGCACTAGGGGCATTCCTCGCTGGCGTTGTACTCGCTGACAGTGAATTTCGCCATGAGTTAGAGAGTGATATAGAGCCCTTTAAAGGATTACTTTTGGGCATATTTTTTATTTCGATTGGAGCAAGCCTCAACTTTTCGCTTATTAGCAACAGCATCACCTTGATATTAGGCTTAACCATTGGGTTAATTGCTGTCAAATGGCTCGTTTTACTTGCTGTAGGATTTGTATTTCGTATCACTAATACAGAACGTTCTCTATTTGCTATCGCTCTTGCTCAAGGAGGTGAATTTGCCTTTGTGTTATTTCAACTGACAAAAAGCAGTGGCGTTTTATCCATCGATATTATTGAACCATTAATTTCTGCTGTCGCAATTTCTATGTTCTTGGCACCTATTATGTTTCTGTTACACGATAATCTAAGCAAAAGCTCAACCAATGTACAAAACGATGCAGAGGAAGATGTTATCAGTAAAAGTGACCACAAAGTAATACTCGCAGGCTTTGGACGCTTAGGCACTGACATTGGTAGGTTCTTACTATCGGCAGGGATAAACCCCGTCATTCTTGACTACGACTCGAAGAACGTAGAAGTGTTAAGAAAGTTAGGTTTTGAAGTGTATTACGGTGATGCTACTCGGCTGGATTTACTTGCATCCGCTGGTGCAGAAAATGCTGAAATACTAATCGTCAGTTTTGGTGATATGACCTCCGCTCAACATTTAATTGAATTGGTCAAAAAACACTACCCTCATCTGAAGATAGTAGTTAATGCTAAAGATAGAGAGTCAACATTCGAATTTATGGATCTAGGAGTTAATAACATCGATCGTGAAACCTTTGGAACGGCTTTAAACATGGGGCAGTCAGCAATGACACAACTCGGCATTGACCCCTATGAAGCCCATAGACTGAAACAAATTTTCCGCAAAAAAGATTTGGAAATGCTGCCAGATTTATACAAAAAACGTTGTGAAGAAGATAACTACATTTCTCTTTATAAAAAGCACCATTCTCACCTCGAAGAATTAATGCAATTAGACAATAACAAAAATCTGACCGCACTTGATAAAGCTTGGACAGCAAAAAATCCTGAACTCTAACCCACAGAAAACAGGTTCAATTAAGGCGTAGTAATTGGCTCACTTTATCGTTGCTAAAGTGAGCCAATTGATAATAGCAGCAACGCATTATGCGTTTAATTAATAAAACTAAGGAGTCAATATGTTAGGTGAAAACCATTCGTTAATTAATGAATTTCCTGAGTATAGAGAAAAGATCACTCAGCTAAACCAATCCAACCCAACATTTACAAAAAACGCTCAACGCTATCATTCCATTGATGAAGAAATTCGGGCATTAGAACTTGATAACGCACCAATAGGTGATGATGCATTACATAAACTCAAGCAAGAACGCGCAGTATTGAAAGATACGTTATATCGCGAATTAATGAAGGTGTAGTCGGTAACTAAACCTTCATTAAAGTGGATAAATAGAAAAAACGCTTTGATTCCCTTATAGGAATCTAAAAAAATAGCAGATCTTATTTTCATAAGTCTGCTATTTTTTCATAAGTTCGACGTAAACAGGTTACTTAAAATGGTGCGATATCATCCTTTTTTCCTACCGGAGCGGTCCAACGCTTGTGTGCATCAATGACAGGACTCTGATTGGTATGTTGCGGTATTTGCATACCCTCTCCATATAACCAAAGCACAATATTAGAGCGCTCTCCACTGGTAATAGGTAATGCGGCATGAGCGACATGACCACGGTGGATCATGGCGGTTCCAGCTTCAAAAGACACGCGCTTTACCTTTCCAGTATTAGGATCATAAAAGTCAATTTCAGACCCCGTAAAGTCTTCACTAGGTAAGTTCATATTAATGTTCATCGTTACGGCTGAAGCATCTGTATGAAGGCGAAGAGAAGTATCCATACCTTCTTGCCACTTTATTGAAAAACCAAACGTTTGGGTATCGTATCCCATGACTTCTGGAAACAATAAGCGCGCAACGGGTCTCATATATTTATCTAGTAGCTGATCGTAAAACTCTTGAAATGCTGGCGCCCCTAGAAAACCTTCAGAACGAGGATCCAGCATCGCCCCATAACGGTTTAGAGAAATACCATAAGGTGGTCTAAGTGGGATTCCTGCATCGACAGCACTCTCTAGATACTCTCTTAGGCTCGCTACACGTTGCGGATCAAAAAATTGTGTTTGGTATACACCTGGAGCAACCTCTTCCCACAAATCACGTACAGCTTGCTCTGTTGTAGGCTCTACCCACGCTTGACTCACCGAATGACGTAACCTGTCATCGATTACTGACTCATCAAGGCTTACAACACTATTTGACGTGTCTTGACCCCATTCTTTCCATGCATCCGCAAGCAAGCTTCGGTTCTTAATCCAAAACGACTGAGCTGATGGTGATCGGGCAAGCATTTCTTTTCGAGAAGGTAACACTAACTGACGAGCGCGCTGTAACGAATTACCAGACTCCTGATTCTTAAACGTATCTAATTTTGACATTTTGTTCTCTCCTAACTACAGCAGGTTACCGAACACTGCTTTATTAAGAGCACAATTTATTACACCAATTTTTATAAATAAACACCAAAAATAAAAACACAGAATTAATTTTATATTAATAATTTATTTTTCCCAATACGGTACATCACCATAATATTTGATAAAAAAATCGATAAACGCTCTTACTTTCGGAGCAAGTAATCTAGAACTGGGGTACACGGCCCATATATCAGCATCCGATACTAAAGGGTAATCCTTTAAAATCTCCACTAGCTTGCCCTCTTCCAACGCCTTATAGGCACACCAAATTGAAGAAATGGTTATACCCACACCGTCAATACAAGCGTCTCTAGTAGACTCACCATTATCAATCCTAACCTCTCCTTTTGCTTTAATTTTTAAGATGCCTTCTGGTGTTTGAAAATCCCAGTGATCAATACCAATCAAATTAATGCAGTTATGCTTTCGTAGGTCTTGGGGAGCGTTAGGTTCACCAAATGCTTTAAGATAATTAGGAGAAGCACAAATAATGCGTTTATCTCGTGCAAGTTTTCGAGCAACAAGGCTAGAATCATTCAATGATGCATTTCTAATCGCAATATCAAATCCACCTTCAACCATGTCAACTATGCTATCACTTTGTCTAAGATCAATTTTAAGCTGTGGATGCTCTTTTATAAATCGCTTTAATGCAGGCACAATGTGCATTCTTCCAAAAGAAGAAGGAGCGGTTACTCGAATAGTACCTTGAGGAGTAAAACTCCCAACACCGATGGCGGCTTTTGCACTATTTACTGCATTTAGCACTTCTTCAGCGTGAGGTAGAAACTCATGCCCTTCCTCTGTTAGTGACACACGCCGAGTAGTTCGGTGGATCAACTTCACCCCTAAAGACTCTTCTAATTTATTAATATGCATACTGGCGACAGGGGGTGATAACCCAAGCTCGCTTCCCGCCAAACTAATATTATGAGTTGCCGCTACACGAACGAATAGTTTTAAGTGTTCATTGTTCATTTTAAACACCAATTATTAACAAAAATTTAAAACTGATTATAGCTTTGAGTTTATTATCAAACATAGTCTTTGTAAATATACTTCCATCATCAACTTAAAAAGGTATTTATTATGAAAGCAATGATAGTTAACCAGTTCGGTGGAAGTGATGTTTTTACAGTCGCTGAAATTAAGAAACCTGAAGTAAAAGCAGGGCATGTTGTAGTGAAAATAGCCGCAACAAGTGTCAATACGGTAGATACAATGATACGAGAAATGGGAGAAGATTTAGCACCTCTCTCTCCTGCCTTACCTGGAATACTGGGTATGGACTTTGCTGGTACCATTGATGAGATTGGCGAAGGTGTTACTGAGTTTGCAGTAGGCGACGAAGTGTATGGCTGTGCGGGCGGTTTAGCTGATTTACAAGGTACGTTAGCCCAATACATGTTAGCGGATGTTAAGCTTATCGCACACAAACCTAAAACGCTTTCAATGCGTGAAGCGGCTGCAATCCCATTAGTTGGTATTACCGCCTATGAAGGATTGGTACGTGCTAACGCGAAAAAAGGCAATAAAGTACTTGTTCACGGTGGCGCTGGTGGTGTTGGCCATATTGCAGTACAGCTTGCTAACTATTTTGGCTGTGACGTTTTTGCCACTGGCAGTGGTGTAAGTCAAGCAAATCTAATTGAGCAATTAGGCGGAACAGCCATTAATTATAAAACAGAAACCGTTGAAGATTATGTTCAAAAACACACCCAAGGCACAGGATTTGATGTCGTTTATGATTCGATTGGAGGCTCCAACCTACTTAACTCATTTAATGCAGCCGCACTCAATGCGCAGATAGCCACGACCGTTTCTATGGCGGAAATAGATCTAACTGTCGCTCATTTTAAAGGACTGTCTTTACATGTAGTATTTATGTTGATCCCTATGCTGCATAATTATAAGCGCGAGCAACATGGTAAAATTTTATCTACGTTAACAAACATTGTAGATGAAGGACACCTAACGCCTATCGTAGATAACCGAGAATTTAATTTAGAGGATGTGGGTAAAGCACATGATCACCTGACAAGTGGCCAAGCAATTGGAAAAGTAGTCGTTTCTATTTAATTCTATGCCCACTGACTATTATCTAGAGCCTAAATTAGGCTCTAGATTTCCCCTGTAATACTCAGTTAAATCCCTTTACTTCAGGTTGCTCATGACGTTCATCACGCTCCCTCATTTCAAAACCTTATATCAACAAACAATGCCCATGTTGATAGGTTTGTTTTCAATAATGGGAGGTCAACTCATCGACAGCGCTTTCATTGGTCAATTAGGTGAAGAGCCATTGGCTATTGTAGGCGTTTCAATCCCAATATTTCAATTAATTATCGGTATCCAAGTCGGTATAGGCATTGCTGCAACCTCCTGTATATCTACTGCTATTGGCGAACAAAAGCTCACTTTTGCAAAAAACTTAAGCGCCATAATTTTAGTACTCGGCAGTCTGCTTGTTGCTTTGTTATGCACCGTTTTATGGCTTTTTAAAGGGGCCATTTTATACGCTATTTTTGAAGAGGCGTCCTTACTCGACCTGCTACGAAGTTATTGGTTTCCTTGGTTGCTCAGCTGTTGGATGGGAGCCGTTCTGTATTTTGGTTATAGTATTTGCCGTTCATTTGGGCAAACTCTGATCGCGGGGAAAGTAATGATCATTACAAGTGTAATAAACATAGCGCTTGACCCCATTTTTATCTTTACCCTCAAACTGGGATTAGCTGGCGCGGCTTGGGCAACATGCATAGCTTATATAATAGGCTTACTGATCATTTTCAAATACATTCAAGAAAAAAACTACGTTGCTTTTCCAAACAGCCTCTCTATTGTGAAAAAAGGAACTCATTTAATTAGCCGATTTACGACTCCTGCTCTACTAAGCCAATTCCTTCCTCCCATTTCAGCTATCTTGGTGACATCAATCGTCGTTTCATATGGAAACGCAGCCATAGGGGCATGGGGACTAGCAAATAGAATAGAATACATTCTTATTATCCTGATATTAGCGATCACGATGGCGCTTCCTCCTATGATAGGGAAATTAAAAGGAAGCAATAACTACATAGAAATAGAACAAATCACAAAAACAGCGATTATATTTATTATAATGGTTCAAAGTGTCTTAGCTGTCATAACAATCATTGCATCTCCATCCTTTACAAGCTTATTAACAACGGAAGCCCAAATTAAAAACATACTAATTCAGTACCTTTTTTTAATTCCCATTAGCTACGGTGCTTTAGGTATTTGTATGATCAGTGTTTCTGCCTGTAACGCTATCGGAGAACCAACCTCTGCGCTGGCAATTTCTATTTTAAGATTGTTAGCGTGTTACTTGCCTTTAGTTTGGATAGGTTCTGAAATTTATGGATTAGAGGGCATATTTATTGGCGCTTCGATTGGAAACTTTATTTCAGGTATTGTTGGTTGGAAACTCTTTATAAGAAAATTTAATCAACTTCGTTACAATAGTAATTCAGAAAAACAGTACTCATACTAATAGGAACATACATCCTCTAAAGGCCTAGGGAAGGCTGACCGTCTCGTCGATTGAATAGCCAATGACACGATAAAATGCCTGTACCTTATCGTTACCGGAACGCACTTGTAAATTAGTTTTAGGGCAGCCCTTTAAGGAAGGTGCGAATAAGTCCTCTTGTCTCAGCATGTGGATAAAAGCCGGCTATTCGAGGCGAGTATCGAATGTGAATAGCTGGCCTATTTTCGAGATACTCAACAAAGAATACGGGCTTTTAGACCATGCCCTGCGGGTCTTTCAGAGAAAACGCCATATTTCGTTACGACTCTTTGAAAGGTATTAACATTCCCGCAGAATCGTGCCTTATTTGACGGTTTCTCTGAAAGACTGAGTCTTAGTAGACTTATTCGCACCTTCCTTAACTTAATAAGCCATTCAACTTCTTCCATTATCTGCCTACCATAAGATCGTTTTTGTGCATCAGGTTTAACTGCAAGATAATTGATCCAGCCCCTATGGCCTTCGTAGCCCCCCATAACGGTTGCAACCAATTCTCCTTGATCGATTCCCACTAAAAATAAATCAGGATCAACGCTCAATTTTCGGTCTATATCTTTGTTCGGGTTATTTTGAGGTTTCACAAGACCACACTCTTCCCAAAGAGCAACAACACCCAATCGATCTTTTTCAGTAAACACCCGAATTTTCATTACGTACTCTCTGTCTATTAATATGGTCTTGCGATTGCATTTTGTTGTTAATCTATCACTCTGAATCAAACTCGATGTGGTTTTACAATCGGTTTACCCAACGCATCATAAAAAAGATTGGGGGCTCCCCATCCCATAATTTTCCAGGCAAGTATTTTTCGTATCATACGAAAGACAACTCGTTTTTCTGACAATTGACCCCGCAGGTCACTAGGTAATGGCGTGCCTAATTGTTTGACAAAAACATTGCCCAGAGGGACTCCTATTATTTCATCAATGTTCTGATTTTTCGCGATAAAAGATTGCAAGATGCCAACCATAGGCACCTTTGAGTTTACCGTATTGCCAATAGGCGTATTACAGCAACCGGCGTACCAACGGCATACCCCTTTATCGGTTAATTTTAAGGACTTAATGTGTTCAACACCTTCCTCAATCGACAAAAAAGAGGGCGCTATTTGAAAAACATCGCTGCCACCATGCGTATTTAATACATCGGAATGCAAATAATTCGCAAACTTTTGACAACTGCCACAATAACATACAAGGCGATTACCACTTGATGGAGCAATTCCATGCACCTTGCCTTTCACCGCCTTACACTGGCACTGTAGGATTAAATCGTTCACATCTTACTCTCTTTTAGGCGCTAATTTAGCCGATTAAACAGGCGTTTTCAGATCTACTTCTGATCTAATAAGTGCGATTATAGCCAACGTCTCACTCTGGCTTTATATCGTTCAAAGTCGTTCCCAAATATCTCACCTAATGCGGTTTCTTCAGGCATGATATACAGACGATTTGCCATAAAAATAAACAGAGGAATAAACACAACGTTTAACAGATTTTCTGACACTATAAAAAAAGAAGTAACAAACAATAAAAAACCCACGTACATTGGGTTTCTTGAAAGCGAAAAAACCCCAACCGTAACCAACGAAGACGTCAATTCCGGTGTAGCTGGATTCACTGTCGTGTTTGCCTTTTTAAACGAGTACCCTGCCACTAAAATAACAACCGCCCCTAATAGGAATACACCTACAGATAACCCTTCCTTTTTTGGTATTTCAACGAAATAACTCAGCCCAATAATATTAAAAACAGTCATTTTAATTCCAAATAAAATGACTAAAGTAATAGGAAACTTCATCATGGTTGTTAGCACTTTACTACTCCTTAATTTTACGTTCTCGAACATTTTTAATGTGAACACATGTTAAATTTATATACAATCAAAGCCGAGATAAAGTTTAACCGTGCATTACATGGCAGTTACTTTGATCAAATATTGGTTTAGATCAAATCAATATTTCAAATGAAAACCACGACCCAATTGCAGCTTAAATCCAAGCAATACGTGATTGGCTCTTTCGCAGGACAGAAAAATGGAACCTATACTAAGTTTACTTATCACTTGGCAGACCGCGTTATTTATTTTTATCATTTTAGTGCTCAAATCATCTATTAAGTTTGTTCCTCAAAACAGTGCTTGGGTGGTAGAGCGTTTTGGGAAATTCCACTCTACTAAAGAGGCAGGGATTAACTTCATCCTACCTTTTATTGATAAAGTGTCAGCTAATCGCTCACTAAAAGAGCAAGCCTTTGACGTTCCAAGCCAAGCCGCTATTACTAAAGACAACATATCGTTAACTGTCGATGGCGTGCTGTATTTTCGAGTACTTGACCCTTATAAAGCGACCTACGGTGTGGAAGATTATGTGTTTGCCGTAACACAACTGGCTCAAACCACCATGCGTTCAGAAATTGGCAAAATTGATTTGGATAAAACGTTTGAAGAACGAGACACGCTAAACATTCAAATTGTTGCTGCAATCAATGAAGCCGCTGACTCTTGGGGTGTTGCAGTATTACGTTACGAAATAAAAGACATTGTTCCACCTAATTCCATTATGAATGCCATGGAATCTCAAATGAAAGCCGAGCGAGAGCGTCGTGCCAAAATTTTAGAATCCGAAGGGGAAAGACAAGCAGCTATTAATATTGCAGAAGGTGAAAAACAATCGCGAGTGTTGGCCGCGGAAGCAGAAAGGCAAGAACAAGTTCTGCAAGCAAAAGGGGAAGCAGAAGCCATCACAGCGATTGCAGCGGCACAAGCAAAAGCCTTGAAAGTTGTCGGAGAATCCGCGTCCACAGAAGAAGGTCAAAAGGCAGTACAACTTGATTTGGCAACCAAGGCCATTGCTGCAAAACAGGCTATAGCAAAAGAATCTAGCATTGTATTACTCCCTGATAATGCCACTGATGCCAGTTCCATCGTTGCTCAAGCGACGGCTATTATTAATTCATTAAACACAGCAAATTAAGATGATTGATTTAATCTCAGACTTCATTCCTCACAGTATGATTGCCATGGGAATCGTACTGCTCACGATAGAGATACTCGTTTTAGGTTTTTCTACCTTTGTGTTATTTTTCTTAGGAGTATCACTCATACTTACAGGCAGTCTTATGTTTGCAGGTGTGCTACCCATTACCCTCAGTAACATTCTTTTATCAAATGCACTCATCTCTTTCTTATTGGCTATCGCTTTGTGGAAGCCTCTCAAAAAGATGCAGAACCATACAGATACTACGCCAGTAAAAAGCGATTTTACTGGGCTTCAGTTTATGATTACTGAAGAAATTTCTGATATGTCTGCACCTGTTTATAAATATTCAGGTATTACTTGGAAGCTGATGAGTGAACAAAAAATTCCAGCAAATTCTAAAGTGGAAGTCGTAAAAGCAGAAGTGGGTGTGTTTTGGGTAAAACCTTTCTAGTCTCCTTTTTTAATTGATAAAAATAAGGCAAAAAAAACGCCGCTCCTAATAAAAAGAACGGCGTTTTTTACTGATTTGGAGTAATTACAAACCACCGGAGGTATCTATAAATGTGCCGGTAACAAAGGAGGATTTTTCAGACGCTAGCCACAGTATGGATTCCGCCACGTCTCTTGCTTCCCCTCCTCTTTGCATAGGGATTTTTGTCTTTAATCGGTCCACTCGTGCGGCTTCACCACCGGATGCATGCATCTCAGTATAAATCAAACCTGGCCTCACTCCGTTGACGCGAATGCCCTCTGCCGCAACTTCCATAGCGAGACCTTTTGTCATGGTATCCATTGCGCCTTTGGAGGCGGCATAGTCCACATACTCATTTGGTGAACCTGTTTGGGCAGCCCGAGAGGACACGTTCACAATCGCACCACCCAGACCACCGTGTTTCACAGACATGCGCTTAACCGCTTCCTTTGAACATAAAAAACAGCTCATGACATTTACTCGAAAAATATCGCCAAAGCGTTCTTCACTGATGTCTTCAAAACGGGATTGCGTTTTTAGAATGCCAGCATTATTTACTAATACAGAAACACAACCAAGTTCTCTATCCACTGTTTCAAAAAGGCGCTCTACATCTTTTGATACAGACACATCGGCTTTTACGGCGATACATTGCACACCTTGTTGCAATATAGCCTCTTTCACCGACTCAGCGGCATCACTATTGGAAAGATAATTAATACAAACCGCATAGCCATCCTCAGCAAAAAGTTTCGCCGTTTCCGCTCCAATACCACGGCTTGCTCCAGTAATAATAACAACTTTTTCACTTTTCATAGCGTGCTACTTTTGATTCATGGGTCATCGTTTATAACCATTCTAAGCCATTATAAGGATCTTGTTTCAGGCTTTGTAGACGCTCGTTTAACGAACCTGTATGGATTTCAAGCTTATGCCCATCTGGGTCTAATATGTACATAGAATGGCCTTGACTACGGTTTTCTTTCCATTCAATGATTCCCTTGTACCTTAATTTCTCTACATAGTTATCAAAAGCTTCATTACTGATGCTAAACGCAATATGAGTATAATCCTCTTTTCCACAAGGCTTATCAAGCGACAAACATAGCCATAATGAGCCAATAGATAGATACGCACCTGAGTCCCACTTAACCTCTCCTTTAAATCCCAATACTCCACAATAGAAATCCATAGACGTGTTCAAATTACTTACTGCCAATGTAATATGATTCAACCCAGTAATCATACAGTTACCTCTTACTTCCAGTAGAAATCACTTCTCTAAGTTAACCGTTTGATTAAGCCAATCCAATACCGTTGATAAAAACTCTGGTGACAGCGCCTCTTCTTCTAACCACAACATGGCTAGCCAGTTCATAAAGCCAAACTGCTGAGTGTCAAACGTAGCGGATTTTAATAGGCCGTGATTCGCACCTTGAATCAATTTTGTGGTAATGATTTGGCGATTATTAGAGTGGTTTAAATGGTACTTTGTATTCTCACTCCAAAGCGAAAATTCCATTTTTGCGTCCACATTTAAATCATCTTCACCCCATAAGAACAACGCGGGTTTAGAAAGCTTTTTGTAATCATCGGTTGAATCAGACCTCATATTCTTCACCACGAATGCAAAACGATCTTCAGGCATGCCACCGTCTCCAACACGTTCTTGATAAGACTCATAGGCAGGGGAAGACAATAAAAAATCAATTTCATTTTGATAGGTTATTAAAGCCGTTTGTTTTTGCTCTTCACTTGCTCCCGACTCAGATAAACGAATATTCGTATAATAACGACCTTGATCAATCCAATTCGTTGCAAACCCAACACCTATAATAAAGCCAACTTTATCAGATGCATTCGCGACCGCTGGAACCACCCAACCAGCCTGACTAAAGCCAATAAGACCCGTCTGATGAGCAGTAAACCCATATGTTTTTTGCACAAACTCCACCGCACTGAGAGTTTCTTGTTGGCGATCCAACATAGATTGATTTAACCAATTACCTGATGAGTCACCCACTCCCATTTTGTCCCAACTCAATACAGCGTAGCCATGCTCTCTTAAGCGATTCCATACTAACGGGTAATACCCTTCGGCATCATAAGGCAATGCACTGTCTCCATGGACAAACAACAATACGCCTTTTGCAGTTCCTTCGTTAAGGTTTTCAAGATAATGACCTGATAAGGTATTTTCTCCATTCTTAAAACGTATTTCCTCTGCATATGTGTTGTGAAAAACAGCGCAGAAAACCAATAAAAATACACAACTCTGTTTCAATATACGCATGTCACTCCCCCCCTACTATCAGATAATTGATAGGGCCTTCATTGAAATAAACTTAAGGCACAGCAAGTACAGCACCATTGCACAAGTCATCGCTTTCAAACGCCGTTAAGTCGCCCGCATTTAAACCCGGAACAGGAAAGGCTCGCACGGTTAACGGTTTATTCAAGCGAAATGCCATCGTACCCGTGTCTCTCATTATCGCGGACATCTTCTCGATCGAAGTGCTGCCCGGTATTGGCACCGTATCTAATCCAATACCGCACACCGAGCTATCGATAAATTAGCCGTATTTAAATACTCACCAAAGGGGTTGGTTACTATTCTAATAGACGAAACGAGGTACCTTCGGAGGAAAACGAGCAGCTAATGTGTTACAAAAAGTAGACGCTTTTGCAATCTCTTCTTGCCATTTTGTGGTGTCATGCTCTAAGGATAAAAATGTGGTAGTGGTTCTTACTTTACACAGTAATTGATCTTGTTGGTTCATTAAAGCATGTATTCGACACTTACAAATCATCACTAAAACGGCCTTCGTATAACGCTAAAATCTGTATCATGCCATCACGGTATTGCTGATACACCTTGGGATCAGATACATTTAACCCAACCAATCTTTCAAACATGCGACAATCCTTAGAGCTAGCTTTTCAATTATTAACAAAGTTAAACAAAACCAATCATCTAAAGTTGTTTATCAAATACCTTAACTTTATCAGGTATTTGAAACCAATCTTGTTTCTCGCTGACCCAAATATGAACGCTTGGCTGTATCAAGCTGGTATCTGATAAGTTAGACGGCTTCAACTTGATGTTCTCTGGTTCAGTAGGGTTAAAGTGGTAAATGCGATTGCCACAGGTCGGGCAAAATGTCGCGGCGCTAATATTACCGCTGTCAGCCACCCGGCTCCATTCTTTCATTTCTCCCTCAAATACAACAGCATCGGCATCAACCATCGCGGTTAAGCTAAAGGCACTCGTTGAAAGCTTCTGACACTCTTTACAATGACAAGCGACAACTAATTTTGGCTCAGATAAAAGCGTATATGTCACACCACCACACTGGCAAGAACCGCTGACTGGATAGGTCATTTTATTCTCCTTTTTTGACTAAATTAATGTAACTGATTCACAAGATCTACACCACAGAATTTAAACCACATTGAAGCCCTAAAGCACGCGTTCCATAAACACACTGTTAGGGTCAAGCGTGTAATCCGAAAAAGGGCCACAATAAGTAAATCCGTATTTCTCGTACAACTTACGAGCCGGTATAAAAAACGCCATCGAACCCGTTTCCAAACTCAATTTTTTATAACCTCTCTCTTTTGCAATACTCAAAACATGAGTCAATAATTGTGAGGCCACGCCTTTATTCCGTGCGGCTTCACTGGTTCTCATCGATTTCACTTCCGCATGGTTACAATCAAGCTCTTTAAGCGCCACACAGCCTATCACCTCACCGCCTTCATTCGCAGACCAAAACGATATCGACGGCTGTTTTAAAGACTCAGGATCAAGCGCATGCACGCTCTCCGCAGGGGACGTGGCATACATGTCTTTTAAATGCGCTTCTAATAACGGCAATACTGCGCCACTTTCTAAGTGATCAAGGGAAATAGTAAGCATGATTACGTCTCCTTCTTCAGGTATTGATGTCCATCAATTGTTTATTCAACATTAATCTATCGTCACAGACTCTGACGATTTACGGAACATTTCAAGCTTCAATTCATAAGATCGCCCTAACCAGCTCGCTCCTTGTGTATGATCAAGGTAGTCGTCCCCAGTTACTGGGTGTAAAAACACATCCGTGTTGCCTCGGTTAAGAATAAGCCAAGGAATAAAGTCACCGAAGGTCACCGCAGCAAAGGACAATTGGCAACTCCATGTTGGATGCGGCCCAACTGGTCGTTGGTGAAATCGTCCAATACTGATCGGAAAATCCGCTTGTGCGGCACTCGCCACCTTCATCGCCGCCTCCATACTCGCTTCATCATGGAAATAAAGATGGGCATGATACGCTTTTATGCTTTCAGTGCTGGTAGACAACATCATTGGTTTTCCTTGTGCGCTTTTGATACGTTAAAACATTCAATGATACACCAGCCAAAAACGCAAGCATTCATGGAATTCCGCCTTACAGCTCCTTATTTTTTTCTATTTTCATATAAAAAAACGTCCCATAAGATCGCTCTTAAAAAAGTGTTATTTCAAAGGTATGTTTCTTTTTCTTTTGCCATGTTCTTACTGTTACAAAAGCTTAGACACATCTGAGCTGAGACTATACACTGGCGTTGACCATGTCTCTAATAATCGTAGCCTTCACAAAATGGTCTAATGTATGCGTTTGAATCCACCATGTGGCAACTTCCATTAATAATTCAGGCTGGTCATTTTTGTTCGCAAAAAAAGCATAAAAAGACACGCCGACATTGTCACCTTTTGTGGCTATTTTTTTGGTCACAAACACCGATGATTTTCGCTCTTAATTCCTCTCTCATTTTTTATTTTCCCGTAGTTCGTGACACTTTTAATAGCTTGCCAGAGTCCGTCCCGATATACAGTATGCCTGTTGAATCCTGAGCAATACTGCGTAGCCTTTCTTCCAATTTTTCTAAATAACGCCTTTCTGTTGTTTTACCATTACGATCAATCGTCACTCGATTTAAATGACGTCGTGCCAAAGCAGTCGATAAAAAATCTCCGTTCCAATCAGGGAATAAATCACCACGATATCGAATTAAGCTGCTGGGTGCGATGGAGGGAATAAATACCTTCATAGGGCTTTCTATGCCTTCTTTTTCTTGTCCTTCGCCGACACTAATTGGTGCCCAATATTCCTTACCATGGGAGACAATGGGCCAACCATAATTTGCACCTGCGCGAATTAAATTGATTTCGTCCCCACCTCTTGGACCATGCTCATTCGACCAAAGCGTGCGTGTTTCTAAGTCGTAAAATACGCCTTGAGGATTACGATGTCCATAACTCCATATTTCATCCTTGATACGATGGTCATTAACAAAAGGATTGTCGACAGGTACACTGCCATCCAGATTTAATCGAATTATACTGCCTGCATGGTTCATCAAATTCTGAGAGTTTTTTCTAGTGCCTCTTTCTCCTACCGAGAAAAACACATGATTTTCATCATCAAAAGCAATACGCCCACCATAATGTTTGCTTGTTGAACTTGCTGAATCCGTAACCAAAAGGTCTTGCCATTGATTTAAATCATTCCCCGACAACGTTGCTCTCGCTAATGTCGTCGCTGAGCCTTGATGTGTTGGCTTAGCATATAAAAAATACAACCAAGTATCCTCTTTAAAATGAGGCGATGCCGCCACATCCAATAATCCACCTTGCCCTCTTGCATCCACTTCTGGAAGATTACTTAAAACGTGTTGCGTTCCATCGCGTAAATTGACTTTATAAGCTTGTCCCTTTTTAAGAGTGACGATGGCCTCCTTATCATTAAGTAAACTAATGCCCCATAGAATCCCATTAAATTGAGTCACTTGGTCTAATTTCATCATCTCATTGTCAGTAGGCCTTTCAAGTCGACCCTCTAATACACTATTTGATTCACTAAAAGAATGCGTACTTATAGTCATCAAAGCCGCTAAAAACAATAACCTCTTTTTCATAACGTGTCGCTCCTAATCGTTATATAGTGGATACGTAAAAATATTAGCTATATAGAGCACTAATAGCACTCAACTTAAAACATTAATATCGATTACTATTTACTGAAAAAAGTGATTCATGTTAGCCCAAGAAAAAAACACACCAATCTCTTTTCTCTTTGTATCTATCATTATCATTTACAGAAAAACTTGAAGCCCTGCGACATAAAAGTGCCATTTATTAGAATTGGCTCTATCGAAATGCACCCACACGTATTAAAATCAGCGCAAATTCCCTATCCCTTAGTTAAGGATCTTGCATGCCTCTGTCGACCGGTCAGCCAACTAATGTCGTAGTTGTTAGTAACTCTTCTGATAATCCATTTGCTATTGATATTGCTTATGCAATGGGCCAACACGATGACATCGCTGATTTGATCAGTATGAAACAATTCATGAATTCTGAATTTTGCCCTCGGTTTATTTCTGATGAGGCCGATTTTGATAACATTGGGCGCAAACTTAAAGGCAAATCAGTCATTATTGTCAGTACTGGCAGCCACGTAAAAAGCCGTCAAGAGCTGGCGATGACAAACCTGATTATTGCCCGTGCAGCCAAAGAAAATGGCGCTGAGCGAGTTATTCTAGTTGAACCCGATTTATTCTACAGCGCACAAGATCGCGGCCCACATCAAGGTTTAGGGGAAACCAGTTTTGAACGTGATGTGAACGACGTTAAAAAATTCGATGGTCAGCCCTTTACCGCCAAGCTTTATGCTCAGTTATTAAAGCTTTCCGGTGTGGATACTGTGATGACCATTCACAACCATTCCGACTCCGTTCAAAAAATGTTTGCTGACGTGTTTGAAGGGGATTTCCACAACTTAATCCCTTATGAGATTTACGGACACTATTTATTAAACTCAGACATTTTACACTATGGCGAAGATGGCGAAGGGTTAGTACTTTGCGCTCCAGATAAGGGAGCACGTGATTTTGTCCAAGAAATGTTTAATCGACTTGGCCTAAGTAAAGCCAAATTTATTATGCTAGACAAAGAGCGCACGGCTGAACGTAATGTTGAAGTCACGCTACATAAAGAAAGCGAGCACACATTCGACGGTTTAGACGGTGCCAGCATCATCTTATTCGACGACATGGTCCGTACTGGCTCTACGGTTGTAAAAGCTTGTAAGTTCTTACAACAAATCAACCCACAGCGCATGGTTTTTGCCGTATCGCATTTTTATGCCAGTGATGAAGGCCGTGAACGTATGGCCCACCCGGCTATTGGCGAGATCTTAACGCTAAACACATTGCCGACTATTTTGAATCGTGATGAACAAGGTCGATTACGTAAAAAAATGGTCGTGTTAAAGGTCGAAAAATGGCTTGCTCAAGAGTTATGCACGATTCTTGATTTTCCACAAAGCCAAGAAGAAAATCCGTATAAAATTGATATGTCGTCTAAAAACCCTCGTTTTAAACGTAAAATTTGGTATAGCGAAGAGTTACACGAACTGAAACAGCAACAATCTAATAAATAACGTCGATAATTAAGTATGGCCTATTATTAATAAATGGTTGTTGTGCTTATGCAAATCGCACCTTTAGGCCGACAAATTTACCTCTTTAATCCAATTCATCTTGGAACATACAAGCCTTCGTCTTTTCTACTGTCGTCGTCAGCGCAGAAAAAACGAAGGCTTTTTATGTGAATATTTCAAATTACACGATTTCAAAAGAATGTGGGCAACTTCAAACTAAACTGTATGAATACATAGTTTATTTGACTGGTGACAATATCTAAAGACACTTCGGAACTTGTTGTAGCTATAAAAGATACCTATGAATACCAAGCTTAAAGGCAGACATATACTGAAAAAGAGGTAGGGGTTACGTTTGCCAATGGATCCGCTTGCTACAGTTAGATCTAACCAAAACACTCAATAAAATAAAAAACGAAGTTTTTTTGTACTACAAGGTAGTTTTATTTACGGTTCGATATTATCAACCTAGAAAGAAAGAAGGTAGGCACACTTTACCAATCACGTCCGGTAACATAAAGGCATTATTACCGATCTGATGAACATCAAGACATAGCTGTGAAATGTCACTGTACATTGAATTAATATTATGGATCACAGATAATGACATCGTTAATTAATGAAGGAATATAATTAATAGCTTTGAATCTTAAAAAAGATTTTTTTATTTTCTTTCCTCATTATAGATGACAAAATTTTTTACATGTTAAAAGGTAATAAAATGGAAATAATCAAATTAATCACTCTATGTTCATTATTACTATTAACCGCGTGTGGTGGTGGCAGTGACAGCACTGAAGATTCAACAGACTATGTGTTAGATCAATTTTTATTATCTACTTATGATGAATTTGAGCTATCAAAAGATATATTTGAATCTACTGAGGATTATTATGCTAGGATCGATGAAAAGCGAGACTCAGTTAGAGATACAAGTTTGACTTTATACGGTAGTGCTCTTGGAACTCAGTATAGGCGCCTCTCCTTTAATTACAATGCAGACACAAACACAGGAATAATCTCAATAAATTTTTCCCGTAGAAGTCAGTATTCATATAATTGGACCCCAGAGCCTTCCTTTACTGGGATATCTTACATTCTTCTGAAAACAAAAACTCGATCAGATAAAGAGAACGGAAGACCAGATGAAGAAGTAGACAATCCATATATAATCACACCTTTAGCCACAGACTACGGGAGATTGGAGTCTACTCACGAATATGTTTTCGACAATATATCATCTGTAAGCGATATACGACTAACTGAAAATGATGATGGATATTGTGAAGACACCCTCTCTTCTTTTAAGTGTACTATTGTGTTTTTTGCAGAACCTGAAGAAGCACAATCAATTTTACTCGAAGCACAGCTAGACATAACAATTAATGAATTATTGCGTGAACGTGAATGGAATTACACAAAACCGACCAGCAGTGAGGAGAGATATTATACCTATGAATGGTATTATCCCGCTTCTTTCAAAGAGCTTACAATCAAAGATAAGTTCACAGGCAGGCTTTTTGGAAAAATAGCAATAAAGTAAACAATACTATTAGTTTAAAACTAGGATTAAAACGCAGAAAGAAAGCATCGCTGTACCGATACAGCGATGCTTTCTCTGGCGATATAGATTTTAAATTAATCGCTTATGGATATTTACTACAACAATTTCAACCACAGTAACGACAACAAAAATAGCCAATAACGCAATAGCAACACGCAGCCATTCAAACAAGTTCATCGAATCGCTTAATACCACCCCGATACCGCCAGCACCAACCAGATCAAGCACTGCGGACTCTCGTACGTTAATGTCTCATCGAAACAAAACCAAAGCCACAGAAAATGAAAGCAAACACTATCAGAGAGGGCATTAACTATGAAAAGCGAATATGACTTATCCGCAATGAAATATCGTAAAAACCCTTACGCAAAAAAGCAAAAACCACCAAAACAGAGTGACTAATCACCCTGTTTTAGGTTGTGATTATTATTCAAACACTTTCTTTAACAAGTCCGTTGTACGTGCCACAGGATCTTTACGGATGCTTTTTTCTTCAGCCGCTAGAATAGAAAACAAGCCATTTAATGCTTCTTCGGTGACATAATCATTCAGATCAAGATTAATTTTATCCCCAACATAGGGAATGTCTTTAGCCTTTTTAGCCAAGTCATTGTAGTAACGAGTTGCGCCCACGTCGCCTAATGATGACTCAACACTCGGTTTAAACAACTCCCTTAACTGGCCACTGGTTTTCTCTTTGAAGTATTGAGTGGCTGCACCGTCAGAGCCAGAGTAAATCTTCTGCGCGTCTTCAAAGCTCATGTCTTTAATAGCAGAAACAATCAATGCAGTCGCTTGTGGCGCTGCTTTCTCCGCCGCTCTGTTCATACTTTCTTCAAAGGCATTTACTTGGCCTTCTAAGCCGTATTGTTTCAACAAAGACGCCACGGAGTTCACTTTACCCGGTAAAGGAATGCGTATTTTTTGATTATTAAGATAACCACCTGGTTGGCTGATTTCTTCAATCGCTCGTCGACTACCGACTTCAAGAGCTTCTTTCAAACCTTCAATCACAGTTTCAGTGCTTAAATTACTGACTTTTCCAGAAGTGCTGATACCAGCAACGTTATCCAATACTTTTTGTACATCTTCACCTTTAACAACGTCTTTGAGTGCATCAGACCAGCCTGCGTAAACGACAGAAGAAGAGATCGAAGCGACTAATAGTGAGGCGGCTATCAATGGCGCAGTAACATACGTTTTTTTCATTTTCCTAATTCCCTATTTTCAATTGAGGTAAGCATATCAGAAAACGACGAATGAAACGCATTGCGTACTCTAGATTTTTCACAATGCTATGCGTCATTTTTCTTTAGACAACGTCCTCTTGGCTCATCCCCTTCATGCAATACAATGTCAGAGTGTAGAAACTGTGCCGCCTCGGCGGAGCCTGTTACTTTGGACGCACTTCGTGCTGACATTTCTGCTTCAAACTGAGTGAGCACACTCTCCCTCACACCAACGTCTTTCCATTGAGAGTAAGGGCCACACCCTTTTGTAATGCGTCGAGCTAGAGACAACGCATCCAGCAATGCTTGATTTGCTCCCTGACCTTTAAATGGACTCATCGGATGAGCCGCATCACCAATCAAGGTAGTTTGAGCGTTTTTAGATAACCATTCAACATCAAGTAATTCTCTATCGTATACGGGATAACCTGACACTTGCTCACTTGACGTCCCTGTTAATATCTGAGGAATGGGATCGTGCCATTGAGTTCTACGACGGGCTTCTTCTTTGAGTGCTTGCGCCCCTTGAGCACTCAATGACTTAGCCTTCTCTTCTAGCATAGGAAAACTCAGTTGCCACATAATCGAATCGGCGTCATACGGCATCATATAGATCCTTTCATTGCCATTGGCGGTTTGAAAGACGGTAGCCGAATCCAACAACTCACTTTCAACATCAATCTTCTGTAGAGGACAGATACCTAAAATCACAATACAACCAAGGTAACGTAAAGGCGCGATATCCTCACCGATTAGCAACCTTCTTACTGTGCTACGAATACCATCGGCTCCCACAACAATGTCAGCCTTGGCATGTTTCACTGCGCCTTCTACTTGAAAACTCAAATCAACCGAACGGTCACCCGCTTCAAAATTTACGAGTTGATGACCCCATTGCACAGCATCATGACCACCGAGTTGATCAAGTAATGCCAAACGCAAGGATTGTCGAGCAATGTGTACATTGGTTCGTTTAGGCGACGCTTTCACATCGGATGGCACCCATTTTCTGATGCCCCACTCTCCGATCACTTTTCCTTCCGTTGTATGCACCACATGACGAGTTGAGACCACACCTTTTGCTAAAGAAACAACACCCAATCCTTTGATCGCATTACTGGCCTGCTGTAAAGTCAATCCATAACCCTGAGATCGTGCCTCAAAACCACTGTCTCGTTCATAAAGTGTAAACGGAATACCTCGATGCAAACACGCCACGGCCAGCGCGACACCACTAATGCCACCGCCGATAATCGCAACATGAGGGTAATGCTCTGTATTTGCAATAGGATGACTCTCAGAGAGCAATAACCCAGATCCGGCACACGCCAAACATGAAGACAAATGACCTTTAGGCCTCACAGGTGCTATGCCTTTACTCCCTGTTTTTTCGAAGATTTCAAGCGCTTCCAGATAGCGGAGCCTTACTTTTTTACGCAATCTCTGACTCTTTTTACCACGCCCCTGACATTCCTTACAGACAGACCAACTCGTTTCTTTACTCGACACGTTATTCACACCCTCATACGCTTTTACTGATCATCGCTTTATTTGAATCAGCCTTAGACGACGGAATCAAAGTAAAACCAGTCGCCTAATTCAACACTTAACCTAAAGTACCCACTATACAATACATTGGCTGATTTACCTGTTTTCAGATGGCTGAAATTACGAAATTGCGTTTTCCGTTATTCCAACAAAAAAGCCCCTACTAAACCGCAGAGGCCTTCAAATCTTATTGAATCGGTTATGTTTTATACTGGCAATCAAGAGCACCCGAACTCAAAGCCAAATTGATTCAATACAAAAAGAATGCACTGAAGTTGAGCCTGGCCTTAGTACAGTGCAAGAAAAACTTCAAGGTGGTTTAAGGTTATTGGGTGATGAGACAGGAGACTGCTTCATATTTTGTCAATATTTAAAAAATACGTGTGAATCGCTGAGCGTTAAATTCATGTTCAACACCAACATTGAACGCATTAATATAAAATCAGAAGCAGTAAATGGTGTAACGACATTTCAAGGAGAACTTGAGTTTTAAAAAGTGCGGGGGTATTTAGGTAGTTATTACACAAAATTAATGCGTGACTGAAGGTTTCTATCCCTGTCTACCCTGTTAAAGGCTATTCATTAAACGTTCCTGTTGAGGACAATATTCGAGCGGCAGGAACCGCCGAATTAAATGGGCTTAATTTGTCTTTGCCTACTTCTCGAACAAAAACAATCCAACATGTGGTTCATGATTTTTTTGGACAGGGCTGCAATTTAATTATTAGCTAGTTGGTGTAAAGCAGGTTGACACGTTTCACTTTAGATCCAAATATTCAACGTTTATCTTTCTATTCCAAATTTATCTGTATTTTATTCATTTCAAATAATTATTTAGCCTTGGAGTCAACTTAAACAACGTTAGGTATCAACATGTCTATATCAAATCTCGCTACTGTGCTGACATCACAGTCGGAAAACATACTTATCACCAATGATCTTGAAAAATGGCACTTAGATGGTTTGTTTAACCGAACAATTGATGCAGTACGAGTACCGAAATACTTCAATACAAAAAATGATAAAGATATCTCAAATAAGATTAAACAAAGCGCGTTTTTTGGCAACTATGTTAACGCCCCAAAAATTGGGCGTATTGGACAAGCCTTTTTTGAATGTCAAAACGATGAAGTATCTTATGACAACATTTAAATACTTTTCAGACACCTATTTAGAAGAGTTCACTACTCAGATTATTCATGTAATGACAATGGATGACTCTGTCGCTGTATATTGTGACGACACCATTTTCTATCCACAGGGTGGCGGTCAACCCTGCGACCTAGGAGTCATTATCATTGATGGTTGTGCACATCGAGTACATCACACAGAAACCACAGAAAAAGGCATTGCCCATGTCTTAGAGTCACACCCTTCACTTCTAACAAGTATTGGTAAACAATGTATCCAGAAAATTGACATACCCCGTCGCCTGTTAAATGCAAAACTGCATACTGCAGGACATTTGCTATCTCATATTTTCGAGGAACTAGACCACAACTTGTCTCCTGCAAAAGGGCATCATTATCCCGACGATGCCTACATTGAGCTGATAGAAAGTGAAAGAACCCATGATACCTTCTCAGCAGAATTAATTAATTTAAAAATCAACACCTTAGTTAATAAGTCACCTAGAAAGATACTGTCATTTGAGCTGAATTTATCAGAAGTTCAATCTCTTCGACCCCAATTAAGTACATTCATACCTCAGAGCACTCTAATGCGAATGATTGCTATTGATGGATTTACACCTGTCCCATGTGGAGGTACACATATTAGTAATACTACAGAATTAAAAGGATTGCAGGTCACACGTATTAAACGCAAAAAAGATCGCATCAAAGTGAGCTATTCAATTAATTGAGGTAAGACATGGATTTCACAACCGCATTATTTTCTATTTTAACAATTCACCTAATGGCATCGATTTCACCAGGTCCAGACTTTGTGGTGGTATCGCAAAAAACTTTACTCCAAGGTCGAAAAGCCGGTATTTTTTGTGGTATTGGTGTTTGTGCTGGATTATTAGTTCATATTAGTTATTCTTCTGCAGGGCTAACAGCCGCGTTTAGTCACTCTGCCAATTTCTCTCACGTTATAGGTATCTTAGGTGGAAGCTACCTTATATTTATTGGCTATAAATCCACAAAGAGCTCTTTCTCAAAACAAAAAGAGTCACAGGCTAACGAAAAGAGAAATGTTTCCACTCAATCAGCTTTTTGGAATGGCTTCATTGTAAATGTTTTCAATCCAAAAGCCGCAATATATTTCGTTTCTTTATTTTCAATTATTATTTCACCGTCCATGAGTACGGAAAAGCTATTATTCGTTATTATTTCGATAATTTTTGTACAAATGACATGGTACCTAATATTTATTTTTATTGTGACGATTCCAAGTGTCAGAATTAAGTTTGATAATAAAGTCTACTTAATAGACCGTATATTGGGAGTATTTATGATATTGATGGGATTTTACATGATTGTTACCTACATTTTTCAATAAAAACATTCAGTAGAGATCTTAGATAATTAGCATAATAAAAATTAAACACTAAATTTATTATTCATAGAATGGAAACTCATGAAGAACATTAAAAAAATTGCCATCATTGGCGCAGATCCAAGTGGAGTTTCCTCTTATTTACAGCTCATAAAAGAGTTACATAATAACTTAATTTCTATCACCATATTTGATACGCTTGGCATAGCAAAAAGCTTCAGCTTCAATACAGATTTAGCGTCCTCTCTGAACAATACAAGTATCGGAGTCTCTTCTTTATACGCGGATGATAAGCTAGACTATTTTAAATGGTTACAAGACAAAAAGCCTAATTTAAACGTTTCCTCATCTGATTTTGTCAGTCGTTATTATTTTAAAGAGTATTGTCATGATCGCTTCTGGCAATCAAAAAAATATGCTGATTCATTTGGATGATCAACCTTTATTGAAAACTCAGATGTTAAGGTTGCAGTCAAGAACAATAGAGTTTCAGTTAGAGAGGAAGCAAAAGATTTTGATGTCGTTATTAATGCTTCGGGAATAATCCCGAAACCAATTGATGACACCTTAATCCAATATTTATCTAAGTTTTCTGTTACTAAAAATCAATCCGGAGGATTGAAAATTAATTCAAGTTCAATGAAAGTTATTTCTGATAATAACACTGTACCTTTGTATATAATGGATGGGCCAACTATGGGTGAAATACCGATAACGAATTATGTACGATCTTCTGTCATTCAGGCTAAGAAAATTGTCTCTGACATCGCTAATTCATCAAATCACTCAAAGAAAGGGCTTCTTAGTTATCATGCTTAAATATAAAGAAATTGTCGCATTTTGCGTATTTTTTTCATTATCGTTTGTATTTATGTCAAAAGTCGTGAAAAACGTAGATCCAATTGTATCCACATTTATTACTTATGGGTTAGCCGCTATTTTCTTTTTCACTATCAATATAAAGAGTCGAAAAACCATACTGAACATTCTACTTAAAAATAAAAAACTTATTTTTAAAATTAATTTATCCACATTCGTTAATACATTATTAGCATTTTACGTTCTACTACATATTAGCCCGATTGCTTATATAATGGTATTTTTTTCAGGGTTGTCGTTTTTTAATGCTCTTTATAATTACAATATGATAGGGAGAATTGAAAAGTCTATAAATATTCTAACGCTTATGCTTGCTATTTCTATATCCTTTTTAGTGTCAGGAAGTGGAATATACGAAACAATAATGGGTCTAAGCCTGACGCTCATATCAACGCTCTTTGGCGCATTCTACATGAGAGAAAGTGCTCACCTTCATCAAGAAACCGGAATTTCCGCTTCACAAATTCTCTCCATCCGTTTTTTCATGGTCACCATTTTATGTGGCATCTATAGCATTTTTTCTATTGAACAATCAGAAATTCACTTTCATGACCTAGTATTACTGTCTGTCATTTCGATTACAGTCTGTATTGTACCGATGTTTTTAATGCAAAAATCAATCAAAACATTAGGAGCAAAAACCACCGCTCAATTTACACCACTGACTCCAATTCTTTGCTTGATATTTATGATATTAATTGAAAATAAGCATTTTTCAGTATTGGAAGTCAGCCTAACTCTGCTTATGGCATTAGCAATGCTCTTCCAAACAAGGCTTAAAAAAGCATAATATCAAGGACGTAATAAATAAACACAGCAATTCTATTTCTTTCTACAAGACAGCTAACACAAGTTGATTTTTCAATGCCTCTCCTTCATAAAAGTGACTTAATACTTGTCGCATCAAAGCAGGAACTGGATCAATTGGAAAATAATATTTCATCATGTTTTTCCCTTCAGTTTCCTGTAGATATTTCATCCAATGATGGTGTACTTCTTGAATACGATTATGATGAAATTAACGAGATCATTACTTCTATCAGACAATCTTATTCAGTTGTTGATTTGATCTGTTTTGATGAGGGTAATGTTGCATTGGCCAGTTCTCTACGCAAGGGTAAAAAAAGCGCAAAAAACCTAGAAAGATTTAGATACAAAGTAGTAATGAAAAAGTGGTTACAAACAAGAAGCGTCCCAACTCCCTTGTTTCTAGATACTCTTTCTGAGCATCACGAAGCTAATGAAATCAGTACACAACTAGGAATGCCGTTTGTTGTAAAACCAAAAAAATCTCCAGGTTCAAACAACATACATATTATTCGGAATGAAAAGGATTTTTTAAAGATAAAGAAGATTGGTTCTGAGACTCTACGTTGCTACGAAGCAGAAGAGTACATTGATGGAGATCTATATCACTGCGATTAAACATATGAGCAAATTTGAGCCGATCAAGTATGCATCTTAATCAAGTAAGGTTACTGCTTGTTTTATCTGCCTGAGAAGGATCTGTAACTCATTATGGTAGTCTGATCGAAACTTCACATCAGTCAGACTATCGCCTACCCGCCAATATATTGCGTAAAGAAGGACTTTTGTTATTTTCTCTCTTAACTCAAACAATTCGATACTGTTTCCAGGGGCGGAATATCGATTTAAAAAAGCATGATAACAATCATTCATACGACGAAAGTGCTCCAAGGCAATATCTTGACTGGGTTTAATAAAAGCTAACCCACTCTGATCCTGAATGATCTCCACTGATTCGCTATATGCAATACAATCTTCAATAATGCCGGTAATTTCCTTTAGAAAAGCGTTTTTATTTTGTTCGTTCCGTTTTTCTTCTGAAACCAGCAACCATTTATTAGAGACTTTATACCCTAGCCCTCGAACAGTAACAATAAAATCATCGACTAAAACGCTTTTTAAAGCAGCTCGGGATTTAAAAACATACTTATTCGCGATGATACTATCAGGGCTATCTTCCATATGAAATGTCGATTTCTGATCCCTGACGATAGTACCGATATCACAGTAACTAATTAAAGATGTTTTTTGCGTAAAGAGTTGATGAAGGAGAATAAACACTGCAGAGTCTTGTATAAACATCTCTCGGCCGGAAGATGTCAGGACTTTCAAATTAACATTAAGAGTAACAAGTTTAGCGGTTTCTATATTTTTAAAGGTAAATTGACTCATTGTGACTTCTAGCTCCCTTACACCACAGACATTAATCAGGCTTTAAAATAATTCGTTACACCTTCACAAAATGATACATGGCAGACAACAAACAAAACAGCGAATTTAAACCAAGTTTCTCCAGTCGGTTTTTAACGTAATAACTCATTTCTTTCGAATTGCTGTAGAGACTATCCATCATTTTTCCCATAGTAGCATTTTAAATTCGCGAGTAATAACTATGACCACCATACAATCTATCCATGTAATTAATCAATCTAATACACATGCAATACAAGCCACCTATAAATTTAATTAAATAATTTCAACTAGTTAGCCTTATCTTCCTAGGATAATCATACCAAAAGCACAATGCCTTCGCCTTTTCTGCGCTGACGACGCCAGTGACGCAAGCAGAAAAGACGAAGGCTTTTTGCTTTACGTTTTACATACCGTCTCAAGCCGTCGGAAGGCGTTTGTGTCTTTTACGATTTACCTCACAAGGTAAAAACTCCCTATACGTCAAATGACGTATGCCTCTGCGTTAATCAGCGAATACCGCGCATTGCGTTTTTTATGAATACTGAAGTGGCTTAGTTATCTAAAGGCGCAGCGAGTAACGGCTCCGTTCTTTAGGAGAATATGAACTCTTTTTTATTCCGTTTTTTCACTTAAAGGTACAACACTATGAAAATGAAAACGCTTGTTTCGTCAATTGCTCTAGCGGGTGCCACCTTGGTTGCGGTGAACATTCACGCAGCGGACACCATCAAAGTGGGTGTGTTGCATTCCCTATCGGGCACTATGGCAATCAGTGAAACCACACTGAAAGACACCGTGTTAATGATGGTTGAAGAACAAAATAAAAAAGGCGGTTTGCTGGGCAAGCAACTGGAAGCAATTGTGGTTGACCCTGCATCAAATTGGCCTTTGTTTGCAGAGAAAGGCCGTGAGTTGTTAACGCAAGAAAAAGTGGACGTTATTTTCGGTAGCTGGACATCGGTTTCTCGTAAATCAGTGCTGCCTGTACTAGAAGAATTGAACGGTTTGATGTTTTACCCAGTGCAATACGAAGGCGAGGAGTCGTCTAAAAACGTCTTTTACACAGGCGCTGCGCCAAACCAACAAGCCATCCCAGCGGTTAACTATTTGAAAGACGATCTAGAAGTAGAGCGTTGGGTATTGGCTGGTACGGATTACGTTTACCCACGTACCACCAACAAAATCTTAGAAGCGTATCTAAAAGACAATGGCGTTGCCGCCGAAGACATCATGATCAATTACACGCCATTTGGTCACTCTGATTGGCAGTCTATTGTTTCTGATATCAAAAAATTCGGTAGCGAAGGCAAGAAAACAGCGGTTGTTTCCACAATCAATGGGGATGCCAACGTGCCTTTCTATAAAGAATTGGGCAACCAAGGCATTTCAGCAGAAGACATTCCAGTCGTTGCTTTCTCTGTCGGTGAAGAAGAATTGTCTGGCTTAGATACCGCGCCATTAGTGGGTCACCTAGCCGCTTGGAATTATTTCCAAAGTGTTGAAAGCGATGCCAATTCTGAGTTTATCACTCAGTGGAAAGCCTTCACTAACAACCCTGATCGTGTCACCAATGACCCAATGGAGGCCACTTACATCGGTTTCAAAATGTGGGCCAATGCGGTAACGGATGCGGGTACAACGGATGTTGATGCGGTTGAACAAGCAATGATTGGTCAAGAAACCTCTAATCTAACAGGCGGTACAGCGGTGATGAACAAAAACCATCACTTAAGCAAACCCGTTCTAATCGGTGAAATCCAAGACGATGGCCAGTTTGAAGTGGTTTGGGAAACAGAAGGTGTGGTTCCGGGTGATGCATGGTCTGATTTTTTACCGGGTTCTATGGATCTAATATCGGATTGGACCGCTCCAATTAAGTGCGGTAACTACAACACAAAAACGAAATCTTGCTCTGGTCAAACTTACTAAGTCAAGTTGACTAAGACAAGCTTTTCTATCCTCCCAGATAGTGACTAACGGCTCAGCAATGGGCCGTTGGTTCTTTTCTCCTTTTAGTTGCCTGTTTTAACCCATTCATTAAGGTTAAGTGGAGTACTCGCTTGAAAAAATTCCTCGTCTTTTGTGGTGCTTTGTTTCTTCTTTTTAGCACGGCAATTCATGCTGATTCGCCTGATCCAATCGCGCCCTCTCCCAGCATGGAGGCTATGCTAGTAGAACTCACCCAAGTGAGCTTGAAAAAATCATTGCCTGTGCTTAAAAAAATTGAACAAGCAAGCAATGAAGAAATGCTGCCATTGTTTATTACCCTGCTCAATGGTCATTTGTACTATGTCAAAGCAGATCGCTCTCTGACGGCAAAAGTTAAAAAAAACGGTGAAACCGCATTTGAACCGCTGTTTGCGACTCGTAATCCATCCGCTACACAAGATACAGCACCCAGTTTAACCAAGCGTGATGTTAAGAAAGTAAAGGTCAACAATACCTTACGTAAATACCTACGCAGCGCCATTGCTCGCATTCAATTGTCCTCCAAAAACGTCGCCAAAAGAGAAGCGGCGGTGCGTTCTTTATTAAGCTCACTCGACAACGACACCATTGAACACATACATCAGTTACGTACCACAGAAAAAGACACCTCCGTTAAAGAGATGATGGATGTGGCGTTGGATGTGTACAGTGCGACCCATTCCGATTCCGAAGTTGAACGTGTTACTGCCATTCGTCGCCTCGCTGACAGTTTGGAGAACGACGTGCGAAACTTGCTTACAAAATTAACAAAAGACGAACAACCAGAAGCCGTGCGCCAATCCGCATTGACTGCGTTGAAGTCCATTGATCAACGGGTAAACCGCTATGCCTTGGTCGATCAACTCTTCTTTGGCCTGAGCTTAGGCTCTGTGCTGTTACTTGCGTCTATTGGGCTTGCCATTACCTTTGGTGTGATGGGTGTCATTAACATGGCCCACGGTGAAATGATCATGCTCGGTGCTTACACGACTTACGTTGTGCAATTGCTGATGCCAAACCACATTGATTATTCCATTTGGGTGGCGATACCCGCTGCCTTTTTAGTCTCTGGGTTAATGGGAGTGATCATTGAGCGAGGTGTGATTCGCCATCTACATGGACGGCCATTAGAAACGCTGTTGGCGACCTTTGGTATCAGTTTGATTCTACAACAACTGGTGCGAAGCATTTTCTCCCCACTTAACCGTCAAGTTTCATCACCCAGCTGGATGAGTGGTTCGGTAGAGATCAACCCTGTGCTGTCGTTGACGCTCAACCGCCTGTACATTCTGGCCTTTGCTTTGTTGGTCTTTTTTGTCTTGTTGTTTGTCTTGAAAAAGACCTCTTTGGGTTTGAACGTCAGAGCCGTGTCGCAGAACCGCAATATGGCCCGCGCCATGGGAGTGAAAACTGCGTGGGTAGATGCCATGACATTTGGATTAGGTTCAGGCATTGCTGGCATCGCAGGGGTGGCTCTTAGTCAGTTAACCAATGTCGGGCCAAACTTGGGCCAAGCATACATCATCGATTCTTTTATGGTGGTGGTGTTTGGCGGCGTAGGCAATCTTTTTGGCACCCTCGTTGCGGCTTTCTCCTTGGGCATTGCAACCAAGTTTTTGGAACCGGTTACCGGAGCCGTGCTGGCAGCCATTATCGTGCTGGTCTTTATTATCCTCTTTATTCAAAAACGTCCTAAAGGACTCTTTCCTCAAAAAGGGAGAGCGGCAGAATGACTATGTTTAATCCGTTTTTATCCTCTACTACTTCAAAGTCCGACCCGTCAACAGAAGATCCTTCTAGAGACGGGAGTGAAAAGCGGGCTTTTGGCAAGCACACCGCACCGTTTGTCATCTTGCTATTGGCCGTTACGCTTTTGGCTTCCGCAGCGAACCTCTTTCTACCTGAAAGCTCTGCATTGTATGTGAGCACTTACACAATTACGTTATTAGGTAAGTATTTATGCTATGCCATGCTGGCCTTGGCTGTGGATATCATTTGGGGCTATTGTGGTATTTTGAGCCTTGGGCACGGTGCCTTTTTCGCCTTAGGCGGCTACGCCATGGGCATGTATTTAATGCGTCAAATCGGTGATCGTGGGGTTTATGGCAATCCCCTTCTGCCCGATTTTATGGTGTTCCTTGATTGGAAAGAACTGCCTTGGTTTTGGCTCGGTATGGATCAATTCTGGTTTGCCATGATCATGGCGGTGTTTGTGCCCGGGGTATTGGCGTTTGTTTTTGGCTGGTTGGCCTTTCGCTCCCGCGTTACTGGGGTGTATCTGTCCATTATGACCCAAGCACTGACTTACGCGTTGTTGCTGTCTTTCTTCAGAAATGAAATGGGCTTTGGGGGGAACAATGGCTTAACCGATTTTAAAGAAATCCTTGGGTTCGATCTGCAATCCGATGCCACTCGTGTCAGTCTGTTTGTCATCACGGCCATTATGTTGTCCCTTGTTTTTGTTAGCAGCCATTACATCCTTAAATCCCGTTTAGGCAAGGTGGTATTAGCGGTGCGAGACGGGGAATCCAGAGCGCGTTTTCTGGGCTACCGCACACAAAACTACAAGGTGTGGTTATTTGTTTATTCGGCCATTATCGCAGGCATTGCAGGGGCACTGTATGTCCCGCAAGTGGGCATCATCAACCCTGGTGAATTCTCCCCGATTAATTCCATTGAGATGGTTATTTGGGTCGCTGTTGGTGGCCGTGGCACCTTGATCGGCGCCATTATCGGAGCCTTATTAGTTAACTATGCAAAGACGCGCTTCACCGCCATTTTACCGGAGGCGTGGCTATTTGCTTTGGGTGCGTTGTTTGTCTTAGTCACCTTGTATTTACCGAAAGGGTTAATGGGGCTTTACGATCAACTTAAAGCGAAATACCGCACCGCTTCTGAGGCACCCTCAAGCACCAACGACACTCGCTCGACCGATAAGGAGGTAAACCAATGAGCCTTTTGGAATCCACTCGTAACACACTACGCCGCGATCAAGTTTGGTCTTTTTTAACACCGCCAACAGAGCAGGTAAATGTGGACAAAAACGTTTTACTTTACGTCGAAGGGCTCAGTGTCAGTTTTGATGGTTTTAAAGCATTAAATGACCTAAACCTTTATATCAATGATGGGGAGTTACGTTGTTTGATCGGTGCCAATGGCGCAGGCAAAACCACATTAATGGATGTCATTACCGGCAAAACACCTTGTGATTCAGGTTCGGTCTTTTTTGGGCAAAATATCAACCTGTTAAACAAAGACGAGGCTGAAATCGCTCAGCTCGGCATTGGTCGTAAATTCCAAAAACCCACGGTGTTTGAAGCACAAACCGTGTTTAGTAATTTGGAACTGTCTCTCAAATCGGACAAAGGCGTGTTGCCTACGCTCTGGGCACGGCTCACTCCCACTCAACTGGATCGCATCGACGAAGTGCTAACCATTATAGGGCTAAAAGAACAGTGCTTTATGTTGGCAGGGGCATTATCCCACGGGCAAAAACAATGGCTTGAGATTGGAATGTTACTGGCTGCGGAGCCGAGGTTATTGCTAATCGATGAGCCCGTTGCCGGCATGACCGCACAAGAAACCGAACGTACCGCCGAACTGCTTACCTCATTAGCAGGCGATCACACGGTTATCGTAGTCGAACACGATATGGAATTTGTTCGCAGCATTGCACGCACCGTTACAGTGCTTCATCAAGGCTCTGTGCTCGCTGAAGGAACAATGAATCACATTCAAAGCCATCCAGACGTGATTGAAGTCTATCTCGGAGAAGACACCAGCCTCACTTCCTCCACAAAGCCAGGAGAATCTTACCTATGATTTCAATGAAAAATGTAAACCAATTATACGGTGGCACTCAGATTCTGTGGGATTTGGATTTGCAAATAGAACCCGGTTCCATCACCTGCATTATGGGGAGAAATGGCGTAGGAAAAACCACATTACTAAAATGTTTAATGGGATTATTACCCATCAAAAATGGCGAAATACGCTTTGAAAACAATCTACTACATAAGAAAAGCGCCGAGTCCCGTGCCTATCTTGGTTTAGGCTATGTTCCCCAAGGACGAGACATCTTCCCCATGCTTACCGTCGAAGAAAACTTGCGCATTGGATTGCCCGTTCGTAAGGATGGTGCAAAACAAATCCCTGAAAAAATATTTACACTTTTTCCGGTATTGGAAGAAATGTTGCATAGAAGAGGAGGAGACCTCTCTGGCGGTCAGCAACAACAATTGGCCATAGGACGCGCATTGGTACTCGAACCGAGCGTTTTAATCCTTGATGAACCAAATGAAGGCATCCAGCCCAATATTGTGAAACAAATTGGGGATGTGATTTTAAAACTGAATAAAGAAGAAGGGCTAACGGTCATTTTAGTCGAGCAGAAACTGGGATTTGCTCGTCGTGTTGGCCAATCCTTTCGTTTGATAGAGAAAGGCCGCGTTGTTGCGTCTGACCGGATGGAAAACTTAACCGATGATTTAATTCGTCACTATCTGGCGGTTTAAGAAATAGCTATTAAGAGCTAGCAGTGCAACAACACGGGGTAACATTTGACACGGTTTTCATTCAGCCGTACCAGTAATAACGGCATTAAAAGGTATCCATGAATAATAACAATAGCCTTGCTCAAACAGAGCCAAACAATACAAAACATCTTAGAGAGCAAGTGCCACCAGCTATCTTGCCGTCTTCTCAATGGCACGCCTTTTTAACCATGGGGTTTGCCAATACCCGTCGTGGCGTTATGTTAAAAACCTGCGAGCATAAAGGGCCTCTTTACGTACAAAAACCGTTCTACCCAGAAGGCAAAGACAGGGCCCACATTTACCTGTTGCACCCTCCTGGCGGTTTGGTCTCTGGAGATCGTTTAACCATCACCAGTGATCTACAACCCGAAACCAAAGTGCTAATTACTACCCCCGGTGCGGGTCGAGTCTACAAAGCCAGAGCGGACAAAAGCTTACAACATCAAATAGTGATATTAAACGTCGGTAAACAAGCTCAACTGGAATGGTTGCCTCAAGAAACCTTACTCTATCCTGATGCTCAAACACGCTTAGACACTCATATAAACCTCGCTGAAGGTGCCAAGTTCATTGGTTGGGAGGTCACCTGTTTTGGATTAACAGCCAGCCAGCAACCATTTAATCAAGGTCAAGTCAGCCAATGCATTCAGGTTAAACAAGATCAACGTTTGATACTGAAAGAACGTTTGTTAATTGACGACCGTAATCGCCATTTATTGGGCTCACCTGCGGGGTTAAGGCAACACACGGTAAACGGCTTTATGCTGGCGGGGCCATTTTTTGAGCATTCTCCTACAGGTACAGAAAGCGACAATCAAGATGGTAACAAAGTCGAAAAAGAACCCACCGAATTAATAGAGCGATTACGCCAAGCTTCCAAGAAATACGATCAACACGGAGTCACAGGCATCAGCTTTGTCAGCGGCTTTATTGTGATCCGCTCACTGGGGCCAGATTCAGAACAAGCAAAACTGGCTTTTACACATTACTGGCAGCTGATTCGCCCTGAATTGTTGGAGGTTCCCATCTGTAAACCTCGCATCTGGGCCACGTAGAAACACACGTCACAGAGCCGACTGGAACACACAAGAATACGCTAGAGCATGCAAGAACAAACGATTTGAGGACTGTTGAATGGAATTATTACCAAAAGAGAAAGACAAATTATTAGTGTTTACCGCCGCATTATTGGCAGAGCGTCGTTTAAATCGCGGCTTGAAGCTGAATTACCCTGAAGCCATGGCATACATAACCATGGAGATTATTGAAGGCGCGCGCGATGGCAAAACCGTTGCCGAATTGATGAGCTACGGTAAGACCTTGCTTTCAGAAGATCAAGTCATGGATGGTGTCACCGAGCTGATCCACGAAGTGCAAGTCGAAGCCACTTTTCCAGATGGCACCAAGCTGGTCACGGTTCACAATCCCATTAATTAACGCTAAAGGAGCACCTTATGTCCTCATCGATTTCAGTTAAAAAAGGCAGCGGTATGATTCCTGGAGAAATTCAGGTGGCCGACGGTGACATCCCATTAAACCTTGGCCGTGAAACCGTCCGTGTGCGTGTTGAAAATACCGGAGACCGCCCTGTTCAAATTGGCTCTCACTATCATTTTTACGAAGTGAACCCCGCACTGTCTTTTGAACGGGAGATCACCAAAGGGTTCCGCTTAAACATTGCCTCTGGTACTGCAGTACGATTTGAACCGGGCCAAGGGCGTGAAGTTGAATTGGTGGCCTATGCTGGAAAACGTGAAATCTACGGTTTTCGTGGTGACATCATGGGGCCTTTAGACGATGATGCTATGAGTTCATCTAGCGCTGACAAAACCACCAGCCAAGTGACGATGGATCGACAAAGTTACGCACAAATGTTTGGCCCAACGGTTGGGGACAAGGTTCGCTTAGGCAACACAGATCTGTGGATTCAAGTCGAAAAAGACTTTACCCAATACGGCGACGAAGTGAAATTTGGCGGCGGTAAAGTCATCCGTGATGGCATGGGACAAAGCCAATTAGACAACAACACCTCAGTGGATTTGGTCATCACCAACGCCTTGATTCTCGATCACTGGGGCATTGTAAAAGCCGATGTCGGGATCAAAGAAGGCCGCATTTTTAAAATCGGCAAAGCAGGCAACCCAGACATTCAAAACAACATCGACATCGTCATTGGCCCCGGCACCGAAGTCATTGCAGGGGAAGGCTCCATATTGACCGCTGGCGGTATCGATGCGCACATTCACTTTATCTGCCCGCAACAAATTGAAGAAGCCCTCACCTCTGGTGTCACCACCATGGTTGGCGGCGGTACTGGCCCAGCAACGGGCACCAATGCCACCACCTGCACACCCGGCCCGTGGTACATGGGAAAAATGATGCAAGCAACGGACTCCATGCCGATGAACTTAGGCTTTCTTGGAAAAGGCAATGCCAGCCAACCCGCGTCATTAATAGAGCAACTGGAAGCCGGAGCCTGCGGTTTAAAACTGCACGAAGATTGGGGCACCACCCCTGCTTCCATTGATACCTGTCTCAGTGTTGCCGAACAATACGATGTGCAAGTGGCCATTCATACGGACACATTAAATGAATCAGGCTTTGTGGACGACACCATCGGCGCGTTCAAAAACAGAACCATTCACACATATCATACGGAAGGCGCAGGGGGCGGCCATGCACCTGATATTATTCGTGCCTGTGGTTTCCCACACATATTGCCCTCTTCCACCAACCCAACTCGGCCTTATACCCACAACACAGTTGACGAACATTTGGACATGCTGATGGTTTGCCACCATTTGGACAGCAACATTCCTGAAGATGTGGCATTCGCGGATTCTCGTATCCGTAAGGAAACCATTGCTGCGGAAGACATTTTCCATGATCGTGGCGCATTCAGTATGATTTCATCCGATTCTCAAGCCATGGGACGCGTGGGTGAAGTGATCACTCGTACTTGGCAAACGGCCCACAAAATGAAACAACAGTTTGGCCTGTTACCAGAAGACAAAGCCTTAGGAGCCGACAATTTTCGCGCGCGTCGTTACATCGCCAAGTACACCATTAACCCAGCAATTGCTCACGGTATTTCCCATGAAGTGGGCTCCATCGAGTCGGGTAAATTGGCCGATTTAATCCTTTGGAAACCCGCATTTTTTGGTGTTAAACCTTCTTTGATTATCAAAGGTGGCATGATCGCCAATGCCCCAATGGGGGATCCCAATGCCTCTATTCCGACACCCCAACCCGTTCATTATCGCCCTATGTTTGGCTCCTTCGGCAAAGCGTCGGCACAAACCTCTGTGACCTTTGTATCGCAAGCCGCATTAGACAACAAAGTGGGGGACGCCTTGGGCTTGGATCGCACATTAGTCGCCTGTAAAAACACACGTAACATAGGCAAAGCCGACATGGTACTGAACAATTGGCAACCGACGATTACGGTTGACCCACAAACTTACGAAGTACGCGCCGACGGTGAATTACTCACCTGCGAACCCGCAGAAGAATTGCCTCTGGCGCAACTGTATTGCCTGTTTTAAACAGACGGCCTTACACCATTTGATGACGAATTTGGACACCTTATGATTACTATATATGAACGCCTTGGCACTCACTGCCATGAAGAAGCCTACACCAGCGTCACACTGACTCACGAACAAAGAGACCGTAGCCGATTAAAGTTAACAGGTGCCAACGGTGAAGAAGTCCGAGTTTTCCTAGAACGTGGCAAGCCATTATTGGTTGGTGAGTATTTACTTTCAGAGTGTGGTAAATATATCCAAGTCGAAGGTGCAATAGAAAATGTGGCGCACGCAACCTGTGACGATTGGGTTACTTTCTCTAAAGCGTGTTATCACTTAGGCAATAGGCACGTGAAGATACAAGTATGTGAGCGTTCACTTAACATTACGCCTGATCACGTTTTAGAAGAGATGTTGGTTCTGCTTGGATTGACCGTCACGCACATTAACACCGTTTTCATTCCTGAATCTGGAGCCTACAGTCATGGCCACAACCATCCCTAATTTGGCGCTTCCCGTTGACGTTATAGCGGAACATTCCGCTGTGTATGCGTCTTCTGACTACAGCTTATTGCGCTTGATGCAGTTAAGCAGTGTCAGCTTGCCAGTGGGTGGGTTCTCCTTTTCACAGGGCTTTGAATACGCCATCGATGCAGGTTGGGTTACCCGTTCAAATCAGGTTGCTCATTGGGTTGAAACACAAATGACCGAATCCCTTGCTCGCCTTGATTTGCCCGTTTTGAAATTGGCGATGGAAGCACTAAATTCACCCTCTTCTTCCCTTATGACGCTTCGAGAATGCAACGATTTGGTCTTGGCCTGTCGTGAAACCAAAGAGCTGAAACTGACCGATACGGCCATGGGGGAAGCATTGGGCCGATTGTTGCGCAGTTTGGATATGCCCGTGCCTTTTGCAAAAGGAGAAACGGTTAGCTTTGTCACCTTGTTTGCCGTGGCGGCCCATTATTGGACGATCCCCTTTCATACGGCGGCGCTTGGTTTTGCGTGGTCTTGGCTGGAAAACCAAATTGCTGCGGCAACTAAACTGGTTCCATTAGGCCAAACACAGGCTCAACAATTATTAGGCGAGTTGCAAATCGGCATACCCGCTGCCATTGCGGTCGCCGATGCGCTGCCAAGCGATGACATTGGCGCGGGCCTTCCGGCTATCGCCATTGCCAGCGCTCGACACGAAACACAATACTCGCGGCTTTTTCGCTCTTAGCATGTATAGACAGTACACACAGATAATACACATAGATAAAAAGACCGAACACAGAATTAAGATTAGACAGAAGCACGATTAAACACGCTTTATTTAGCGAACTTTATTTAGCAAGAGAAGAAGTAGGACAAGATTATGAAAAAACAAACATTACGAATCGGTGTCGGTGGTCCAGTAGGATCAGGGAAAACCGCACTACTGCGCTCTTTGTGTGCCGCAATGCGCCATCATTATGACATTGCCGTTGTAACCAATGACATTTACACCCAAGAAGACGCGAAATTTTTAACACAACACGAAGCCCTAGACGAAGACCGCATTCTAGGAGTCGAAACAGGCGGTTGCCCACATACAGCCATCCGTGAAGACGCCTCAATGAACTTGGCAGCAATCGATCAATTGGTAGAGCGCCACGGCGATTTGGATGTGGTTTTTGTGGAAAGTGGCGGTGACAACCTCAGCGCGACCTTTAGCCCTGAACTGTCGGACTTCACCATTTATGTGATCGATGTGTCGGCAGGCGATAAAATCCCTAGAAAGGGTGGCCCAGGCATTACCAAGTCGGATTTGTTGATTATTAATAAAACCGATTTGGCCCCATTAGTCGGCGCATCTTTGGACGTGATGGAGCGTGATGCGAAAATGATGCGAGGTGACCGACCCTTTATTTTCTCTAACTTGAAAAAAGCGCAAGGATTGGATGAAATCATTCAACTCATCATTAAAGAGGGTATGTTAGAATCCAAAAATATTCCGCCAGCTCAGGCTGTGGTTTAACACATTAGCCAGATTCTATGCGTTTTTAACGTCCGTTAATCTTGCCTTTTTGCGTTTTGTTTTAAATTATACCAATGGAGAATCCCATGATTTACAAAAACACCCTCCGCGTTTTGCTTTTGGCTGGCGTTGCCACCGCTGCGCCTGTTGCTCTTGCTCATCCTGGTCACGCTGAAAGCGGTTTATTGTCTGGCTTCGTTCACCCATTCATGGGATTGGATCATTTAATTGTAATGCTAGCGATTGGTCTATGGGCCGCACGTTTGGGTAACAAAGCCGTCTTCACGGTACCAGCGGCGTTTGTTGGCACAATGATTTTAGGTTGTGTCTTGGTTGTTGGCGGTTTAGCCGTACCATTTATTGAGCAAGGCATTGTGTTTTCCGTCATCTTTTTAGGCGCTCTGCTTGCTGCCGCCTCTAAATTCTCAACGCCAATTTGCAGTGCATTGGTTGCCGCATTTGCCTTCTTCCACGGCGCAGCGCATGGCCTTGAAATGCCAATGGACGTTCACGGCTCCTTGTATGTTGCTGGCTTCGCCACCGCGTCCATCACATTGCACGTTGTAGGCATTGCATTAAGCAAAGGTTTAAACACACTCATCGCACCGATTTACAACCAGTGGGTAACTCGCATTGCAGGCGGTATGATTGCACTTACCGGTTTAAGCATGGTGATCGCGTAATACGCTTGTCTGAGTTATTTGCCTAGCAAGTAACAGCATCAGACAACCTACTAAAAAAAGCCCATGGGTTTTCTGCGTCACATCACTGTACGCAACCCCCATGGGCTTTTTTGTTGTTGTTTTGACCAACGCGGTTTCTAGAAAAAAAACGCTCATATCATCTATTTAAAGAAATAAACAGATGACTACTATTGAGCTTTTCAGAAAATGAAAGCGTGCAATTCGAGCTAATCACAGGATCCTTATAACTCCTCAAAACTATTCAGTGAAGAGCATAAAAAAGCTTGCGCTTAAACAGAGTATCTACCACCTCCATCTGCGCCATCATCGCAGGTTGTGATGACGTTTGCTCCATTGAAGAATACGGGAAGTCTAAACAAGATTGGTTTGCCCAATTTCTCGACTTACCCCACGGTATTCCCAGCCATGATACCTTCTGTCCATACCGCCAGTGATGTGGATGCAGAGCATGGCAGAATAGTTGAGCGGCACTACACCTCGTTACCCATCGACAATTGGATAACAGGTATTGAACAATGGGACAGTGCCAAGAGTATCGTGGAAGTCACACGTATCCACCATGTGGAAGAGGGGGATAACAGACAAGAAACCAGCTACTACCTCAGCTCGATGGATAACCACGTAGCTGATCTCTCACGTGTCATAAGAGGGCATTGGCAGATTGAAAGTTATCATTGGGTGTTAGATGTCACGTTCAAAGAAGACGACAGTCTCATTTACGCAGAAGATGGCGCTAAAAACATGGCATTATTTAACCGAATGTTAGTGAACATGCTCAAAGTTAATCCACTCAAAGACAGCATAGCGGGAAAACGCCAACGGGCAGCATGGGATGACAATTTCAGAGCCAAAGTCTTATTTGGATAAAATATGAGCAAAGTATAATCCCGCCGTGGGATATGACGGGAGTATCCATTCATGATAATTACATCCACGACGTCGGTGGTGAAGGAATGTATGTTGGCCATGGGTTTTATCAAGGCCGAGTCGAAAAGGGGTGCGACTCAATTACCTACCCTCACTCTGTAATTGACCTCAGCGTTTACAACAACCGTATCGAAAATACAGGCTTCGATGGAATTCAAATCAAAAACGCAGACAATGGCGCAAAAATTTTTAATAACTATATTAGAAATTACGGAACCCGTGACCACGGCGCACACAATGAAGGTTTATTTGTTGGCGACGGATCAGAGGCACAAATTTTCCGAAATTGGATAGAATTAGGCACAGGGCACGGAATGCAGATAAATGCATTTGGTAACACCTCCATCTACCAGAATATTGTTTTGCAATCTAATGATGATGGACTTTACCTTAACAATAGTTCAGCAAAGTTCGCAAACAAAGATGGCATATTCAGAATATATGAAAATACGTTCATTCACACTGGTGACGATGGAATAGTAGCTTTTTCTTCACAAGAAGTTGTATTAACTGATAACAAATTTGGAAGTGTTGCAGATAAGTTAATCGATGGAAAAACAGTGTTATCCAATGGAAATGTTATTGTAGATGAGCCGACTATATACTTAAACACACTTCTGGATATCAAAAAGTCCCTAGAACCATGGTTTTTTGACCATAACAATTGAGAGATGAGTCGAATAAACCATACTCATAATGCAATTGGTTTGACGATTCAAGCGCACGAATAAATGCAGAATAAATGGGGTCAGAGTTAAATTAAATGAACTATACTCCTAAATTCAGATAATAAGTGCGACACTGCTAATCAGGTGTAGAAGAAGCCAACTGCTGAAGTTGGTACACTTCTTTTCACCACAAAACTAAGCAGTACCAACATGAATTATCAGCAGT
>NZ_JBLIXL010000007.1:0-169977 GCF_047525455.1 Marinomonas phycocola
TTGATAAATCAAACAAACAAGAACGAATTGAAAGTGTTATAGACTCTCGTAAGACTTCAAAATGTTTTCGAAGTCTCCAGCGAGCGCCCACACAAATTATCTGATTAACTATTTTAAAGAGCGATGAGAGTTTTTCTTTACCATCTTGCGATGGTGAACTGCTTCTCAGTGGGGCGTATAATACCCTTTCCGTTTTTTTTGGCAAGTAGTTTTTTACTCTTTTTTAAAAAAAAGTAAAAATTAAAAAAAAACCTGTATACAGAGTAAAATGTATACAAGGTTTGTTATCTTTTCCTTATTAGCCTAACCACTTACGTGCATTTTGGAACAAACGCAACCAAGGCGCTTGCTCAGACCATTCAGTCGGATGCCAGCTATGCTGAACCGTTCGATATACTCGCTCAGGGTGCGGCATCATAATGGTAACTCGACCATCTTCAGATGTAAGTCCAGTAACACCATTTGCAGAACCATTTGGATTAAAAGGGTATTGCTCTGTCGCTTGACCGTAGTTGTTTACATATTTCAATGACACTTGAGCATTAGCAACCAAAGCATCGTAATCTTCGGTATTTCTATATTCTGTTTGCCCTTCACCATGCGCAACAACAATCGGCATACAAGAACCTTCCATTCCTTTAAATAGAATAGAATTTGATTCTTGCACTTCGACTTGAACCAAGCGTGATTCAAATTGAGCTGATTCATTACGAACAAATTTAGGCCAATGTTCTGTACCTGGAATAAGTTCACGTAGCGTTGAAAGCATTTGACAACCATTACACACACCTAACGCAAAGGTGTCGGGTCTTTGGAAGAACGATGAAAACTCTTCTCGTGCTACTTTGTTAAAGAGAATTGATTTAGCCCAACCCTCACCAGCACCTAGAACATCACCATAAGAGAAACCACCGCAAGCAACCAAGCCTTGATACTCTTTAAGGCTCACGCGTCCAGTTAAAATATCACTCATGTGAATATCATAGGATGCAAAACCCGCTTTATGGAAAGCGGCTGCCATTTCAACATGGCCATTTACTCCCTGCTCTCTTAATACTGCAATTTTAGGCCGTTTAACACTTTCACCTACCAATGTCGTTATGTCTTCATTGATATCAAATGTTAGGCGACTGTGTAACCCAGGATCTTTATTATCAAGAAGTGAATCAAACTCTTGCTGAGCACATTCAGGATTATCACGCAATGATTGAACACGATAACTGGTTTCAGACCACGTTCGTTGCCAATTTACTCGACTCTCCTCTAACACAACATTATCTTGATACTTAATACGAATTTGATCATCTGAGCTCAACGTCGCGACAACACAGGCTTGCACACTAACACCAGTTAGATGAGATAAAACGCTTTCTAAATCACTATTACGAACTTGAATCACAGCCCCAAGCTCTTCATTAAACAGCGAGGCCGTTATTTCGTTTGCACTAGAGACTAATTCCGAAAGGTCCACATCCAAACCAAGATGACTGGCAAATGACATTTCTACCAATGTAGCAAACAAACCACCATCAGAACGATCATGATAAGCCAACACCTTACCTTCGCCATTCAATTGCTGAATCGAGTCAAAAAAGGCAGCCAGTACCTTAGGATTATCAACATCAGGAACAATAGAGCCGATTTGGTTATGAACTTGGGCAAGCGCAGAACCACCTAAGCGGTTTTTACCTTCACCTAAGTCAAGCAGCACTAAACTGGTATCAACATCATTTTTTAATTCAGGCGTTAAGGTTTTACGAACATCGACAACAGGAGCAAATGCAGTAATAACCAAAGAGAGTGGAGAGGTAACACTCTTCTTCTCAGATTGCTCTTCCCATACCGTTTTCATCGACATGGAATCTTTACCTACTGGGATAGCGATATCCAATGCAGGACATAACTCCATGCCAACCGCTTTAACCGTTTCATACAGTTTTTCATCCTCACCTGGATGACCGGCCGCCGCCATCCAGTTTGCAGAAAGCTTAATTGCTCTACGTCCTGTCACCAAGGATGCAGCAAGGTTAGTTAACGATTCGCCAACGGCCATACGACCTGAAGCAGGTGCATCCAAAATTGCCAATGGAGTACGCTCCCCCATGGACATGGATTCACCCGTATAACTGTCTAAAGAAGACGTCGTTACAGCAACGTCTGCAACAGGAACCTGCCATGGACCAACCATCTGATCACGCGCAATCATGCCTGTAATTGAACGGTCACCAATGGTGATCAAGAAATTCTTACTTGCAACCGTAGGTAAAGACAATACGCGTTTTGCAGCATCAGATAAATCAATCTGAGAGCCATCAAATTGATCACCTTTAATTGTGTCCTTAGTTGCCTGTCTGTGCATCTTAGGTGGTTTGCCAAACAAAATAGACATCGGTAAATCAACAGGCTGATTAGAAAAAATTGTGTCATCAACAGACAAATGCATCTCTTCTGTTGCCTCACCAACAACAGTAAAAGGACAACGCTCTCTTTCACACAATTTGGTGAATTCAGCCAAACGCGATGGAGGAACAGCAAGCACATAACGTTCTTGTGATTCATTACACCAGATTTCTAATGGCGACATGCCTTTTTCATCAATAAGAACACTACGTAAATCAAACTTACCGCCACGTTCACCATCTTTTACTAACTCAGGTAACGCATTTGATAAACCACCTGCACCCACATCATGAATAAAACTAATTGGGTTATTTTCTTCTAGCTGCCAGCAGCGATCAATCACTTCCTGACAACGTCGCTCCATCTCTGGGTTACCACGCTGTACGGAAGCAAAATCCAAATCTTCATTACCATCAGATGATGACATAGAGGAAGCGGCACTTCCGCCAAGCCCGATCAACATCGCTGGTCCACCTAGGACAATCAACTTAGCGCTAACAGGAATCACACCTTTTTCTACATGATCTCTACGGATATTCCCTAACCCACCAGCAAGCATGATCGGCTTATGGTACCCACGAACCTCATCACCATCAGTTCCTGCGATTGTTTCTTCATATGTACGGAAATAGCCAAGAATATTTGGACGGCCAAATTCATTATTAAAAGCAGCTCCGCCAATGGGACCTTCAATCATAATGTCTAAAGGCGACACAATTCGGTTTGGCTTGCCATATTGACTTTCCCAAGGCTGCTCAAAACCCGGTATTTTCAAATCAGATACTGTGTAACCAGTTAGCCCTGCCTTTGGCTTAGAACCAACACCTGTTGCACCTTCATCACGGATTTCACCACCAGAGCCCGTTGCAGCACCAGAAAATGGCGCAATTGCCGTCGGATGGTTATGCGTCTCAACTTTCATAAGAATGTCTATTGGCTGAGTATTGAAACCATATTCTTTCGAGTCAGCATTAGGATAGAAGCGCCCTGCTGTATGCCCTTCCATCACGGCAGCATTATCTTTGTAAGCAGAAAGCGTACCATCTGGATTATATTCATGAGTGTTCTTAATCATTTTGAATAAAGAACGCTCTTGATCAACACCGTCAATCGTCCAACTTGCATTAAAAATCTTATGTCGGCAATGCTCTGAGTTCGCTTGTGCAAACATCATTAATTCAACGTCATTAGGGTTTCGGCCTAATTGAACAAATGCCTCCACCAAATAATCAATCTCATCATCCGCTAAAGCAAGACCGAGTGTAACATTCGCTGATGCAAGAGCTTCACGTCCACCTCTTATTATATCAATTTGCGTCATTGGTGCAGGTTGTGACTGATGAAAGATTTGAGTAACTTGCTCTAACGACCCCAAAACACTTTCAGTCATTCGATCGTGGCAGACATCAATCAATTGCAACAAATCGCTTTCAGATAATGATGAATCACTATGAACAAAATACTGTATGCCGCGTTCAACACGCAGCACTTGCGTCAAACCACAATTATGTAGGATGTCAGTTGCTTTAGAAGACCAAGGAGAAATGGTTCCTAATCGAGGAATAACCAAAAAGCGAGCGCCTGACTCCTTCACTTCAGAAGTTTTAGCTCCGTATGTTAAAGCTCGGTCAAGAACATTCTCTTCTTCTTTGGACAAGTGATGGCCATCTTCAAGCGTTGCAAAATGTATAAACTGAGCATCAATATCCGTCACTGCTGGAACAATGTGCTGCATTGCTGACAAGATTTTTGCTTTTTGAAATGCGGAAAGGGCGGAAGAACCATGCAAAGTTAGCATGCTGTGTATTGCCTCGCTATGGGTAGTTTTTGGGGAATTTGCTGTATTTTAAAACAAGGCACTTAAAGGAGGCTAGCAAAGAGTCGAGTTTATTGTAGATTAAATCAAAAAAGGGCAACAATTGCCTGTTTCACCTCATTTTCTTGATCTTCTTTTTTTGATCTCGCCTATATTGAAAAAAATGACTCAGCTTTTGAGACGCTTTATCCGCTAAAACACCACCAACGACAGAGACCTTATGATTTAAAAACGGCTCAGAAAAGAATTCATGCTGGCTACAAACGGCCCCACTTTTAGGCTCGACAGCACCATAAATAACTTGCTCAATACGAGCATGAATAATAGCGCCCGCACACATTGAGCAAGGTTCTAAAGTAACGTATAACTGGCAACCCGAAAGTCGATAATTGCCAATATTCTCACATGCTGAGCGAATCGCTTGGATTTCAGCATGCGCCGTGGGGTCACACAAAGAAATCGGAGCGTTATATCCTTGACCAATAATTTCATTGTTTAATACAACAATAGCCCCTACTGGAATTTCACTCTTCAGCTCAGCTTGATCTGCCAACTCAAGTGCTTTTTCCATCCAATATTCATGATCCAATGCTAATTGCCTTTTTTAAATTCAGTATAAAATAAGTTCGCTTAGACAGTGCCAACTAAGGCAACATCTGCGGCTTGCAAACCAAACTCTGTCTCTACGATTTGAAAAGTAACATCTTGTCCTTTTTTTAACGTTTTATGCCCATCAAATAAGATCGATTTATAATGTACAAAAACCTCTCCTTTATCCTCTAACATAATAAACCCTATTCCTTTTGTATTATTAAACCATTTCACTTTTCCCAATTGCTTATTCATTGCTGGCTTCCTCTTTTTTTATTTTTAGCCTAAACAAAAACGGGAGCCTAGGCTCCCGTTTCATAACAACCCTGCTTCTATAATGATTCAATCGTCGTTTTTTGTTGCTGCAATTTACTGACAGCAAGTTCTAAATCCTCCGCTTTGGCTTTCTCTTTCGCTACAACCGCTTCAGGGGCTTTGGCGACAAAACTTTCATTATTTAGCTTACCAAGAATTCGTTGTAAATCTTTCTCTGATTTATCAATTTCTTTTTGTAAACGAGCTAATTCAGCATTTTTATCAATCAAGCCAGCCATTGGAACCAATACTTCCATATCACCAACTAAAGCCGTCGCCGACATAGGCGCTTCATCTTCACCCGACAACCAAGTAACGGATTCTAATTTTGCCAATTTTTGCAAGAAGGTAAGGTTTGCATCAAGACGACGCTTATCTTCAGATAAACCATTACGCATTAATACCGTTAATGGTTTCGATGGTGCAATATTCATTTCACCACGTATATTCCGAATACCTTCAATAACACCTTTAACCCATTCAATATCTGACTCTGCTTGCTCATTCAAACGCGTCATATCTGCTTGAGGGTAATTAGCAAGCATAATTGTATCGCCTTCAATTGCTGCCAGTGGTGCAATTTTCTGCCAGATTTCTTCTGTAATAAATGGCATCATTGGATGCGCCAATCTCAAGAAGACTTCCAACACTCTAACCAAAGTACGACGCGTCCCCATAAGTTGCTCAGGCGTAGCGCTTTCATCCCATAACACAGGTTTAGACAATTCTAAATACCAATCGCAGTATTCATGCCACATAAACTCGTAGAGTGCTTGAGAAGCCAAGTCATATCGATGCGTTTCAAAAGCATGATTAACCGCTTCTTCCGTACGCTGAAGTCGTGAAATGATCCATTGATCTGCCAGTGACAGAGTCACCTCTTCATTATTTTGACCGCAGTTTTGATCTTCCGTATTCATCAATACATAACGGGTCGCATTCCAAATTTTATTACAGAAGTTACGATAGCCTTCAAGACGATTCAAATCAAATTTGATGTCTCGACCGCCAGATGCCAAAGAACACAACGTAAAGCGCAACGCGTCCGTACCATATGCTTGAATACCATCTGGGTACGCCTCTCTTGTTGCCTTCTCGACTTTTTTGGACAAGGCGGGTTGCATCATTCCTGATGTGCGTTTTGCCACAAGTTCTTCAAGTGAAATACCAGATATTAAATCTAGGGGATCAATGACGTTCCCTTTTGATTTAGACATCTTCTGCCCTTTCTCATCACGAATCAAGCCAGTGATATAGACTGTTTTGAAAGGCACCTTTTTAGTGAACTTCAGCGTCATCATAATCATTCTGGCAACCCAGAAGAAAATAATATCAAATCCCGTAACCAATACATCAGACTCACTGAATTTTAAGAAGTCTTGTGTTTCTTCAGGCCAACCTTGAGTCGCAAACGTCCATAATGCCGAAGAGAACCACGTGTCCAATACATCGTTATCTTGGTTTAACTCAAGCCCTGCTGGTAATGAATATTTAGCTCGAACGTCTTCTTCACTATTACCCACATAGAACTTACCTTCAGAATCATACCAAGCTGGTATACGGTGCCCCCACCATAACTGACGAGAAATACACCAATCCTGCAAATCACGCATCCAAGAGAAATAAGTATTTTCCCATTGTTTAGGAACAAATTGAATGTCCCCATTTTCAACCGCATCAATGGCTGGTTGCACTAAAGATTCAACACCAACATACCACTGATTCGTTAAGTAAGGTTCAATTACCACTCCAGAACGGTCACCACGAGGAACCTTTAATTTGTGATCATCTATTTTTTCCAAAAAACCAAGTGCATCAAAATCAGCAACAACGACTTTACGAGCCTCAAAACGATCTAATCCACGATATTTTTCAGGAGCAGCGTCATTAATGGCCGCATCATCGTTGAAAACATTAATCAAAGGAAGATTATGACGCTTACCCACTTCATTATCATTAAAGTCGTGAGCTGGAGTAATCTTTACACATCCTGTACCAAATTCTTTATCTACATAACTATCAGCAATGACAGGGATACGGCGGTCAACTAATGGGAGCAACACTTCTTTGCCCACTAGATCAGCATAACGCTCATCATCAGGGGCCACCGCTACGGCAGAATCACCCAACATTGTTTCTGGACGGGTAGTCGCAACAACAATGTAGTCTTTGCCATCCGCTGTTTTTGCGCCGTCCGCTAGTGGATAACGGAAATGCCACATAAAGCCGTTTTCTTCTTCGGACAATACTTCCAAGTCAGAAATCGCTGTGTGTAATTTTGGGTCCCAATTGACCAATCGTTGCCCACGATAAATAATGCCTTCATCGTACAAACGTACAAACACTTCTTGTACGGCTTTAGACATACCTGGATCCATGGTAAAACGTTCTTTTTCCCATGCAACCGAGTCGCCTAACACACGCATCTGGCCAGAAATTGTGCCTCCAGACTCCGCTTTCCAATCCCATACTTTTTCAAGGAACTTCTCACGACCTAAATCGTGACGCTTAATCCCATCCGCTAACAATTGGCGCTCAACAACCATCTGCGTCGCAATGCCTGCATGGTCGCTGCCCGGCTGCCATAATGCTTGTTTGCCACCCATACGTTCACGACGAATCATAGCGTCCATTAACGTATGCTGGAAAGCATGCCCCATGTGCAAACTGCCCGTCACATTCGGTGGCGGAATCATGATAGAGAAAGGAGTGCCATTACCTTGAGGAGAGAAAGATCCAGACTCTTCCCATTTTTGGTAAATTGGTTGTTCAATTGTGTGTGGTTGGTAAGTTTTTTCCATTATGGTTTCTTAGACTTCTATAAATAATGAGAGGAGAAAAGAATAATTATGGAGGTTAGTATAACGCGACAAAGGGAGAGAAAAAAACAGCCAAGAGTAAGTAAACGCAGAAGACGAGATAAAACTAGATATTCATGACCATGAATATCTATAAATCGTTAAAAAGGCAGTACTAATTTAATCATACATCATTAAACTAATTCATCTCGCTTTTTCAGATGTAAGAGTTAATTCTTTAATTACTTCTTCAACAATAGTTGGCAATAAACGCTCTATCACAGTTTTTATAGCAGATTGTAACTGGGCGCTGTCCACTCCAGAAAAAGATGTAATTGGAGCTTGATCAACAGGCACTGTAGTTACCGAAACGCTGCTATCAAGAGGAGAAGTCGAGGTTACGCCCTTTGATTCACTTTCCATTTTTTTAGAAAAATACGTTTCTTGGTTGAGACTAAGTGAAACATGTTCACCCACGATATCCATCAAAATAGGAATATCATCTTGATTCCGTAGCGCTTCTATTAACACGTTTTCATCGGGTTCAGAGACCATGCGTTCATGCTCTTGTGACAAATCTGACATAACCATGCTTAACCATTAATTAAATTTTTCCGAGTTGTTCAATTAACTTTCTCATTCAAGAGATAAAAAGTCCACCCAAGATAACCCCTAAAAAAGTAAAACACCTTCCTTTGAATACACATTATTGAATTTTTTTCATATAAATCAAATAGATAAAAAAAACAGAAGAAATAAAAGCAATAATTAAACTCGATCACTCAAATTTAAAAAAGAGCAATGAACGACTGAAGCCAACCCTCACTTAGTCGTCCATTTATTAGATAAGCGTAATGAGAGCGACCTAACAATTACCCATTTGCTTTCAACAATAGATATTGAGTGAGTAATGCAACAGGACGACCGCTTGCGCCTTTCGCAGCGCCACCCGACCAAGCCGTTCCAGCAATGTCTAAATGAGCCCAAGGATAAGACTTAGTAAAACGAGACAAGAAACATGCAGCGGTTACAGAACCAGCTTCAGGGCCGCCGATGTTAGCAATATCGGCAAAATTACTGTCTAACTGCTGCTGATACTCTTCATCTAAAGGCATTTGCCAGATTTTATCAGCAGAGACCTTGCTTGCTTCATGTAAATCGGCCGCCACAGTATCGTTGTTTGAATACATCCCAGAGTTCACACTTCCAAGAGCAACGACACACGCACCAGTTAACGTCGCAACATCGACCACAGATTTAGGTTCGAAGCGTTCAATGTAAGTCAATGCATCACACAAAACCAGACGACCTTCAGCATCGGTATTTAAAATTTCTACCGTTTGACCAGACATGGTTCGAACCACATCACCCGGTTTGGTTGCACGTCCACTTGGCATGTTTTCAGCAGCGGCAATCACAGCAGTAACATTAAGTTTAGGTTTCAATTCACAAATCGACTTCATTGTGCCGAACACACTGGCAGCGCCACACATGTCGTATTTCATTTCATCCATTTTAGAACCGGGCTTCAATGAAATACCACCCGTATCAAATGTAATACCTTTACCTAGCAATACATGGGGCGCATCACCTTCTTCTCCGCCTTTGTATTCCATAACAATCAAGTAACTTGGTTGATCACTGCCTCGACCAACAGAGAGTAAGCACTGCATACCCAATTCATCCATGCGATTTTCATCTAACAAATCGACCGATAAGTTGTAATCGTCACCTAGTTGCTGAGCTTGAGAAGCCAAGTAACTTGGTGTACAAACATTCCCTGGCAGGTTACCAAGTTGACGCGCATAATGAGAGCCGTGTGCCGTTGCAACACCAAAACTTAAAGCAGATTCGTCACATCCTTCCAATAGAATCGTTTCAATCTCAGGCTTAACTTCAGGCTCTTTTTTAAAGCCAACAAATTCATAAAAGCCTTCATTTATCCATTGTGAAATCAAAGTTAACACATTTTCGGTAGAACGGTTTTTTATCGTTAGACCGCTGTTCGCAATCGCTACCGTTTTATACGGTAATTTTTTAATTTGAGCCGCAATTGCACCAGTGACTTTACGCGCTTGCGCATCAGACAATGCGCCGTCCTTGCCTATGCCAACCAATAGAATAGGCTGAGCAAAATCTTGTGTCGTTATAGGCAATAGAAGTGTTTCAGAAAGCTTACCAGCAAACACATTGGAGACTCTAAGTTGTTCAATACTGCCGTCTAGACGCTCATTTAACCAACTCGTTGAAACGGGTAATTCTGAATCACTCGGAACAAATGCCACAACCAAATCGGCTTGGACAGTAGATAAACGATCAAATAATGCCGTGTTCATTCACAAACCCTCAAATTATAATTTAAAAAACACTGGATAATCACCATACTAGCACGTGATAATGGGGACTTTATAGCGATTGTCAACTCCCTACGTATTCACACGTAACATAAACGAGGTACTCTTGATAATATTCAGATACTTGGCAAAAGAAGTTCTAGTATCAACAGCAGCGGTTTCACTTATATTACTGTTGATCATAATCAGTGGACGTTTTGTAAGTTACTTAGGCCGTGCCGCTGAAGGAAAAATGACGTTCGAATTTCTCTTCGTTATTTTAGGTTTCCATATCCCAAGCTTCATACAAATGATTCTGCCGCTGGCTTTCTTTTTATCCTTATTATTAGCGTATGGGCGCTTATACGTTGAAAATGAAATGTCGGTTCTATTTTCTTGCGGCATCAGTAAAATCAAACTAACAGGGTACACCTTGGGAATCGCTACTTTAGTAACAATATTGAATGCATTTGTTACATTTTGGGTTGCCCCTGCCAGTGAATATAAGATAGAGCAAGCCTCTCAACAACAGGATCAATTAACCGTTTTTGATTTTATTAAACCAGGGCGTTTCCAAGGCAGCGGTCAACAAACCACATACGTCACCAGCTTAACGCCTAACGAAGGCTGGATGAATGATGTTTTTATTTCAGATTCAGTACGCGTTGAAAACCAAGACGTTCCTGTGCAGACGCTCGCATCTTATGTAGAGCAAGTAACAATAAATTCCGAAGGCGAAGAGGGTGCAAATTACTTAGTCTTTAAAAATGGCACTCGCTACGAAGGCACCCCAGGAAAAAATAACTATAAAATCACCACATTTGACACCTATGCCGTTCGTTTAGAGGAACCTGAAAAGGAAGAAATTACCGACCTCGTCACCAGAACCACCAGCAGCATTTGGAACAGTGAAAATTTAGAAGAATACGTTGAAATGCAGTGGCGTCTTGCCATTGTTTTAATGATTCCTATTCTTGCAATTATTGGAACAGCCTTGAGTCACGTCAACCCAAGACAAGGACGTTTCTTTAAACTATTACCAGCCATTATTTTAGTTATTATCTATTTGGGCATACTTATTTGGGCTCGTACAGCCTTGAATAAAGGAGAGATCCCAAAAGAGTTCGGTCTTTGGTGGGTTCACAGTATTTTCCTCATTATTGCCATACTATTACTTATGAACTTCCTTGGTTTTACTTTAAAGAATAAGAGCCGCATTCAATGAATAAACTTGATCGTCATATTGGCTCCAGTGTTTTTTGGTCATTTTTGACTGTTATTCTTGTCTTACTTGGTATGGACTTCGTTTTAACCTTCATTGATCAAGTAAAAAAAGTAAATGATAGCTTCCCACTTGAATCTCTGCTTCAAGTTCTTGTCTTTCGTCTGCCGGGGAGGTTTACAGAGTACATCCCTATTGCTTCTCTCATCGGCACGTTAGCAGGTCTAGGTGCGTTGGCATCAAACTCTGAGCTTACCATAATGAGGGCTGCCGGCATCCCACTCTGGCGAATCGGTTATTCTGCCATTCAGCCTGTTTTATTAATTTCCGCTGTTGGCATGGCTATTACTGAATACGTTGCTCCAGAAGCCAGACAAAAAGCCGATTTAATTGAGAAATTACAAAACCAACAAAATAACCAATTTTCTTTAACTGGTGGTGTTTGGATACGCTCCGAGGATAAATTTGTTTATATTAATGCCGCAGACAAGAACGGTACATTATATGGGGTACAAATATTCACTCCGGATGGACACAAGCTCTCCAACATTCGCAAAGCAAATACTGCGACACATAAATCTGACAACCAATGGGAATTACAAACGACGAGCACAACCCACTTCTTGGAAAGCACCGTCGAAACGTATCAAGAGAATACCAGCACATGGGCCACTTCATTAAAGCCAGAACATCTATTTCTAGCCGCTCAGGAGCCTGAATCATTGTCTTTAAGTCAGTCACTACAGTATCAAACGTATCTCAAGCAACAAGGATTAGACAGCGGCACTTATCAGTTAGAATTTTGGGGTAAAGCACTCAGCCCTCTTGCCTCAATCGCCTTGGTCATTGTTGCCTTATCGACTGTCTTTGGACCTTTAAGGTCCTCCACCATGGGAGGACGAATTTTCTCTGGTGTAATGATTGGCCTAGTTTTTCAAAATGCTCTAAGCCTATTTGGTAGAATCAGTCTAACTGTCGGGTTTTCACCTTTAATTGGTGTTTTAATCCCTATTGCAATCTGCTTCTTATTTGGGCTAATTTTGATGAAAAGAGTAAATTAATATGGTTTTTATAGAGCTTCTTTTGCTTTTTTATGATCGATGTACACCAATTTGGTTTGACTTAACCTATCATGCCAAGAACGCCCTTCTTTATCGATGAGACACCATAAAAAACCCAGTCCAAACACACCCCAAGATATCATTGAAAGCAAAAAACGCATACTGGCTTGACGGAGCGTCACATGTTGACCACTTTCAGACACTAGCTTAATTTTCCAAACTTGCATACCTAATGTTTGTCCTGGGTAACACCAGAATTTCACAAAAAAAGACCACGCAACAAAAATCAGAAACCAAAACATCCAAGGCCCTTCTACTGCCGCACCATCATTTAATAACACCAACCCCCAGCCCAAGATAAAATACAAAGCCAAAAGCAAAAAACTGTCATATGCGGCAGCAACAAGACGCCGCCATAGTCCGACCCGAATCAAATCCATAGTTTTACCACTTATATAAAATAAACATCAGTATAATGCTTACATCTCATTTGTATCAATCAAGCATCCTTCCGCTTCATGTATTGCTCGATCCTCTTTAAAGCCTCTTCTAAGCGAGCTTCATTACATGTGTAGGCAAAACGTACGTATTTATGAGAATTATGAAATCCGAAATCATCCCCCGGCGTTAATGCAACTTTGTACTCATCCAATAACCCCAAACACCATTGCATCGCATTTCCAGTAATACCTGAAACATCAACAAACACATAAAATGCACCTTGAGCGGGTGCAACAACAGGCAAACCTAAACGATCCAGCTCCTTCAACAGAAATTGACGACGTTTATCTAACACTTGCCGTCTACTTTCACACCCAACAAGAACATCATCCTCTAGCGCTCTCACTGCGGCATATTGAGAGACCGTTGGAGCCGAAATAAAGAGATTCTGTGCTAATTTCGTTGCGCCTTCAATCGCCCATTCAGGCACCACGGCCCATCCTAATCGCCATCCAGTCATTGCGAATTTTTTAGAGAAACTGTTAATAACAAAAATATCATCCGATATGGATAAAGCTGTCATATCTTCACCTTCATAAACAAGACCTTGATAGATCTCATCCACCATCAGGTGACCTCCAAGCCGGCTGACTTTTGAAAAGGCCGTTTCAAGATAGGCTTGATCTAGCACGGCTCCCGTTGGATTAGAAGGTGATGCCAACCAAAGACCTGAAGTCTTATCATCCCAATATTCTGACAACTGCTCTAAATCAATAGCAAACTGCTGAGATGAATGCGTTTCAACTAATTTTGCTTGCGCTCCAACTTGGATCAGAAAGTGTCTATTACAAGGGTAACAAGGGTCTGGCATCAATACATTGTCATCAGAATTAACCAACAGAGATGAAAGTAAAAGCAAAGCCCCTGATGCTCCTGAGGTGACGATAATACGCTCTGGAGAAACATCAACCTGATACTGTTTTTTATAATACGCAGACAGCGTTTTTTTTAATTCTGGTAAACCTGTCGCCGAGGTATAACCCGTATGATGTTTTTGAATGGCTTCTATACCTGCATTGGCGACCGATGAATCAGTAACAAAATCTGGCTCTCCTACCTCTAAGTGAATGACATCTTCACCTGACGCTTGCAACATCTTCGCTTTATCCAAAATAGCCATGACATGAAATGGGGAAATGCTTTCAACTCGATGCGCTAATTTACTCATAATTTGTCTCATTTCCTTAGATAAACCGCTTTTTTCTCAAAGTATTAACAGAAAGTGTTAAAAAAAGTGGTTTCATGATCAATAATTTGATAAGTTTTCGGCCCTCAATATACCACCCTTAATTATTGTTTACAGATTTGTGTAAAAACAGCCTGTAAAGTGAGGCAAATGAATATGCCAAATACGAACCCTGAGTCATTAATGAAAGACTTCACACCTTACGAATCGAAGGCTGATGAAGAGTATATGAACGAAGCTCAGCGCGAGCATTTTAAAAATATTTTGCGTAATTGGAAGCAAAACTTAATGGAAGAAGTTGACCGTACCGTTCATCATCTCCAGGAAGAAGCGGTTAATTACGCAGACCCAAACGACAGAGCCAGTCAAGAAGAAGAGTTTAGTCTTGAATTGCGCACACGTGATCGTGAACGTAAATTAGTCAAAAAAATCAACAAAACAATTGAAAAAATTGATGAAGATGATTACGGTTTTTGCGATCATTGTGGCATTGAAATTGGTATTCGACGCTTAGAAGCTCGCCCAACGGCTACACTTTGCATTGACTGTAAAACGCTTGCAGAGATCAAAGAAAAACAAGTCGGACGTTAAGCTTAACGCTGACTTGATGAGTTGTTTGTACAGCTATGCATAGTCACTATGTAGGTCGGTTTGCACCCTCGCCAACTGGCCCTCTTCATTTTGGGTCTCTTGTTAGTGCACTTGCCAGCTATTTAGACGCCAAAGCCAATCACGGACAATGGCTGCTTAGAATAGAAGATGTTGATCAAACTCGCTGCAAGCCTCATTACATTCAAGAAATCATTAACTGCCTCTCTAGTTATAACCTTGAGAGCGACAGCCCTATCCTGCTTCAATCAGAACACACCACGCTATACCAAACCTACCTAGATCAATTAAAGGTACAAGGCCAGGTATTTCCTTGTAATTGCACTCGCCAAACGCTTCAGCTCACGCAAAATAAGCACATAGGGAATTGCAATGGCACCATCCAGTCCCCCCATTCATGGAGATTACGCATTCAAGCAGAAAACCTTCGTTACATTGATCCAATACAAGGGGATTTGACTTTCACCTTAAATCAACGAACAACATGCCCTATACTCAAACGTAAGGATCAACTTTTTTCCTATCAACTAGCGGTTGTCGTTGACGACCACAAACAAGGCATTACCCATATAGTGAGAGGCTCAGATCTTTTAGAAACCACAGATACTCAGCTCTATTTGTACAAATTGCTTGGCTGGACACCTCCATCTATCGCCCACATCCCCCTTATACTCGACCCTTACAAACAAAAAATCAGCAAACAAAATCACGCACAAGCCTTGCCACATGGAGAGCCTTTTGTTCTAAAAGCAGCATTATCTTATTTGGGAATACCAGAATGCAGTAGCAAGGACATTCTCACAATACTTGAACACGCGACCTTAGCTTGGTCTCTTGCTCCATTAAAAGGCAAAAAAACACTCGACATACAACCACAACATGCTTGCCTCGCTTTTCAAACGTAACGCTGTTAAACATGGCTTTATTCCCAGTTTCTACTTCAAGATAAAATACGAAAGTGTATAATTGTGACCCATCGTTACCAATGGTTACAGCTATGCAGAATATTCTTTTAATCTTTCCGATACACTCTCCTCTTGAGGAAGCCAATATATGGCTGTCTCGTAGTGGATTTAATACCTTTTGTTGTCATCACATCCACCAAGCACAAACAGATCATGAATTAAACACCATCGACTTAATCTTAATCGACACACTCTCACTGCCCTCAAGCTCTGTTAACCTTTCTTTTTCCCCTTGTCCTATTATTATTTTCGATCAATCTCCGTCAGTGACCAACGCCACCTTGATGATGAAAGAAGGAGCTCACGACTACCAGCCATTACCAACAACATCAGAAAAGCTACTCGAAAAAGTAGTAAGTATTTTTGATAAAAGCACGCCAAAAACCAAACTTTTTGCTAAGACAGGCAGTAAAGATGAATCTCTTCACCTACAAATTCTAGCAAATGGCATTATTGGCAGTAGTCCACTGATGCAAAACCTCTTTAATGATATGCAAAAAATATCCACAACGGATGTCACTGTACTGATTAGAGGTGAATCAGGGACTGGTAAAGAACTGGTAGCGAAAGCACTACACAATTTAAGCAAAAGAAAAAATCAGCCCCTCATTAGTGTTAACTGCGCTGCAATACCAGAAAACCTCATTGAATCTGAACTATTTGGTCATGAAAAAGGCGCATTTACTGGAGCAGTAAGCGCTAGAGATGGATTAATTTTTGCTGCAAATAAAGGCACTCTATTCTTAGATGAGATCGGCGAACTGCCTGTAGAAGCACAAGCCAGACTACTACGAGTACTGCAAGAAGGAGAAATCCGACGAGTCGGTGCAGTCACCTCAACAAAAGTCAATATTCGGCTTGTTACTGCTACCCATAGAGACCTAAGAGACATGGTGTCTAAAGGGTTATTTCGTGAAGACTTATATTATCGCCTCTATGTAATGGAGCTTATTCTCCCTCCATTACGAGATAGAGATAATGACATCTCCCTAATTGCCGAAACATTACTCTACAAATCTTGCGAAAAGCATCACAAAACCAAGCTCAAATACACCAAAGAATTTGATCAAGCAATTAGAGCCCATGACTGGCCTGGAAACGTTCGTGAATTAGAAAACGCAATAGAGCGAGCAACCATACTCAGTGATTCGAATAAAGTAGATCCATCAAACTTAAAAATCCCTCCAAGAACCACAAAAAAAGACGAAAAACAAAACAGTGGACTAGACGGAAGCTCGATATTTACCCTAGATGAGTACTTAAAGCACGTTATTCTGACTCATCAACACGCCCTAACAGAAACTCAACTTGCTCTTTCTTTGGGCATTTCTAGAAAAAGTCTGTGGGAGAGAAGAAAAAAACTAAAAGTAGAAAAAAAGTAACAACGAGAAGTAACAAGTGATACATAAATACCCAAAAAAAGACAATTGCTTTTTATTATTTTACCCTTAAAAAAACAAGAAAGTCTTAAATTTCAAAAAGATAACAAAAGTGGCACACCTTGTGCTCTATTACGAACACAACGATAACAAGAAAGACCATAATAAAAATAAGTTAGTCGTGAAATGTAAGTTCCTAAAAATAAAAATAAAAATGTTAGGAACACCTTAGCCTCTTAAAATAAAAATAAAATCTGAGGCTAGGGATAGAAAAATCGCTTTGGATAGTTGATCTTTTTAGATATATAAGCCTTCGGGCAATGAAAACATTGCAATAATAAAAATAAGTTTTGAGTAGAACTGCGACAGCAGCACCAACTTTGTTTTCGGAACTAATATCTTCATGTATCCAAAGCGATTATTTGTTTACCCCACCTAATCGCTAAATCTCATATTCTCATATCTTTTTATTTCAAGTGAAACTTTTACGTTACATGTGTAAAATGCAATCACCGTCAATTTAATAGTTTGTACCCTAATGCTAACAGGATTTAAAAATTTGGCTAAAAAAGCCAGTTCGCTTTTTACTCCAAGAAAAACACACGAGTATCCTATAGTGATACCTCGCGATAAACATACCCTTTCTCGCTCCAACCTAAGCACCAACGCTGTTAAGGTTCTTTATCGTCTAAATAAAGAAGGCTTTGACGCCTATTTGGTTGGTGGATGCATTCGAGATCATTTAATTGATATGAAACCTAAAGATTTTGATGTGGTGACCAGCGCCACACCGGAAGAGGTTCATGCAATTTTTTCTAACTCTCGTTTAATCGGTAGACGCTTTCGCTTAGTTCACGTTACTTTTGGTAGGGAAATCATTGAAGTATCGACATTTCGTGCAAATGCGGCCCCAGCAAACAAAGAAGACGACAAAAAATCAAACAACAGCAGTTTAAAAGGTAAAGATTCTGCTCGCTCTTCCCACGGTATTATTTTAAGAGACAATGTGTGGGGAGACATTGAGCAAGACGCTCAACGTCGTGACTTCACATTCAATGCTCTCTATTACAATGTCACTGACTTTAGCATTCATGATTACTGCGGTGGACTTGAAGACATCCAAGCACAGCAAGTAAGGATCATTGGTGATGCAAGCCAACGCTACCAAGAAGATCCTGTGCGTATGTTAAGAGCGGTGCGTTTTGCAGCCAAACTTGATTTTACTATTGAAGCTAAAACAGCCGCTCCAATTAAAGAGATGGCTCACTTATTAGACCATATACCACCTGCACGATTGTTTGAGGAAGTCTTAAAGCTCCTTGGCAGCGGTAATGGCGTAGAGACCTATCACCTATTGAAAGAATACGGCTTATTCCGTTATCTTTTTCCAGAGATCGATGACCTTATTCGTACTAACTGGCAATCACCTCTAATAGAGGTAGAAGCATTCATTCTTAAAGGTCTTATAAATACAGACAAACGCTTAAGTGAAGGCAAAAGCACTGCACCTTACTTCTTATATGCCGTCCTATTATGGCCGAAAGTGTTGCATCGCCATGAAGAATTTTTAGCACAAGGACTGCCAGAAACACCCGCATTACACCAAGCAGCATCTTTAGTACTGGATAATCAAGTTGCCCATACCTCCATCCCAAGGCGATTTTCAACACCAATGCGAGAAATTTGGGACTTACAGTTCCGCTTGCCTAAGCGCTTTGGAAAACGTGCTTTCACACTGGAGCAACACCCTAGATTTAGAGCCGCATTTGATTTTATCCTGATCAGAGAAGAAAGTGGGTCTGAGCTAGGAGGCCTTGGAGAATGGTGGCAATTATTCCAAGATGCCAATGATAAAGAGCGCCGAAATTTAATAAATAAAGCGGACCCATTAAAAAACGGTAAAAAAACGTCTGCTAAACGCCGTATTAGGCGTCGAAAATCAAATACCAAATCATCATTTGATACAACAAGTTCGACACAAAATGAATAAAATTTATATTGGACTTGGCAGCAATCTAAATAACCCTATACAACAGCTAGAAAACGCACTAGCTGCGCTTTCTGCTTTGCCAGAAATAACTGATTTAATTTATTCCAACTTCTATTCAAGCAAACCCGTTGGCCCTCAAGATCAACCGGACTTTGTCAATGCTGTTGCCTCTTTCTCAACCTTATTAGACCCCATTCCGCTACTAGATGCTTTACAAAACATCGAACAGGAACATAATAGAATAAGAGAAAGACATTGGGGTCCAAGGACGCTGGACTTAGACATACTTCTAATTAACAATGATACCTTATCATTACCTAGGTTGACGGTTCCCCATCCCTATATGCTAGAACGTGGGTTTGTCATTAAACCATTAGCAGATATTACACCGGGAATGCTTTTACCAAACGGCAAAACCGTTGAAGAGCATTTACATTGCATAAATACTACGGACCTAGTCTGTCTATAAGAAGAATACTATGTACGCTGACACTTCGAAGAAAAAACTGAATAGCCCAATTACCCTAAGCCACTTGCAAAAAATGAAAGCAAAAGGGGAAAAGTTCTCTTGCTTAACAGCCTACGATGCAACCTTCACCCACATCATGAACGAAGCGGGCATAGACACCATTCTAGTGGGTGATTCATTAGGAATGGTCATTCAAGGACAAGACAGCACGCTTCCAGTAACGATCGAAGAAATGTGTTATCACGTCAGAGCCGTCAAACGTGGAAATAGCAATGCTTTCTTATTGTCTGACATGCCTTTTATGAGTTATAGCAAGCCTGAGCTGGCGCTCGATAATGCTGCAAAACTTATGCAAGCAGGGGCAAACATGGTAAAGCTAGAAGGAGGAAGCTGGCTATGCGATACCGTAAACCTTTTATCACAACGCGGCATTCCAGTGTGCGCCCATTTAGGACTTACCCCTCAAGCCGTTCATAAACTAGGCGGCTATAAGGTACAAGGCAAAACAGGTGATGCCGCAGATCAAATAAAACAAGACTCTCTCGACTTAGTAAAGTCAGGCGCAGATATTTTACTATACGAGTGCATCCCAACTGATCTAGGCAAAGAAATTACCGAGCTGGTTAGCGTGCCAACCATCGGTATAGGTGCAGGTAAGCATACGGATGGCCAAGTATTGGTGCTACACGACATGATTGGCATCAACCTAGGTAAGCGCCCTAGATTCGTTAAGAATTTTTTAACCGATGGACGATCCATCCAAGAGTCTTTCGAAGCCTATGCACAAGAAGTAAAAAACCAGACCTTTCCATCCGACGAACACGGTTTCTAGCAATGAGAACATGCCATACGGTACATGAGTTAAGAGCAACATTAAAAACCGAACGACTAAAAAACAAGAGTATTGTATTTGTGCCAACAATGGGCAATCTGCACGACGGGCACATGAGTTTGATTAGACGCGCTACAAAGGAAGGTGACATTGTTGTTTCCTCAATCTTTGTCAACCCCATGCAATTTGGAGAAAACGAAGATATTGAACGCTACCCCAGAACACTAGCAGAAGATCAAACTCTGTTATTAGAAAATGGCTGCCACTATCTTTTTGCCCCTGACGCATTAGAAATGTATCCAGATGGCAAGCGCAGTCAAACCCAAATAGAAGTGTCTGATATCTCGAATATTTTATGCGGAGCCAGCCGACCAGGACACTTTGTAGGCGTATCAACTGTTGTAACCAAGTTATTTAATATCGTTCAACCTGATGTTGCTATCTTTGGTTCAAAGGATTTTCAACAGCTCAAAGTCATTGAAAACATGGTTCGAGACTTGAGTGCCAATATCAAAATTATTGGAGAAGAAATTGCCCGCGCAGAAGACGGCCTGGCTTTAAGTTCAAGAAATGGCTATCTAACACCAGAAGAAAGAGTGATTGCGCCATCTGTTTATCAAAGCTTGCTAAATGCAAAAGAGCAAATTCTATCCCGAGAAAAAACGTTCGAAGAAATTAGCGAAGAGGCACAGAAAAAACTTGAGGCATCAGGACTTACCCGAGATTATTTTGAAATTCGCTCGCAACATACTCTTAAAAAGCCCACGAAAAAGGAAAAAGATCTCGTTATTTTAGTCGCTGCTTATTTAGGAAAGGCAAGACTTATAGACAATCTATGCATCACGTTAAACTAACTTAAAACGTATTTTTAGGAGAGAGTAATGACGTCACCAACACACCTACCATCTTGGAAAGCACTATCCGAGCATCGTGCAGAAGTCGACGCGACTAGCATCCAACAAATTTTTGATACACACTCTGATCGTATTACAGAATGCACTGTAAACGCTGCAGGCTGGACCTTGGACTTTTCAAAAAACCGAGCAACGTCAAAAACACTGTCTCTCCTAACTCAACTGGCTAAAGAAGCGGACATTGAATCCCTTAGAAATAAAATGTTTCAAGGCGATACTATCAACTCAACAGAAAACCGCAGTGTATTACATACCGCACTAAGAGCCAGCCACGCTCAAGAGTCTTTAGTAGTAGATAACAGCAATGTATTGGCAGAAGTACGATCTACCTTAAAACAAATGGAAAAATTTGTTTGGCAACTCCAGAGTGGTCAATGGAGAGGCTATTCCAATAAAAAAATCCTTGATGTTGTTTCCATTGGCATTGGTGGATCCTACCTTGGCCCAAAGGTCGTTACTGAGGCATTAAAACCCTACGCCCAAGACACCATACGAGTCCATTACATTGCAAATATTGACGGCTCGGACATTAGCGAAAAGTTAAAAAAACTGGATCCTGAAACGACTCTATTTATTGTTTCATCAAAATCATTTGGAACACTAGAGACTCTATATAACGCAAATGCTTCTAGAGAGTGGTTTCTACGTAATGGCGGACAAGAGAATCAAATACACAAGCATTTTGCAGCGGTAAGCTCTAACGTTAAAAAGGCGGTTGAATTTGGTATCGCAGAAGAAAATATATTCCCAATGTGGGACTGGGTTGGTGGTCGTTATTCCCTTTGGTCAGCCATTGGGTTACCGATTGCTGTCTCAGTAGGCATGGAAAACTTTCGCGCCTTACTTGACGGTGCCCATGAGATGGACACCCACTTTAAAACAGCACCCTTAGAAAAAAACTTACCAGTAATAATGGGAACATTAGGCATTTGGTATTGCAATTTTTATGGAGCACAATCCCATGTACTTATTCCTTATGATCATTACTTGCGAGGCCTCCCTGCCCACATTCAGCAATTAGATATGGAAAGTAATGGTAAAGCCAATCACCAAGACGGCTCCAACACAGAAATAGACACAGGTCCAATAATATGGGGCGGATCAGGTACAAACGGCCAACATGCTTATCATCAACTACTGCATCAAGGCACTCGACTCGTACCAGTAGACTTTATAGCACCTTTAACAACTCACAACCCTGTAAATGATCACCACCTACAGTTATTTGCAAACTGTGTTAGCCAATCTCAGGCTCTTATGGTTGGAAAAACACTTACTCAAGCAAAAGATGAGCTTAAAAACAGCGGTGCAACAAACGAACAAATAAATAAAATCGCACCACACAAAGTCATTAAGGGAAATCGTCCAAGTAACACGTTATTAACTGAGAAACTCACTCCCTTCACTGTTGGTTCACTCATCGCACTGTACGAACATAAAACTTTTGTTCAGGGGGCCATCTGGGGCATAAATTCTTTTGATCAATGGGGTGTAGAATTAGGCAAGGTATTGGGAACAGATATAGCACAAAGGCTTTCATCAAGCACGGATAATGCAGAACTGGACACATCAACACAAGCACTAATCGAAGCCTTTAAAAAAGCACAGTCATAATTAATCTTTAGAACAGAAAAACAACCACACTCATACTCTAACGGTATATAGAATATGAGTGTGGTTTTTTTATATGCCATCCTTATTCTTGCACTGCATTTCGAACCAAGCGAAGAGAGCCGCCCGAGTTCAAACGTTGGGTTTCAACCCGTCCATGAATAAACTCCACAACCCAAATATTATCTTGAGAAACATCTTTCACTGGTGTTGAAGTAAAAAAACTTACAATAGGAGTATTTGGAAACACCTCTAAATTAACGGCAGGTCGGTAGCACTGCTCCTCTACAATAGAGCGAAGCTCTTTTACATTTGGCATACGCCAATCTGTATGACCAGCAAACCCATCACCTTCATTTAAGGTAATTACACTTCGTAAAAAGACATCCCAAAATGCAGAACTGACACTACCCGTCTCGCAATCACTCCCTGACAGTCCTTCAGCACATTGCTTCCACATTAGGCCTGTCTTTAAATCCGTAACAGTCTCATCACCATTAATAGTAAATCGTGATGAGGCTGTCGTAGGCGTAATATTATTCGGCTTACAATTTACCTGCTCAGCATACGCAGAAACGGAACCTGCACTTAAATACCCTAAGCATATAAATCCAAATATTTTTTTCAACATAACTAGTCCCCACTAACCAAGCGAACAGAACGACCTGCGTTTTTACTTTCTGACAGAACAAGACTTCCACCTGTTAATGTCGCTGCATTAGCCACATCAAACAAAATAACCCACGCTTTATGGCTTTCTGTGTTTTCAGGATCAGATCCGTTAGACCAGAACTTGGCACCACTTTCTATATTGGGGAAAAAGTTTGTATCTATTGATGGAGAGCTTTCACCAAAATGCACCAACCCTAATAATTCACTAGGTGATGGCATTCGCCAATCACTTTTCCCACACAATTTGCTCGTATTTACACGCTCTACAAACGCTTTTGTGTTACAAAAATTCTCACTACTTTCAGTATAACCAAAACAAGCAAGTGGCTGCGTATTTTCTCCTCCTGAATCACGACCATTTTCTGCAATATCAGGGTTATACCAGCTGAATATATCATCAACATCATGCAGACCTTGATCCGCCTTGAAACCATTACCTCCTTGTTTAACCTCCCAAACCAATCCAGTGACATTATCTTGAACGCAATTCCAAAAAGTCTCCGTTTCTGCCAAAGGTGAACCCAAAGCATCCAGTTTTGTATAACTAAAACCAGCGAAACCATCTATAGGATCATTACTTGTCGAATCAAGACCAGTAGAACAATCTTGCAGCTCTACAAATGTTCCACTGCAATCAGCATTATGATTACCTGCTGCGTTGGGATCACTCACATAGTCAGGGAAGTCGATACCAAAATCTATTCCAGTATCTGTTAGCACTCTAGACGTAACTGTAGCAGCAGAAACGCTTGGCGTTGCAGAAGCCTCTACACTTATAGCACTTTCCACTCCATCAGAAGCAACAGATGTAACAACAAAAAAGTAAGGTGTATCATTCGTTAAACGTGAGACACTGGTTAAAGCACCGGTAATACCAGAAACAAGTGTACCTCCAGCCAATGAGGAGTAATTCGATATGTCACTTAATGACGCAAAGCTTTCTGTTGCATGATAAACATTGTAAGAAGCTGCATCAGACACTTCGGCCCAAGTCAGTTCTACTCGCTGATTTCCAGCCACAGCAACTAAATTTTCTGGCGCACCATTTGAAATGGGAGTGGCTCTTACTTCCGCGCTTCGACCACCTTCACCTGCGCTATTAACAGCCGTCATGGTAAAAAAGTATTCCGCTTGATTTGTTAAGTTTTCAATGGTCGTACTCGTTCCCGTCAAACCTCCAACCGTTTTCCCTTCTATTAGAGATACGACAGCCGACAAACTCGACAAACCAGCCATACTCTCAAGCGCATAATACACCGTATAGGTATCGGCACCCGTAACTTCCGACCACGTTAACGTCACTGCACTCTCCTGCGCTTCTGCACTTAGGCTACTAATAACATCGGGTAAACTGACTGAACTAGTCGGTATTTCCGTTTCTGTCGTCGGCGTCTCTGTGGTTGGTGTTTCAGTCGTCGGAGTTTCTGTTTCTGTGGTCGATGTTTCCTCTTCTACTGTCCCACCCTCAGGGGTACCACAACCAACCAAACCCACAATACAAACCAGCAATAAAATCCAAAACTTTCTCATAATCCACTCAACATTCCGCAATTTGATCGTAAAAAATCTACCACCCAACATAGATAAGCTTACCCACAAAATGCTATCGGCCCAACCTTTCGTCTCTTTATTGTAAACAAAAAAAAGCAGAGTAAGTGTATACACTACTCTGCCTTCTTAATTTATTCAAAATACTAAAATGACTAGATATGCTCTACTTTTTCTATTTCGTAAACCACTTCACCACTTGGGATTTTGATATTAATTTCATCACCTTCCATTTTGCCAATTATTGCTTTGGCAATTGGAGAAGCATAAGAAATTTGCTTTTTCTTCACATCCGCTTCATCGTCACCAACAATACGGTAAACCACAGTCTCTTCTGTATCCACATTGTATAGGGTAACCGTTGAACCAAACACAACTTTACCCGTATGAGGAATCGTTTTGACATCAATTACTTGAGAATCAGCAAGCTTACCTTCGATCTCTTTAATACGACCTTCAGTAAAACCCTGCTCTTCTCGTGCGGCATGATATTCCGCATTTTCTTTTAAATCACCGTGCTCACGAGCTGTCGCGATGTCCGCAATAATACGCGGACGGTGGACAGTTTTCAGATTATTTAACTCCTCTCGAAGTGCTGCCTCGCCCACCACTGTCATTGGTACTTTTCTCATTATTTCCCCAAATGCAAATCTTGCAATCTTCTAACTTTGGTTTCCTCTTTGAGACTAATCGCTAAGCTTGTCGCCTCAGCACCAGTCAACGTAGTAGTGTAACAAACCTTACGCTGTAATGCTGTACGACGAATTACTGATGAGTCAGCAATTGCCTGCGTCCCTTCTGTTGTATTAATAATGTAGTCAATGTCTCCATTTTTCAACATATCGACAATATGAGGACGACCTTCATTTACTTTATTTACTTTGCGTACAGAGATGCCTTTGTTCGCTAAGAATTTCGCCGTTCCACATGTTGCAACAATATCAAACCCAGACTCAATTAAGCGCTCGACCACGGCAACAGAGTTTTCCTTATCCATATCTCGCACACTGATGAAAGCCATACCAGAAGTAGGTAAAACAGTACCGCCACCCAGAACCGCTTTTCCAAAAGCTTCAGCAAACGTATCGCCGATCCCCATAACTTCGCCTGTAGACTTCATTTCAGGACTAAGAATTGGGTCAACACCTTGGAATTTATTAAACGGAAATACCGCTTCTTTTACACTGTAATAATCAGGAATTATTTCTTCTGTAAACCCAAGTTCCTCTAGCGATTTACCCGCCATAACCATTGCTGCAACTTGAGCCAAGGAACGGCCAACACATTTAGATACAAAAGGCACCGTTCGAGACGCGCGAGGGTTAACTTCTATAACGTATATTTCACCGTTCTGCAAAGCCAATTGTGTATTCATAAGACCAATAACCCCTAGCTCTAAGGCCATTTTCTTAATCATGTCACGAATTGCATCTTGATCTTTTTCTGAAAGAGAATATGGAGGTAAAGAACACGCAGAATCACCTGAGTGAACGCCCGCTTGTTCAATATGCTGCATAATCCCACCGATAACCACTTGCTTACCATCAGAAATACAATCTATGTCCATTTCTATGGCCGCGTTCAAAAAATGATCCAACAGTACAGGACTCTCATTCGATACTTTCACCGCATTCGTCATATAACGAACCAATTCAGATTCGTTATAAACAATCTCCATTGCACGCCCACCTAATACATAGGAAGGTCGCACAACAAGAGGGTAACCAATTTCTGTCGCTTTCATGATCGCTTGATCAGTACTGCGAACCGTTGCATTTCGTGGCTGTTTAAAACCTAAACGCTGAATCATACTTTGGAAACGTTCACGATCTTCAGCGCGATCAATTGCCTCTGGAGTTGTCCCAATGATTGGCACACCTTCTGCCTCAAGTGCACGAGCAATTTTCAGTGGAGTTTGTCCACCAAACTGAACAATTACACCCATTGGTTTTTCTTTACGAACAATCTCTAACACATCTTCAAGCGTTACTGGTTCGAAGTACAAGCGGTCTGATGTATCGTAATCTGTTGAGACTGTTTCTGGGTTACAGTTCACCATGATGGTTTCATAACCACCTTCACGTAATGCTAACGCAGCATGAACGCAGCAGTAATCAAACTCAATACCTTGTCCAATACGATTAGGGCCACCACCTAGCACAACAATTTTTTGGCGATCTGTTGGTTCTGCTTCACACTCTTCTTCGTACGTTGAATACATATATGCGGTATCTGTTGCAAATTCAGCAGCGCAAGTATCAACACGCTTATAAACTGGGTGCACATCCAATAAATAACGACGCTCTCTCAATGACTTTTCAGTAACATCCAATAATTGAGCAAGACGAGCATCAGAGAAGCCTTTACGCTTCAAACGGCGCATTTCATCGTAATCAAGATCAATTAAGCCTTTATCAGCTAAAAAGGCTTCGTCTTTAATTAAATCTTCAATTTGAACTAGGAACCAATGATCAACGCCCGTTAACTCATACACTTCATCAACAGACAAACCAGAACGAAAAGCATCTCCGATATACCAAATGCGATCTGAACCAGGTGATTTCAGTTCATAAATCAGCTTTTCTTTGGAGTTTTCTTTGCTAAAGTTCAACTGAGGATTAAATCCATCAGCCCCCCCTTCCAAACCTCTAAGCGCTTTCTGTAAAGACTCTTGGAATGTACGACCAATCGCCATAACTTCACCCACAGACTTCATTTGTGTCGTCAGTCTGTCATTTGCCGTTGGGAATTTCTCAAAAGTAAAACGAGGAATTTTTGTTACGACATAATCAATTGCAGGCTCAAAACTTGCCGGTGTACGACCGCCAGTAATGTCATTTTGCAACTCATCTAACGTATACCCAATTGCCAATTTAGCGGCAATTTTGGCAATAGGGAAACCCGTTGCTTTAGATGCTAGAGCAGATGAGCGAGATACACGCGGATTCATCTCAATAACAACAAGACGACCTGTTTTCGGATCCATGCCAAATTGAACATTGGATCCGCCAGTTTCAACACCAATTTCACGCAGCACGGCAAGAGAAGCATTACGCATGATTTGATATTCTTTATCCGTTAGGGTTTGCGCTGGTGCGACCGTGATAGAATCACCCGTGTGGACCCCCATTGCATCAAAGTTTTCAATCGCACATACGATGATGCAGTTGTCGTTTTTATCACGAACGACTTCCATCTCGTATTCTTTCCAGCCAATCAAAGATTCATCGATTAACAATTCATTGGTTGGAGACAGATCCAAACCACGCATACATATCTCTTCAAATTCTTCCATGTTGTATGCAATACCGCCACCGGTGCCACCCATAGTAAAAGAAGGACGAATAATACAAGGGAAACCTAAGCTCGCTTGTACTTCCAACGCTTCTGTCATACTGTGAGCGATGCCTGCGCGTGGGCATGAAAGGCCAATCGCTTTCATTGCTTTATCAAAACGATCACGATCTTCTGCTTTATCAATAGCATCTGCCGTTGCGCCGATCATTTCAACATTGTATTTTTCTAAAACACCATGACGCTCAAGATCTAACGCACAATTAAGCGCGGTTTGGCCACCCATTGTCGGTAAAACCGCATCAGGTCGTTCTTTTTCAATAATCTTTTCCACTGTTTGCCACTCAATGGGTTCAATATAAGTGGCATCCGCCATAACTGGATCGGTCATAATCGTGGCAGGATTCGAGTTTACCAAGATAACTCGAAAACCTTCTTCACGTAGCGCTTTACACGCTTGTGCACCTGAATAGTCAAATTCACATGCCTGCCCGATAACGATCGGGCCAGCACCTAAAATCAATACGCTTTTTATATCAGTACGCTTTGGCATAGTAGTTCTGTCCCCAGTTAGGCTTTATTAGCTTTAATATTTTCAATAAATTGATCAAACAAAGGCGCAACGTCATGCGGTCCTGGACTTGCTTCTGGATGACCCTGAAAACTAAATGCCGACTTATCAGTACGGGCAATACCTTGTAATGACCCATCAAATAAAGACTTATGAGTTGCCACCAAATGATCTGGCATATTGTCCTCATCTACTGCAAAACCGTGGTTTTGGCTGGTAATCATTACAATGCCTTTTTGAAGATCTTGCACTGGATGGTTTGCACCATGGTGACCAAACTTCATTTTTTTTGTTTTCGCACCACTTGCTAAAGCTAAAAGTTGATGCCCCAAACAAATACCAAAAACAGGAACATCCGTCGTTAGAATTTCTTTAATCGCTGAAATTGCGTAATCACAAGGTTCTGGATCACCCGGACCATTAGATAAAAAGACGCCATCAGGATTTAACGCAAGCACATCTTTTGCGGGTGTTTGTGCAGGAACAACCGTCAAACGACAACCACGCTCCACCAACATTCTTAAAATGTTTCGCTTAACACCATAATCATAAGCAACAACATGAAATGGAAGTTCCGTTGGTGTCGTATGACCATCAACTAAATCCCATGTGGATTCAGTCCATTCATAGGACTCTTTCACCGTGACTTCTTTTGCTAAGTCCATTCCCTTTAACCCAGGGAAAGACTGTGCATTAGCAATAGCTTCCGCTTCTGAAATAGACTCTCCAGTCATGATGCAGCCCGCAAGAGAGCCTTTTTCTCGCAAAATGCGAGTCAATTTACGTGTATCGATATCAGCAATACCGACCACGCCCTTGCGCCTTAAATAAGCATCTAATGTTTCTTCTGAGCGCCAACTACTCGCAACAAGCGGCAAATCTCTAATGATAAGTCCATCACACCATGTGTTACTCGACTCTTCATCTTCTGAATTGACACCAGTATTACCAATATGAGGATACGTTAGAGTAACGATTTGTCGTGCATAGGAAGGGTCAGTTAGAATTTCTTGATAACCAGTCATCGAGGTATTAAACACTACCTCAGCAGTCGATGAGCCATTCGCTCCAATCGACGTGCCTTTAAATACAGTGCCATCTTCAAGAGCAAGAATTGCTGATGTTGCCAAAGGAGCCTCCCATTTTAAGCCGTTCAGGTTGCAAAAAAGCGAGACGAACAGCTTAGTTCATCTCGCTTTTTAGGAATTGCTGTATTGAAGAAATCAACAGAAGAAAAACTTGCTGTGATGTCCCAAAAATCCTAACAATTCTACTCTCAGGCAGTAATAATATCTACTAAAAAGGCCGTATTTGAGAAGGGAATAGTGTATTTTCTTTGCATTTTAATTGACCAAAAAGTCAAGAATAGTTTTTTCTTAATAAATAGGAAAGTATCTAACACAAAAGACCGTCTGCGACCTCTTGAGCCACATCATAGCCTTTCAAATTTGCCAACAAACTGAGTGCAAAAGTCATTGCTGTTGCAGGGCCTTGACTCGTGAGAGTATTATCATCCATAACAACAGGCTGATCCGAAATGTATTCAGCACCAGTCAAACCACTTTCAAAGCCAGGATAACAAGTTGCCTGTTTATCTACTAAGAAACCATGAGTACCAAACACCAATGCTGGAGCAGCACAAATAGCCGCTAATAGAGCATCTTGAATATCGTGCTTTTCTAGGATATCGATCAACAATTTACACTCTCTTAAGTTCTCTGCGCCAGGCATTCCACCAGGAAGTGCAATAGCATCAAACATGCTATCTTGAACATCCGTCAAAAGCTCATCGGCTTCGATTTTAGAGCCACGAGCAGCACAAATTGTTTTACTTTCATGAATACTGGCTACAACAACCTCAACCCCACCCCGACGTAATACATCAATAATGGTAATTGCTTCTATTTCTTCACTGCCGTTTGCTATCGGCACAAGTAACGTTGCCATTTTTTTTCCTTTCACTTAGTTAACTCATTGACGTTTTATGAAATGCGCTACGATCTATTAGTTACACTCTAATTGCCGACTCATTAAAAGCGCAGGTTCCATGCCTATTTCAGTTGAATAGTAATTTTTTCTAAGCCCAACTTGAAGAAACCCCATGCTTAAATACAAAAACACAGCCAATTTATTCGACGCTCGTACCTCCAATAAAAAGTGATCTACCTGCTTACCTTCCATAGTCAACATCCACGTTAGCATCAACTGTTTTGCAAAACCTTGCTGTCTATAATCAGGATGAATCAGAATCAATTCGAGCTCCGACTCATTTAAAAGCGAGGAAGCCGTCAACCAACCAATGATTTTCCCTTCTAGATCATCTTCAACTACCCAGTTCGAACGGGTTGATAAGGCATCTGTTATCAGCTTTTCCCCCCATGAATAAGAATGGCTAACTAGATCCAATTCAACAATCGAATTGAGATCACTCATTAATGCCTCTCGAATCATAGATCTCTCATCCTTTGCAGTTCATTCCAAGCGTCTCGCTTTAACTCAGGGATACGATATAACTCAGGTAAACTGACAATATTAGCTCTAGGCAGAGAAGCAATTACGGATGATGTCGGCAACGCATCCATCACTTTTTGTAGCTGAGTTCCCGCCACAACTAACATTGATCCATCTTGACTCTCTTCAATATAGCGCTCTACAAAGCTTTCCAGGGCACCTAGCATCCAATCAGTTTTTTCTACAAAATATGAATTATGCAATTTTTCAGGCCAAGAAAAACGAGCAGATTGCCATTCTTGAACAGAGTGCCTTAATAACGCCTTAGACATTTTTAATGTCAAATTTTCAATCGCATCGTACTCATCAAATACCTGAGGGATGTGGGTTATTATCAAAAGGCGGCGCTCTATACTATATAATTGGGCGGAAAAAGACTGAACCAATATATCTTCTTGTGCAGTCGAAGGAGAAATGTCTACGGCGAACTCTTCGATAGGTTGTAAATCTTCAACAATAACAGACGAATTCGATAACAATTCTTCCTTTAGCTCTGTTACTGTTTTTTGAGTAACCTCAGGGTCATCCAACATAGGAACAGGTTGAAAGCCAAAAGAAGTCGCCGCGTTTTGAGATAGGCTTTCTGCTTCCCTTTGAAAAACAGGCACCTGAGAATGCTCGGTTACCCAAGGTATGAAAGGACGGGGGAGAGAGGGAGTCTCTAATGTAGATTCCTTTGGCACCCAGTTTACCACTCCCATTTGTTCCAAGCAGTAAGCCTGCTGTACCGTATCAGTTAGCATGGTATTCTCATATTTTTCACAGAAAAGCGTGTTGACGTTGTAGAGTGTAATTCATTATTTTAATACTTAAACTCAATAAATATCATCAAGTCGCTCTTTTAAATTCAAACCGCTTCATCATAACAGCATAATTCTTTTCAGCGAATCATTGATCTTGAATATATGCATAACTTTCATGCTTAAAAGACGACTGTTCATAACCATTCGGGTAAAAAAAAGATATACTCTTTTTTTCTCCACTAGGTGCTCTGAACAGAGTGAAACGGGAAAACAGTGTAACTCTGTTACTGCCCCCGCAACAGTAAACTGATTTTAGTTGATCAGAAGTCTGGAGACCGGCCTAGTGCAACCTTAATCTATTACACGGGTGGGTGTAATTTATGGAATATTATTATGCATATTGAACCAGAATTAGTCACTGGCGCTAAGCTTCTTTTAAGCTACGCCACAGCAACCGTTTCCTTTGGGCTTGTTGCCAAAGCGTCTTTAAATGCAATAAAACAAGACGGTGTCCGCAAGCTGCTCATTCGTAGCATTATGGCTATTGTCGCCGTATTCGCATTCTTTGAACTTTTTATGCACCACGCAGTTGGGGTTTCAGAAGTTCATTTGATTCTTGGGTCATCACTCTTTCTATTATTAGGCCCTGCCGCTGCCGGCATTGGCTTAATCGGCGGATTATTAATACAAGGCGTTTTCTTTGCTCCAATCGATTTGCCTCAATACGGAATGAACGTAACCACGTTGTTACTGCCTTTATTTGCAATGGCAGAGATAGCGAAACGAACCATTCCAAACACAACTAAATACGTCGATTTAACCTACGCTCAAACATTAAAGCTGTCACTAACTTATCAAGGTGGCATTATTGCATGGGTTGCATTCTGGGCTGTTTACGGTCAAGGTTTTGAAGCAAGCAACTTAGTCTCTGTCGCCATGTTTGGCAGTGCTTACATGAGCGTTGTTTTACTTGAACCAATCGTCGATTTAGGCTTATTAGCAGCAGCAAAAGCATCACGGAAGTTCAGCTTTTCAGCATTTTTTGAAAAACGCCTGTATTCGGCTTCTATCTAACGACAACCTATGTTTAAGGTACATTATGAAACTATCTACTTTTTTAATGGCAACCATTACCACATCTGCCGCTTTGTTCTCCACACCAATGCTAGCCGACACAGCTCCGTTACCTGATTTAGACGGCAGAACCATTGTCGCTGTAACTGAGAACGCCTATTCACCATTAAATTTCATTGATCCTAAAACAGGCAATGGAATAGGCTGGGAGTACGATGCCTTTAATGAAATAGCTCACCGCTTAAACGCTAAAGTAGATTGGAAACTAAGCAGTTGGGATACAATGATACAAGCGGTAAAGCAAGGTCAGTTTGACGTGGGAATGGACGGAATAACCATAAATGAGGAACGTAAAAAAGAAATCGACTTTTCGATTCCTTATATGGTGTCTCAACAGTTTATGTTAGTTCGTCAAGATGAAGAACGCTTCAAAGAGCACACAGCGTTTGCAAAGAATGATGACCTATTAATTGGCGCACAACCGGGCACTACCAATTTTTATGTTGCAGTGTATAACGTATTAAATGGTGATGAGAACAACAGTCGTATACAACTGTTTGAAACATTTGGAGCATCTGTTCAAGCCTTAAAAACAGGTGACGTAGATATGGTTCTAATGGATGCATCGTCTGCTCGTGGTTACATTGGTGCTAACCCTGGCATCTTCAAACTGGTTGGTGATCCTCTTGGAACAGAAGAATTTGGTTTTATTCTAACGCCTAACTCTGATTTAACACCGGCAATCAATGCCGCCATTATTAGCATGAAGGAAGATGGAACTTTAGAAATGCTCAATAAAAAATGGTTCTTTGATTACAACAACTAATCAATAACAATTTTAAACCACTTTTCTTCGGGAAAGTGGGTTTACTTTATTAAGCATTATGATTATAAAACGCTCTTCTTCTCAATTCCCTTGGTGGCTTCTGTTTACGGTAATTATTGGATTACTGCTAAGTTGGAACATTGTTTCTGACCAAGGTTATACCAGAATATTCAGCACATTAAGCAATGGCTTATGGGTCACTATCGGCGTCACATTAATGGCTTTTTGCTTAGCCACCGTGATTGGCTTATTTGTTGCTCTTGCTGGTTTTTCTCGCTTTACACTCATTCGGCAATTGGCAACGTTTTACGTTGAAATAATTCGCGGAATTCCGGTACTTGTGATTTTGTTTTACATTGCTTTTGTGGGCGCTCCCGAGCTTATAAAGCTATATAACTGGGCCCTACAAGATCTAATAGAACAAGGTTTTGTAACAACAGCGAGAACCCGTGATTTCAGCATGATTTGGCGAGCAATATTCGCACTCACAATCAGTTACAGCGCTTTTCTAGCAGAAGTGTTTCGAGCAGGAATACAGGAAGTTGATAAAGGTCAAATTGAAGCCGCTAAAGCGCTTGGGTTAAATGGCTGGCAACGTTTTCGCTTTATCATTTTTCCTCAAGCAATAAAGAAAATTTTACCGCCACTTGGAAACGACTTTGTCGCCATGATTAAAGATTCAGCACTTGTTTCGGTCTTAGGCGTGCAAGATATTACACAAATGGGAAAAGTATTTAGTGCATCCACGTTCCAATTTTTTGAAACGTATAATGTTGTCGCTTTTATGTATTTAGTTCTTACCCTCAGTCTATCGCTAATGATACGAGGGATAGAGAACTATTTAAAACGCAATGAAAGATAAGACAAAACGAAAAATCCAGTCTTATGCGTTCATCAAAGCATTTATACACCGAGATAAATTAGCCCCTGCAATGCAAAAAAAGCAAACACACCCGCTAATACATCATCTATCATAATGCCAAAACCACCATGAACCTTCTTGTCCAGCCAAGAGATTGGCCAAGGTTTTAAAATATCAAACAAGCGAAAGAATGCAAAACCAATAATAATGTACAGCCACCCTTCAGGCGCCATCCACATAGTAATCCAAAAGCCAACAAACTCATCCCAAACGATACCCGAATGATCATGTACTCCAAGGTCTTTTGAAGTCTTATCGCACAAATACACACCCACAATGAAGGTTGATATAAGCATGATCAAATAGGTCTGATCAGCCCAATGCTGCATCAACAAATAAATGGGAATCGCAGCCAGAGTACCAAACGTGCCCGGTGCTTTATCAACCGTACCAGAGCCTAAACCAAACGCAAGAAAATGAACGGGGTTACGCCATACGGAATTGGGTACTTTATCTGTCATATAGAAACCTCTTAACCAATGTAAAATAATAGTATGGCGAATTAAAAATGCTGCCAGCCATTTAAATGCCCTGAATACCCTTCAATCGTAAAACCAGACTCAACAACATGCCCTATACGAGTACAAGGTAAATGCAATGTCTGCGTAATCAGAAGTATGTCCTCTCTCATGGAGTTAGGAGCGGTAAAGCAAAGCTCATAATCATCCCCTCCCGTCAGGGCAAGGCTAAGAGCACTCTCTGGCTGCCACTCCCGTAAAGTGTCAGAAATAGGCACAAGGCGACCATCAATAACAGCTCCTACACCAGATCCTAACAGGATGTGCTGAACGTCTTGGGCTAAGCCGTCTGAGATATCCATCATGGATGAAGCCACTCTTTTCAGTGCCATACCCCCAATCAAACGCGGAGTTGGTCGCCAATAGCGATTATAAAAATATTCATATATATCATGCTGAACAATCCTTTCTCCCGTTACTATAGGAACAGCGGCAGATGCATCTCCCAAACAACCAGTCACATAAATATCATCTCCCAGTAAGGCTCCTGAACGAACTCGGCATAGCGATGCTTCAATGTAGCCATGCACCTGCAAAGTGATGGCTAACGGCCCTTTTGTTGTATCGCCTCCCACCAAAATCAAACCAATAGGCTCGGCCAATTCCGCCATACCTTGCGCAAATGCAGCCAGCCATTGAGCGTCTGAATTGGGAAGTGTCAGTCCTAAGGTAAAGAAGGCAGGCTTTGCTCCCATCGCAGCAAGGTCGCTAACACACGTCGCTACGGCTCTATAGCCGATTGCAGCAGGATCCGCATCATAAGGAAAATGCCTGCCCTCCACCAAGGTATCCATTGAAAACACCAAGGTTTGATCAGCAGGCACCTTCACTTGAGCGCAATCGTCTCCAATCCCCAATAGAATATCATTACGCCCTTCTATATTTGCCATAGAAGCGTTTTTAAAAATACTCTGAATAAGCTCAAATTCTTTCATATAGGACATCTCAAAATACGGAAATTAGAGTTTAGATCGGTTTAAAATCCACCCCAGCAGACATAAAAAAGCCATCATTGAAGATGGCTTTTCAAGGCAATACTATTATTATCTTTCGCGACGCGCCGCTATTTCTTCACGACGAACTCGCTGAGAAAGCTTGTCTAATATACCGTTCACGTATTTATGACTTTCGGTTGCACCAAATGATTTCGCCAATTCAACGCCTTCATTAATAACAACTCGATAAGGAACATCCAAACGTTCTGATAACTCAAAACTACCAATGCGTAAAATAGTCAATTCAATTGGATCTAACTCAGATAAAGATCTATCTAATAAAGTCTCAAAAAGATCGTCTAATTTATTTGCTCGTACGGTCACACCTTGAATTAATTCACGGAAATAGACTTTATCGCATGTACCTAAATCATGATCAACAGCAAATTGCACTTCAATTTCATTAATTGGAGTACGATTCATATGCCATTGATAAACAGCCTGCAATGCGAAGCTACGAGAAGCGCTGCGCAATTGCGAACGAGATGGCTTCTTAGCTTTTGGCTTAGAACCCTTATTTGGTTGGGTAGACTTATCTACTTCGCTCATTTTTTTCCTCAATAATCCAAGCTACGCAATCTAGTAACAATCTCAACACAGATAAAATGACTTCGGCCTTTATTACCTATTGTTTAGTCTGTTCACTTAATAGCTTGCTCAATAATATCTACAGTTAATACACCAAAAGAAACAGAAATGCCAAATCCCAACACCAAATAGCCTAAGCTTTTAACATCTTCATCAACATCGTATTTAACGTGTGGCGTGCCACCACGAATAACAGCACTTACAGCAATAACGGCATTCATTTCGCCTTTTTTGCTATTTCCTAGTCTAAACACGGAAATGCCCCCCCGTGACCAGCCCAACAATCATCTCTTCTTTACAAATACAGCGAAGAACAAAACATTTAGAGCTACACGGATAAACCCGCGCATCTAATAAACCACACTAAAGGTCTGTTTTAACTTCTCTCGTAAGGAATAAACTCTACCGCTTCCAAATCAAATCCAGTTAATGAGTACTTCATCGGTGAACTCAATAACTTCATTTTGCCAACACCCAGATCTTTTAAGATCTGAGAGCCTGTACCGACCGTTAAATACATGCCTGAACCACTTTTATCAGAGCCTTTTCCACCTGGTGGATTCAATGACGTCGCAAAACGAGCTGCCATATCCGTGGGTTTATCAATCGTATCAATCAATAACACCACACCTTCACCTTGTTCACCTACATACTCCATTGCTTTATGCATTGACCAACTTTGTTTACTGGCATTTGTAACAGCCCCCGTTAAGTCTCTTGCTAAATCAGGAACATGAACTCGAACAAAAGTAGGAATGTCTTTCTGTGGCTGCCCCTTAACAAACGCTAAATGAGACAACCCATGAACGGTGTCACGATACGTAATCATATTAAATTCACCCGCTTCCGTTTGGATGATTTCTTCTGATTCACGCTGTATTGTGGTTTCATTCAACGTACGGTAATGAATAAGGTCGGCAATTGTACCAATTTTTAAATCATGTTTCTCGGCAAACTTCTCTAAATCTGAACGACGAGCCATTGTTCCATCATCATTCATGATTTCTACAATCACAGAGGCGGCTTCGTACCCAGCCATTCTAGCTAAGTCACAGCCCGCTTCCGTATGACCTGCACGGCTCAATACACCACCAGGGCGAGCCATTAAAGGAAAAATGTGCCCAGGCTGCACAATATCTTCAGGCTTGGCATTCGCCATCACCGCTCTTTTCACCGTTAACGCTCTATCCGCCGCAGAGATACCCGTAGTCACCCCTTCAGCCGCTTCAATCGATAAAGTGAAATTCGTTGAATATGCCGCACCATTATTAAGCACCATTAAAGGTAAATTTAATTGCTCACAACGTTCATGGGTTAAGGTTAAACAAATTAACCCCCGAGCATGAACCGCCATAAAATTGATCATTTCAGGCGTGATGCATTCGGCTGCGATAATCAGATCGCCTTCATTTTCACGATCTTCATCGTCCATCAAGATAACCATTTTACCTTGACGAATATCCGCTAAAATCTCTTCAATAGTATTAATTGCCATAGCTCTGCCTATTTTTAAACTTAGACAACATTAATGAGATCCTCATTGTTAGGCTGCCTATAAAATGTCGAAACCCATGGAAAGCTCATAGGCCGAATCGAAGTATCTAAATTATCGTCTGCTTTTATCTATTTATCTTTACTCTTCTTCTGCTTCATCTAGGTAAACAGGCACAAAAGTAATGCGTAAATCTTGTCCCACTTGACGAACAGACTGAATGATTAAATCAACAGATTCGCTCATCGATTCAAGTGGTAACTGAAACAAAGGACGTGCTAAAGAGCCCATCAATTTTGGCGCCATATACACAACAACCTCATCCACCAAACCTTGCTGAAGAAAGTTGCCAGCTAATTCAGAGCCAGACTCAACCAGTACCTCATTAATACCTTCGTCTGCTAGCTGTTCCATAATACAAAGCAAATCCATCCGCCCATCTTCACCACGATCAACAAAAGAGATTTCCACCCCTCTTTTACTTAATGTGGTTACATGTTCCGCTTCAATTTCGTCTTCTAATGCAAAGATCGTTGCTTGGTTTGCGGGATAAAGGATTTTAGATTCAGGCGTAATAGAAAGTGCGGTATCCAACACGATACGTCTAGGTTGACGGACCGTTTTCGCGTCCACCATATTGTCATTGGAGTCAATTCTAACGGTCATGCTTGGATTGTCGGCTAATACAGTTCCAATCCCCGTCACAATGGCATCACTTTGCGCTCTCAATCGTTGCACATCCATACGAGCATCGGTACCCGTTATCCACTGACTCTCACCCGATTCCATTGCGGTACGTCCATCCAAGCTCATTGCCATCTTCAATCGAATAAACGGCAGACCTTCGGTCATACGCTTAATAAAGCCTTTATTCAATGCAGCACACTCATCTTCTAATACAGGGCCAATCACGGTAATACCAGCCGCGCGGAGTGTCGCCAATCCATTACCAGACACGGCTGGATTCGGATCTTGCATACCGTAAACAACACAAGCAATTTTTGCGTCGATTAGAGCTTGTGCACAAGGCCCAGTTTTACCTTGATGACTGCAAGGTTCTAATGTCACATACGCGATTGCACCAGCGGGATCAATGCTTGTGGATTGAAGTGCATTAATTTCAGCATGCGCTTCCCCCGTTTTAAGATGAAAACCTTCCCCAATTTTTTCGTCTTCTTTAACTAAAACACAGCCGACTCTTGGATTAGGATGTGTGGTATAAAAGCCCTTTTTCGCTAATTGGCACGCTTGAGACATCCAGAATGAGTGAGGTTGTGGCATTATGTGATTTCCTTTAAAGATGAAGGTTTCGTATTTACACTGTTTTCCAACCGCTCAATCTCGTCACGGAATTCGCTGATATCTTTAAAACTCCGATATACTGAGGCAAAACGGACATACGCCACTTGGTCTAACAACTTTAATTCATCCATAACCGCTTCACCCAGCCACATTGAAGGTAACTCCCTTTCACCCGTTGCTTGCATTTTTTCTTTGATGCGGGTGATAGAGGTTTCTATTTCTTCCATACTGACAGGACGTTTCTCAATGGATTTAAGAATGCCATTGCGCATTTTATCTTCGTCGAATGGCACTCTACTACCATCGCTTTTAATAAGGCGTGGCATTTGTAACTCAGCAACCTCAAAGGTTGTAAAACGCTCGTTACATGCATTACAAGTACGTCGGCGTCTTACCTGGGCGCCTTCTGAAACAAGGCGAGAGTCAACAACTTTCGTGTCGTGAGCACCACAAAAAGGACATCGCATATTGGTTCTCAAAACCTAACTAAGAAGAATTTTTACTGTTTCTATAACAGCGTTATTTGACTTGCAAATAATACCAACCCAGCAATAATATAGCTACCTCTCATGCCTTTCTAAGCCTTTCTCTTGATCGCTATTTTTTTGCAGGGATTCAAAATGACATTTGTGGAATTATCAGGATTAATTGCAGCTTTTTGTTGGACACTATCTAGTTTAATGGCGCCTAAACTGATTACAGCGTTTGGCGTGATGCGCTTCAATACGTTTCGCATAATCATTGCTGCTTTTATCTTACTTTGCATTAGTGTTATTAGTAATCGCTTTGATCACACTATTTTAGCTCATTCGAGAAGCCTTGTTTTATCTGGGGTAGTGGGAATTGTTATTGGTGACTCTTTATTGTTTGCAGCCGTATCACGCCTAGGCCCTAGGCGAGCAGGGGTGCTATTCGCAACAAACGCGCCCATTTCCATTTGTCTTGGGTGGGTACTCTTTAATGAAGCACTGTCATTAGTAGAGTTATTCGCTTGCTTTATCGTGTTAGCTGGCGTGATTGTCGCCATTTTATTTGGCAAACGAACATATCAAGAGCACGCTTGGGAAGAAACCAGAGGAAAACTCTACGTTGGAATATTAATGGGGTTAGGTGGCGCTTTAGGTCAAGCATCAGGAGCACTATTAAGTAAACCCGCTCTATTAGATGGAGCAGACTCGATTGCAGTCTCCTCTATTCGTGTCAGTAGCGGAGCCATTACATTATTACTTGCTTATCATTTGTATTACAAACGACGTTCAGCTTCTCTTAAACCTTTTATTTTTAGAGACATCCCTTTGGCTATCTACGGTCAATTAGCCATTATGGCTTGCATCGGTATGGTAATAGGAATGAGCATTCTCGTATGGGGTATAGGCAAAGGAAATATTGGCATTGTGACCACCTTATCTGCAACCACTCCCGTATTAATATTGCCTGCAATATGGCTAACCACGGGTCAAAACCCTACAATAGGCGCTTGGACTGGCTCTGCTTTAGTGGTTATAGGGGCGTCTATGATTATGCTTTTTTAGTTTCGCTAACTAACCTATTCGTGACTTCTCCCTCTCAGCAACAACACTGTTCCATAAAAGCGTTTTTCCCATATTAAATCAACTTTAATTTTGCAAGAAAAGGAAATAGATATTGCTTTTTTTAAGTTCTGTACATTAGGTATATTTTTCCATTTTCTCCCTTGTGTTATCCTGTGTTTACATATACCTGAATATATAAAAATTCTTGTATTCAATATAACAATCCAATTAACCTAAAAAAGCATTCTCTCATGGCTCAATTCGTATATAGCATGAATCGCGTAGGGAAAGTTGTCCCTCCTAAGCGTGAAATACTGAAAGATATTTCCTTATCTTTCTTCCCTGGGGCAAAAATAGGCGTATTAGGTCTTAACGGTTCAGGTAAATCCACGCTCCTACGCATTATGGCGGGCGTCGACACCGAACATAATGGTGAAGCTCGCCCAATGCCGGGCATCAAAATTGGTTACTTAGAGCAAGAACCGCATCTTGATCCAGAAAAAAATGTTCGAGGTATTGTTGAAGAAGCGTTTGCTGACGTGATCAAGGCGATGGCGCGTTTGGACGCTGTGTACGCAGAATACGCAGAACCTGATGCAGATTTCGATGCGCTTGCTAAGGAACAAGGCCAGCTTGAAGCCTTGATCGAATCCAAAGAAGGACACAACTTAGAACGCGCTCTTGAAGTGGCTGCCGATGCACTTCGCCTTCCACCTTGGGATGCAAAAGTAGAGTTTCTTTCTGGTGGTGAGCGTCGCCGTGTTGCGCTTTGTCGTCTATTACTCGACAAGCCAGACATGATCCTTCTAGACGAACCAACAAACCATTTGGATGCTGAATCGGTTGCTTGGTTAGAACGCTTCTTAAAAGACTATCCAGGTACTGTTGTGGCGATTACCCATGACCGTTATTTCCTTGATAACGCAGCAGGTTGGATTCTTGAGCTTGACCGTGGGCATGGTATCCCATACGAAGGCAACTACTCTTCGTGGCTAGAACAAAAAGACGCACGACTTGAAAGAGAGTCAAAACAACAAGCTTCCCATCAAAAAGCCATCAAGTCTGAGCTTGAATGGGTTCGCCAAGGCGCTAAGGGTCGTCAATCTAAATCCAAAGCACGTTTGGCTCGATTCGAAGAGATGAACTCTCAAGAGTTCCAAGATCGTAACGAAACCAACGAATTGTATATTCCACCAGGACCACGTCTTGGTAACAAAGTCATCGAGATCAAAGGCGTCAGCAAAAGCTTCGAACACAAGATGTTACTAGAAGACTTCAACATGGTTGTGCCTCAAGGCGCAATTGTGGGTGTAGTTGGTGGTAACGGTGCAGGTAAATCCACTCTGTTCAAAATGATCGCAGGTACAGAACAACCCGATACAGGTACTGTAACACTAGGCGAAACAGTACAACTGGCTTACGTAGACCAAATGCGTGAACTGGATGGTAATAAAACTGTCTTTGAAGAAATTGCTGACGGCCAAGACATGATCACAGTCCATAACTACAAAGTTGTGTCTCGTGCTTACATAGGTCGCTTTAACTTTAAAGGCTCCGATCAACAGAAATTGGTTAAGCACTTGTCGGGGGGTGAGCGTAACCGTTTGCACCTCGCAAAACTGCTTAAAGAAGGCGGCAATGTATTGCTACTGGATGAACCAACCAATGACCTTGATGTTGAAACATTACGTGCCCTAGAAGATGCATTACTTTCATTCCCTGGTGCTGCCATCGTTATTTCTCATGATCGTTGGTTCTTGGATCGTATTTGTACTCACATTCTTGCTTACGAAGGCGATTCAAAAGCCGTATTCTTTGAAGGTAACTACGCTGAGTATGAAATTGACTACAAAAAACGTACTGGTAATGAAGCAACACCAACACGTATAAAATACAAACGTATTGATGCGTAGAATAATATAGACACAAAAAAACCGCATGATGAATACCATCAGGCGGTTTTTAAAACCTTTCCTTAAAGGGCTTCAATAAAACCTTTAGATCATGCAACTTTCTTTTGTATTGCCTTGATCAAAGTATTCTTGAAACACTTTAGGAGTACGGCCACGGCCAGTCCATTCAAATACCTCACCTTCGATTTCAAGACGGTATTTTGGATCAACTGTTTTGCCTTTTGCGACGGCTGCTTTAGGCGCAGAAAGCATTGCCACTTCTTCCATTGTTAAACCACTGTCGGCAATCAGCTGAGCGATTTTCCCAGCTGCTGCCGCCTTCTCAGCTTCTTGAGCTACGATTAAAGCTTCTTCTTCTTTAAGCTTAATCAATGCATTATTAAACCCGGCTATTAGATTTTCTAATTGCGGGATAGTTAACTCTTTCGCTGCTGCGCGCGCTTTTGCTTTGTTACCAGCCAGTTCAAGCAATAGACTCATATAAAACTCCTATACATTTCAGAAAGTAGATGTTTAAAACGACGTGCTTTACTTTTCTTCAGTAAATTCACTATACATTAAGTCCATTTACTTTTTTTAAATCAGGTACAATGAAAAATGAAACTAAAATGGTAACTACTCACGTATTCAAATAGTTTTATAGTGAGATAAGTTTCTCAATTTCAAAGCATTCTCTCTATAAAAAGGCAATTTATAAAACAAACTTAACATATTATTCTATGAAATAGATTTTAGTAAATTATTCACCAAATATCTAACAAACTTTTTAAAAGTATCGTTAACAGTGTGTAAGGAATGAGATTGCATATGTCTAACACCCTCAAAAAGCTAACTTCTGAGTTTTTTATCTCTTTAAACTCAGCTAAAAAAACAATTGAGCTCTTTCAAAATGGCTCAACCGTTCCATTTGTTGCTCGCTATAGAAAAGAAGTTACAGAAGGAATGGATGACATTCAATTAAGGTTGTTTTTTGATCGGTGGCAATATTTAGACGATTTTGAAAAAAGACAAACTTACATTTTGAGCCAACTATCAGAACAAAATGCATTATCCCCCCTATTAAAATCAGCCTTGCTTAATGCTGAGACAAAGAGTCAACTCGAAGACTTATTTGCGCCTTATAAATCCTCAAAGAAAAGTAAAGCCTCTCTAGCAATAGAAAAAGGTCTACAACCTTTAGCAGATTTAAGTTGGAATCAATGGGATACTTTCCAGATAAAAGAAGCTCAAAAGTGGTGTGAGGACCACAAGGTAATGATCACAGAAGAAGATGCATACAAGGGTGTCTTAGATATATTATGTGAAACATTAAGCTTGCATGTCCCTTTACTACAAGAAACTAAAAAGAGCTTATTACATCAAGGAATAATAAAAAGCCGAGTCATGCGAGGGAAAAAAGAATTAGGAGAGAAATTTCAAGACTATTTTGATTTTTCAGAGTCGATTAAAAAAATCCCTCCACATAGAATGATGGCTATATTAAGAGGAAAAAAAGAAAACATTCTCAAAATAAACATTTCATTCGATACTGAAGAAAGTGGATTCCCTTCATTTTTGTTACAAGACATACCCTCAAACAATGCCACAAATAACAAAAACAGCATAGCTAAGCTATCTCCTTTTAAAAGAGATGTTTTAAATAAGGCTTGGGAAGAGAAAATACTCCCAAAAATCGAAAGTGAGATTTTAGCTAATTTAAAAGACAATGCAGAGTCAAAAGCAATCGATGTTTTTTCGAACAATCTTTCAGATTTATTAATGTCTCCCCCTGCGGGGCAGAAAGCGGTGCTCGGTGTTGATCCTGGGTTTAGAAATGGTGTAAAAATAGCAGTAATTACCGAAAACGGTTTGTGTGTCAATCACGCGGTTATTTATCCCCACCCACCTCAGAATAAAATAAACCACTCTAATCACACACTATTGAATCTTATTAAAAGTAACAATATAGACCTCATTGCGATAGGTAATGGAACCGCCTCTAGAGAAACAGATTTACTCATTAAAGCGCTAATCAAAGACAATAACTTGACCTGCCAATCCGTTATTATTAGTGAAGCGGGTGCTTCTGTTTATTCAGCGTCTCCCATTGCATCAAAAGAGTTCCCAAATTTAGACGTCACAATTCGAGGGGCTATCTCCATTGCACGCAGACTACAAGACCCTTTAGCAGAGCTTGTTAAGATAGAACCTCAAGCTATTGGAGTAGGACAATACCAACACGACCTAAAAAACAGTACTCTGATTACAGCCCTTAAAGCCGTTGTAGAAGATTGTGTAAACCGAGTTGGGGTCAACTTAAATTTAGCGTCATCCAGTTTACTGAGCTTTGTTTCAGGCTTAACACCTAGGCTCGCTGAGAATATTATTGAATATCGCAATAAACACGGTTTATTTACCTCATTACAAGATCTAAAAAAAGTTTCAGGTATCGGTGAGAAATGCTTTGAACAATGCGCGGGGTTTTTAAGGATTCCTACTTCGCCCTATGTGTTAGACTCATCAGGCGTTCACCCTGAGTCTTACCATCTGGTAGAAAGGATGGCGAAAAACACGAATAATGTTGTCAATAATCTCATTGAAAACGCCAACCTGATTAATAAAATTAAGCAACAAAGACACTTATTTAGTGACGTTGATGATTACACCTTTAACGATGTATTGTCTGAATTAGAAAAGCCAGGGCTCGATCCTAGACCTGAATTTACATACGCGAATTTTAGACAAGATATTCATGTAATCGACGATCTCAAACCAGAAATGGTATTAGAAGGAAGCATAACGAATGTGGCTGCTTTTGGTGCTTTCGTTGATATTGGAGTACATCAAGATGGGCTTATTCACATCTCTCAGCTGTCAGATCGCTTTGTAAAAGATCCAAGAGAATTAGTACGGGTAGGTCAAATCGTCAAAGTTGTCGTTCTCGAAGTCGATGTAAAAAGGAAACGAATCAGCCTTAAAGCATTGAAACTTTAATCTTTTATGGAACACGCTTATAAGCCACCCCAAGCAACAGCCTTGAGGCACAAAAATGCAAAAAACAGCAAGAGTTACATTAGAGCAATGGCGAGTTTTATTGGCAGTAGTCGATTGTGGGGGGTTCTCTCAGGCCGCAGAAGCACTTCACAAAAGCCAATCTTCCGTGAGTTACACCGTTGCCAAGCTACAAGAGCAACTGGGTTACCCATTATTAGTGATTGAAGGTAGAAAAGCGCAATTAACCGATCAGGGGCATGTTCTAATAAAGCGTTCTCGACAACTCTTAGAAGAAGCCATTGAATTAGAAACGTTAGCCCACACTCTTAGAACAGGTTGGGAGACTGAAATTGAAGTGATCATTGATGGTGCATTTCCCACCATTCCTCTTTTAAAAGCATTACAAGTTTTTCAATTACAAAGCCGTGGCACGCTGATTAGATTAAGGGACTCAACTCAAAGTCTGGAAGAAATACCGTTAGAGGAAGCACCAGACCTTCTTATTTGCCCTGATATACCTAATGGCTTTTCTGCTAGCCTTATTGTTGAAACCGATATACTAGCCGTTGCCTCACCCTGCCACTCTTTGTTTTATCAAACAGAAAGCATTTCAGTTGAACACCTTTCAAATGAACTGCACATTATTGCCGCAAACACAGCAGGCAATAGCGAACACAGCCATAACGCCACCTCTGCATTTAGCTGGACTGTCCCTAACGTTCAATCTGTGATAGAAATCGTTTCAAAAGGCATGGGATTCGCTTGGTTACCCATATCTGAAATTGCAATAAGATTGGAACAGGGAGAACTGAAAGCACTGCCTTTGCTTTCAGGGAACCGCCAGTCGATACGGTTTTTTTCAATTTTCGGGAAAAAAGACAAAACAGGGCCAGCAACGCAACTCTTCCTAGACATACTAAAAAATGAATGTGCTTTAATGAACATCAAATGTCTGTGATTAAACTTACACCATGTCACACGAACATGCATTTATCTCGTCAGTTAAAGCAGGCTAGTGCAATAAAAAACCGCGTTATGACGGATCATAAAGCCGTTTTTAAAAATCACTTTTTTAAACGTTAGATAGGCTCTTTCTTGGAATAGATAAGATCCCAAACTCCGTGCCCCAAACGCTCCCCTCGTCTCTCAAATTTTGTTAAGGGGCGCCAATCAGGTCGGGGGTGGTAAGCACCAGTGCCTGCAACATTTTCATACAATGCCTGTGCTTCCATTACTTCTATCATATGTTCTGCATAAGGCTCCCAATCTGTTGCCATATGAAAGGTTCCAGAAGGTTTTAAAATCGCAGCTATTTTTTCAGCAAACGACGCCTGAACGATACGGCGCTTGTTGTGCTTTTTTTTATGCCATGGATCAGGAAAAAACAACTGAAAAGTCGATACAGACTCATTGGGTATACAGCTTGCCATCACTTCAATCGCATCATCGCAAAAAACACGAATATTTTTCACGCCAGCTTCATCGGCTAACATCATCAACTTCGCGACACCTGGGGGATGCACTTCGATGCCAATAAAATCTTTCTCTGGTGATTTTTTGGCCATTTCGACAAGAGATGAGCCCATTCCAAAGCCAACTTCAACAACCACATCCGCTTCTCTTCCAAAAACTGTTTGATAATTCAACAACCCCTCTTCAAGGTGAAGACCGTATATTGCCCAATTAACATCGTAGGCTTTTTGTTGTCCATCCGTCATACGTCCACTGCGTACAACAAAACTTCTAATAGTCCGTTTTTTTAACGTATTTTCTGCTTCGTTTGAAATATCTGACATGTTCCGATTCATTGAGTATAAAGTAATTAGGAAAAACGCTCGATTAATAGCCTGCAATGCTACCCGAAAAGTCAGATTATGTCCTGCTCACAGAACGGGAAAATACAAAAATCAACCATCCCCACCCAAAAAGAAAGAAAAGCCCGCCAATTGGCGTCACCATTCCTAGTAACGTAATACCCGAAAGAGACATGGTAAATAGGCTGCCAGAAAAAGCTAAGCTCCCTAACAAGAAAGCCCATAGAGAAAATCGTACAGTTGGCAAGGAGTCTAACAATAGCGTAATAAACATGCCACCAAGAGCATGATACATCATATACTGACAGCCGGTTTGCCACCAAGAAATTGCCTTTTCATTTAACGCAGAAGAAAGCGCATGAGCACCAAAAGCGCCCAAGGCAATGGATGAAAACGCTAATAATGAAAAGAGACTTAGCCAAATAGATTGAGCTTTCGATAAGTGATTCAATGTTTTATTTGGCTTTTTTGAGGAATGCATTATTCGAAAATATTCAACATGCCATTACTACCAATAGCATAGTAGGCCGAATTTTGATCGCCAAAAGCCAACGCAAGAACTGAAGAGCCTGTAGGGCGTAAAGTATCTTTCAACTCAAGAGACCACTCGCGTAAGACATCACCATTCGATAGACTAATAAGCTTAACATCAGGACTAATCCCTCCTGTTAATAAATAGCGGTTATCGGGCGAAAAAACGGCCTTGCCGATTGTCACATTTCGAGAATCTAACTTGCCTGTAGAAAGGCTAAATAGCTCTTTGCCTGTTTCTGTTGACCAGACTTTCGCATTTCCTAGTTGTGCCGCTCCAAACGCATACCGACCGTCATCTGACAGAGTCACCGATGCAATTCGATTGCTTAATTCCCATTGATGCTTAATCTCACCATTGGACGTGTCCCATAGGATGACCTGATATTTGTCGTCACCCGTTAATGCCAATAATCCCGAGTCATCCACATCAACACTTCGAACAACAGCACCAGTACGAAACGTTTGTTTAATACCGCCATTTTTCACATCAAAATAACGAGCAGTCTGATCATCTAAGCCAACTATTGCATAATCACCGTTATTAGACAGTTTTGTCGAACGAATGTCACCCGGCGTATTCCAAAACCCTTCAGACTGCCCTGTAGACATGTTCCACAAAACCATCGTTCGAGCGCCGCCAGTCAGTGCATAATTCCCAGAAGGGTCAATATCAACACTAATTAGAGGTGTGAAATCACCTTGAGCATGGTTCCAGTTAAAGCGCCTTTCTGAAAGGCTGTTCTTCCAAAAACTACCACCATGCTGAATAGAGCCAATCAATGAATATTCACCATTATTACTGAGTGATGCAGAATACAACCCCTGCGTGGCCAGCTCTACGGTTTTAGTCGGCCCTTCTGCGGAACAGGCATACAAAAACGTACCCGCTATTAAAAAAAGCGCGGATTTAAGCACTTTTTTCATTATGAGCCTCGTGCAACTCTTGAATCAATTGATCTTCCAAACCAAAACGCTCAGCCATAACCACTCCCAAAGTTTGCAAAGCAAATGGCAGCTCTGATAACAAAACATCGCAATGCTCTTTGGTATCAAATTTGTCATTAAACTCAACAGCAATGGTGGTTGTTTCTTCAATATCGGGTAGCAACTCGGTTAACCGCATTAAAGCCCTATCGTCATGAAACTCTTTTGCTTCTAATGCAAGTTGCTCATATATCTCAAAATGACCAGCAGAAACATAATCTATCAATTTTTCGCAGACAGCCAGAATCGTGGGTGTTTCGATGGGAGTAAAGGTTCCTTTTTTCCTAAGCTGAACCATCTCTTCAATTAAAAAACGACGCTGCTCTAACCAACGATCTATCATGTCATGAACACCGCCCCAACGTTCTTGTGCAGATTTACAACTTTCCAACATAAGATAGCTCCCTAGAATAAGTTATTATCAATAGCATATTCTCATCCAATTCAGGCTGCAAGACATTCACAAAGCCCTTTAACACTTTAACAACAAACGTTTTAAGCCTGCTTTGCTTTCATTGTAATCATTAGATTCATTAACGCCATTCCAACAAAAGCCACTAAGGTCCAACCAGGGATACTTAATCCTAGAAAGGTCCAAACAACATCCCCACATTCTCCTGTTCCCAGAATCATAGCAGACACAATTTCTTGCCATGAAAACACTTCAACCATATAACTTAACCCTGGTAAACACGCAGGCAGTTGTTCTTCTGGTAAACCTTGGAGGTATAAATGACGTATCGATAAACCAGCGCCTAATAAAGAAAAAACAATAACCCCAATAGCGTACCGTCGGTATGACTTTGCTGAATGATGTAAAGCCGACGCAATAGAGACCATACCAATGATTAAAAAGACAATTCTCTGGAGCATACAAAGAGGGCAAGGTTCTAATCCCATTTCATATTCCATATAAAAAGCAACAGCGAGCAACACAAACGCAACAAAGCCGACAAATCCGTGAAAACGACGTATAGAAAAAAAGTGCAACATATCAGCCTCGTATAAAGGGGAAATCATAATAAATCAGCATTATTCACATTTTAATATCCGATAAAATACAAATACCTACTGACATAAGACTTTATTGGCAGGTAGTATACAAATAATTGAACTTAAAACGAGACACCTTATGAAACTATGGACAATACCTTACATTTTACTGACGTTTTTACTGGGCTTTGTTGCTTTAAGCCCTGTTCATGCAGCAGATGAAGACGTAGTAAGCCTGCCCGTTTACGTTGAGCTCTCGCCTGACTTTATTGTCAACTATGGCTCTAAAGGCAAAAAACTAAAATACATTAAGACCAGTATTACACTGAGATCAAAAACAGAAACGGCAAGTTACATACACGATAACATGCCATTAGTAAGAGACGCGATTGTCATCTTTATGAGCCAACTAAAGGATGAGCAAGTGAAAGGCGCGCTTGCACGAGAACAAAGCCGCAAAGACGCTCTAGAAGCATTAAACGCCACTTTAAAAGAAGAAACAGGACAAGAGCCCGTCATTGATTTGCTCTTTGCGAGCTTTGTAACGCAGTAAAGGCGCATTAATCAACGGCTAAAAAGGAAGCCTAATCGCTTCCTGTTTATTGAACGAGATCATAGTGAATCTACAGTTCTACAATATCACTTGGATCCACATATCCTGTGACACGATCTGTTGGTTCATTATTCATAAACTTATCCATTTGCTCCATGATGTACTTACGAGACTCAGGCATCATCATATTCAGCTGCTTTTCGTTAATTAACATGGTCTGTAAGGTTTGCCACTCTTGCCACGCTTGTTTAGAAACAGTAGCAATAACATCTTGTCCACGAGCCCCGGGAAAAGGAGCTCGCTCTAATCCCTCAAGTTCTTTCTGATACTTTTTACAAAACACTGTATTCGCCATAATATGGGCCTTTTAGAAAAATCAAAAATAACATGTCATCAAAACTAAACAACCACTTCGTTTAAGGAAGGGGAGAATAAGTCTACTAGAGTATCTCGAAAATAGGCCAGCTATTCACATTCGATACTCGCCTCGAATAGCAGGCTTTTATTCACATGATGAGACAAGAGGACTTATTAGCACCTTCCTTAATATGGCACAACGACTATAAATCAAGCGATTAAATAACGAACAAAGGCCATAATAGAAAATGTCAGTAGCAGTATAAGAATGCTTGGTCGCCTCCAAAAGAGCCAAACACCACCACACAATACAATGACGCCATCAATAAAACCTAACACACTATGGGGTAATACCACCGAAATAAATATGTACATTAGTAATCCAACCACCGCCGCATTTAACACCACGATCACTGCATTCATTTTAGGAATTGTCGACAACTGTTTCCAATGATGCTGAGCAAACATCATAAGCAGTAGCCCAGGAAGAAATACGCCTAATGTCGCCAGCCCACCAATTAATACAAGTGAGCCGATTCCCCCAACATTCGCTCCAGTTACACCACCTAGGAAAGTAGCTACAGTAAACATAGGCCCAGGAACAGATTGAGCCAATGCATACCCTGCTAAGATTATTTCTTCAGACTGTTGATCTAAGACATTTTGTAATAACGGTAAAATGACATGTCCACCACCAAATACCAAGCTTCCCGCTTGGTAATAATCAAAGAAAACATCAAGAGCAATAGATGAAAAAGTAAGGAAACTTAATAAAAAAAGAGCAACCGCGATCAAGCCCGCAATATTCGCAAAACGTACATCCGCAAGTTCAACGGCATTTTTCTGTTCATGAGTCGATAAAAAACAACCCACCATCGCAGTTATAAACAATAATGCCAAAGCGCCTAACCCAAACGGCCACACAAACAAAAAGACCACAGACAAAATAGCGACTACGCTGGTTACCTTAGTTTTGCAAAACTGTTTCCACATCGTATAACAAGCATCAGCAACAACAATACCTGCCAACAATGTAAGGCCATGTAACCAATACTGAATAAAAGCATTCGTCTGTAAACTGACATTTGCCCAGACCAATACCAGCATCAACACTACAGAAGGTAAAGTAAAGCCTAAGAAAGCGCTGACAGCACCCAGCCAACCACCCCGATGATAACCAATCGCGAACCCTACTTGACTAGAACCAGGCCCAGGAATCACCTGACTAAGCATAACAAACTGAGCGTAATGGTCTTTCGACACCCATTTTCGATGCTCCACAAACTCCCGATGAAAGTATCCTAAGTGAGCGGCAGGGCCACCAAAACTGCTGCAACCTAATACAAAAAAGCGTGTAAAAATTTCAAAAAAAACAGACATTACAACTTACCGTTATCCACTTAAATAGCTTTAATTAAAGCAAACGAATATGACAATTTAATGTAAGCACCTTCGTTATTTCCACTTATTCCATATCTATTAAGATCTGCCTAACGGGTGCAGGCAAACCTAAATTTAACGCATTATCTTTAGTACACCACTGATATTTATTACTGTCGTGTATCATTGATTGAGATTCAACAACCAATTTAACCGGGTGAATCATTAAATGATAATGACTAAAGGTATGGCGAAACGACTCTAATGATTCTTCAGACATTAATTGGAAGTGGAAACGCTGCTCCGCATCTAAAATCAGAGACTCACTTTCTTCCGATTCAGGTAAACTCCATAGCCCTCCCCAAATACCAACAGACGCCCTTTTTTCAAGTAATAATTGCCCATCCTCATTTATCAAAATAAGCATAACAGTGCTTTTTGTTGGCTTGGTTTTCTTCACTTTTTTAATGGGGAAATCCGTTGGATCGCCCAGTTTAATCGCCATACAATCCTCATGTAAAGGGCATAAAAGGCACTGAGGTTTACTTCTCGTACAAAGGGTTGCACCTAAGTCCATCATAGCTTGTGTATAATCACCCGCCCTATCTTGTGGAGCATACCCTTCTGCTATCTCCCACATCTGGTTTTCGGTTTTCTTCTCTCCCGGCCACGTTGGAACGGCATGAAATCGAGCAAGGACGCGTTTAACATTACCGTCCAATATCGCCGCCTGAACCCCTCTAGAAATAGAAAGAATGGCCGCTGCCGTTGAGCGTCCAATACCGGGGAGTTCACACACACCATCAACAGTTAAAGGGAATTCACTATCAAATTCACTGACCAGTTTTTTCGCGGCTTTATGCAGATTACGCGCTCTTGCATAATACCCAAGTCCGCTCCAATGAGATAACACATCGTCTTCAGAGGCGTTCGCTAATGCTTCCACAGAAGGAAAAGATGTCATAAATCGAGCATAATAAGGAATAACTGTAGCCACTTGGGTTTGTTGCAACATAATTTCCGAAATCCAAACACGGTACGGTGTTTTATCCTGTTGCCATGGTAAGTTTTTACGACCATGTTCATCAAACCATGATAATACGCGTTCAGAAAAATTTTCAGCAGGGATCATTGAGTTCTCACGGCCAAGAGAAGCAAACACTTCTCTTGGGTATTTGAAAGATAAATAGGGTAATAATACGCATTAGCCAAATAAGCCTTTTAGACTACTTTTTAACTTATCTTCTAATTTTTCTTTCGCTTTCTCCTCTTCTTCTTTTAATTTTGCTTTTGCTCTGGCTTTTTCAGCATCTAGTTTTTCTTGTGCTCGTGCCTTAGCCGCATCGAGTTTCGCTTTGGCACGAACCTTTTCAGCATCTAATTTAACATTCAACTTTGCTTTTGCCAGATCCGCAAACACCTTGCCGAATCCCTTAATATCAGGAGCACATAAACCTGCAGGGTCATCACTAAAGTGGCCTTCACACACAATTGGGAATGCCAGTTCAGTAAAGGTGTCTTTTACTCTACAAGCATTATCCAATTGACTTCCTGCAAACGCGACATGCGTTTTATAGTTTAAAGATGAATCAGGCAATGAAATGACACCATTGCCTGTTACCTGTAAACCGACGGCAGTAATAGCCAATCCCGGAGTAGACACGTCACCATTTACAATATGCGCAGGGAAAGTAAGCAATTCAAAAGGCGTATCTTCACCCCATGCAGACTGAGATAAGGATTCACTTCGTGTAGCGGCAATTCCTGCACAAACTGTTTTAGTCAGGTTCATTCCAACCAAAGCACCCTCTTTCACTTCTACTAGAAGATCACCACTTAATGAACTCATAAGCGCGTCAACACTGTTCCCTTTTAGATCGATACTGCCATTAATGACAGCGTTACCTGCAATTTTTTCCAGCTCCATAAAATCATTTAACAAAGGTCGAATTTGAACGTTTTTAACATCAGGGTGAACCGTAATAATAGGAGTATTTTTACGAACATCAACATTGGCATTGAGTTGCGCACTCCCTGAATACAGATCTACGTTAAGTGGCTCTAATTTCACCAAACCATTTGATTGTGTGGATTTTGCTGTCAGAGAATCCAGTTTCAAATTTAATACTTTCAAATTCTCCAACTCAACACTCACTCGCCCATTTAACGTTCTAATCAATTCAACTGGCAGTAATTCCTCAATACTTGTGTCCGCTGGTGGAGGGGACGTTGCCTCAGGAGAATTTATGGCGGCTTCTGGTTCGTCAGATTTAGGCGGTAAATAGCGGTCTACATCCAGAGCATTACCTTTAAGAGATACATCCCAGTACAAAGGTTCTAAATCCACCTGAGCCGTTGTATTAAATGTTGTTTCGTCAAAATTCAATTCAAAAGGGGTGACTTGCAGCTTTTTGGCCGTGCCAGACAAAGACATATTTGCCGACAAACTGGTGAGCGCTTTTGAATCGCTCATTTCTGGCAATTCAATGGATAACAAGGCCAAGAGGTCACGAGGGTTCATTTGAGCTAACTCTAGCGTACCGTCGAACGCAGGAGCACTCAATATTTGATAGGCATTGATTGTCGCTAGAAGGTTGACGCCTAACGTATCAAACTGTGCGCGATCAATTAACACATTCTCTTGTGGTAGATTGACATTCACTTGTTCTATAGAAATAGACGCATCCAGAGGAGATACAGGTAAAAAGTCCGCGACAGTATTGGTTTTTAAGGTGATTTTTTCTAACGAAGCAACTTCTTTTTCAGGGAAAATTGATAAGTTAGCACCTAAAACAACATCCGTATTTATTTTATTCTGGCCCGCAAGGTTACTGGTTTCCAAAGAAACATCGAGTAACATAGGCCAAGCTTCATCCCAACGAACATTATTCAATTCAAGATTCAATGTGGTGTTTAAGATGACATCATTTTGCTCATCTCGATATTGCACGATCGCATTTTGTACTAGCAATTGGTCAAGCTGAATATTGGGTAGTGACAAAGGGGCTGAACTGCTTGTGGAGCTAGGTTCATTCGTGGTTTGAGCTGTGACCGTGTTCGGCGACCTTGTTGAATCGGCTGTAATCGCTGACACCCAATTTTGTCCCCCTTGTTTGTCAACAGCAAGGTTCGCCTTCAAATCAATCAGCTTCACTCTGTCCACTTGAACGGTTTGGCTCAAAAGAGGAAGGATAGCTAAACCAAACTCAGCCTTACCGAACTGAACTAATTCTGGTTGGTCTCCTAGAGCTACACCGATGTCTGCCAACTCCAAACCTAACCAAGGGAAAAACGACCAGCTAATATCGCCATCAAGCCGCAAAGTGACACCAGCTTGCTTGCTTGCAACGTCTTTAAGCTCTTTTTTGAAGTCATTTGGATCAATGAATACAACAATGTAAATAATGACTGCAATCAATAAAGCCACTATTGCAGCAATCCCTAAACCTAACCGCTTTAACCAAACCATGTCACTCTCCATTAAACATTAAAATCACAAAAAATGGCTGAGTTTTTAATGACAATAAAACCCACCTAAGATCATACTCGCACATTAGAACATATTGAAAACGCCATCTAAACCAACAAACGTAAGAAGAATTCAAAAGAGAGTCATTTTAGGATAGAAGCCTAAGAAGCTCCGTTCTATAATGTAGCGCATTTCTATAGGCTAGAACCCAGTTTTCCTATAAGCTAGCCTCATACTTTCTTTTTTAAAAAGCACGGAGAACTTATTCATGTCAGACCGCATTGCCAGCGTTGAACGTAATACTCTTGAAACTCAAATAAACGTTTCGATCAACTTAGATGGCACAGGTAAATTCAACTGTGAAACAGGTGTTCCTTTTCTTGACCACATGCTGGATCAAGTAGCACGCCACGGTTTAATTGATATGGATATCCATGCTGTTGGTGATTTACATATTGATGCTCACCACACTGTCGAAGATTTAGGCATAACGTTAGGCCAAGCTTTTGACAAAGCCGTTGGGGATAAAAAAGGCATCAAGCGTTATGGACATGCATATGTCCCATTAGATGAAGCATTATCACGCGTTGTCATCGACTTTTCTGGCCGCCCAGGTCTAGAAATGCATGTGCCATTCACTCGCGGCTCTGTTGGTGGGTTCGATGTTGATCTATTTTCTGAATTCTTCCATGGCTTTATTAACCATGCAAAAGTCACTTTGCACTTGGACAATCTGCGCGGTAAAAACACACATCACCAAGCAGAAACCATTTTTAAAGCATTCGGCCGTGCTTTGCGTATGGCTCTGGAATTAGATGAACGCATGGCGGGACAAATGCCATCCACCAAAGGTTGCTTGTAAGGACTCACAATGACAAACAAACAAAAATCGGTTGTAGCGGTTATTGATTACGGCATGGGGAATCTTCATTCCGTCGCTAAAGCGCTAGAGCATGTTGCAGATGAAAACACGCAAATAATCATTACCAGCGACCCAGCAACAATCGATGCCGCAGACCGAGTTTTATTGCCGGGCGTTGGCGCAATACGCGATTGCATTGGTGAAATGCACAACACAGGGCTTATACCTAGTATTCGCAAAGCCATGGCTGAAAAACCCTTTTTAGCCATCTGTGTTGGTATTCAATCTTTAATGTCCCACAGTGAAGAAAACGATGGCGTTGATTGCTTGAATCATTTTCAAGGTACTGCCCTTTTTTTTGGTGAAGCACATAAAGATTATGATGGCAGCAAATTAAAAGTCCCTCATATAGGTTGGAACCAAGTATCACAAGCCATCAAGCACCCGCTATGGAAAGACATCCCAGATAATGAGCGTTTTTATTTTGTACACAGCTTTTATGTTGTGCCAGAGAATAAAAATGAAGTCGCTGGAACGTGTGATTATGGGTTGAACTTCTGTGTGGCCTTAGCAAAAGATAACGTCTTTGCTGTTCAATTCCACCCAGAGAAAAGCCACAAGTATGGCTTGCAACTTTATAAGAACTTCATCAATTGGGATGGTAAGCCTTAACTTTACCGCATCATCCTTTAGCGTAAACTGATTTTAGGAGCCGAAAAATGGGCTTAGCAAAACGCATCATTCCTTGCCTTGATGTTGACAATGGCCGTGTTGTAAAAGGCGTTCAATTCCTTGACATCCGAGATGCGGGAGACCCTGTTGAAGTAGCCAAGAGATACAATGAACAAGGTGCCGATGAGATTACTTTTTTAGACATCACCGCCAGTTCAGATGACAGAGCAACCACCGTGCATATGGTTGAGGCCATTGCCAGTGAAGTTTTTATACCCTTAACCGTCGGTGGCGGCATCCGCACTTGTGATGATATACGACTCATGTTGAATGCAGGCGCCGATAAAGTTGGCATTAACACAGCGGCGGTATTTAATCCTGAATTTGTACGAGAAGCCGCTCAGCGCTTTGGCTCGCAATGCATTGTTGTTGCTATTGATGCAAAAAAAGTCAGCAAAGAAGGTGAAGCAGACAAATGGGAAATATTCACTCATGGTGGCAGAAAACCTACGGGGCTTGATGCTGTTGAATGGGCGAAGAAAATGGTCAAGTTCGGTGCAGGTGAAATTCTGTTAACCAGCATGGATCGTGATGGTACAAAGAATGGTTTTGATCTTGGAGTCACACGTGCGATTAGCGAAGCCGTGCATGTTCCGGTCATTGCCTCTGGTGGTGTTGGCAATTTAGACCACTTAGTTGATGGCATAAAAGAAGGCAAAGCGGATGCGGTTCTTGCTGCAAGTATTTTTCATTTCGCAGAGTACAGCATTCAAGAAGCCAAAGAAAAGATGCAAACAGCCGGAATAGAAATGCGCTTATAAAACAAGCTAATCCATCAATATATAACTCATCAAAAAACATCTATTTTTTAAATAGTAGATGTTTTTTTCCTCTCCATGCTAATTTTAATAGTCGGCTCATACTTCTCTGACGTTCACATTACGTCTCAGCATGTGAAATGTCATGATAAATCCCGCCAATCTGACATTTCTTACTTATTAAAACCTTAATTCTTTCTCACAGCGTAAAAACCAAGATAATACTTTGAATGGTTTATTCATCCTATTGAGTGACATGCGTTTTTCTTTAGACTACGCCGCTTGCTCATTCAGACTATCTGGTATTCCTCGTCGGAATATCTTTTAGAAATCATTTTTTACACAATATAAGGTTTTGCTATGAATACTGTATCCGTACCACAAGAAAAACTAAGCTGGGTGTTATTTGGTATACGCGCAAGTGTTTTTCTTGTTTTTATCATGTGGACGTTGGATAAATTCGTCCATCCCGAGCATACTGCGGCTGTTTTCAAAGCCTTTTACGCCATTTCCGATATTAACCCTTCTATTATCTTACTCATTGGCATAATACAAGCAATTATCGTTCTCAGTTTTTTGGTAGGCTTTCAAAAACGCTGGATGACTTTGACTATCCTAATTCTTCACCTAGGGTCAACTATTGCACCGATGGCACGCTATTTCGATCCATTTGCTAATCTTTTATTTTTTGCGGCTTGGCCTATTCTAGCGGGCATTGTGACACTTTATGTTTTACGTGATTTCGATACAAAGTTCTCAATTGACAAACCGATAAAGTAAAAAACAAATAAAAAGCGTGGATTCATCTACATAAGCAATTGAATTCACGCTTTTATTCATACAAAACATACTTATCTAACTATCGTTATTTTTAAACCTCATCCTCATATATCGAACTCCGTATTACCACTGCGTACTGTTACAAGTAATAAATAATGGCTAAATCACCCCACGTAATCAGCAATGAATGTGGAAACTATTCCTTCCTCTATTGATGCTACGATTCACACAAGAGTACAATCAGCAAAACCGTTATTAAACGCCTTACGTAAGAAGGAAAACAATTTGACTACTCCGCTTTCCAATGCCTTAACGGCACTCGATTTATTCTGTGAGAAGAACATCGACGCGACACCATTAACCTTCCACCGAGGCGTTGAGCGTGAAGCCTTGAGGGTCAAAAAAAGTAACGGAAGAATCTCTCACCTTCCACACCCAAAAGCATTAGGGTCGGCTCTCACTCACGGATCAATTACTACTGATTATTCAGAATCATTAATGGAATTCATCACAGGCGTACATCCAAGTGTAGAAGAGGTTATTTCTGAATTAAAAACCATTCACCACGTTGTTAACCATACACTATCAAAACAAGATGAATGTTTGTGGCCTGCTAGCATGCCATGTTACTTAGACGATAATACCGACGTCCCAATTGCAGATTATGGTACATCCAACGTAGGTAAATTAAAGTACGTATATAGAGAAGGTTTATCAAATCGTTATGGTCGCATAATGCAATGCATTGCAGGTATGCACTATAATTTCTCTTTCGACAACAGCTTTTGGCACTTCTTACAATCTTATAGGACAGAGTCACGAACAAATGAATCATTACAAGATTTTAAATCCAACAACTACTTTGCATTAATTCGTAATTTTAGACGCAATTCTTGGTTGCTCTCTTATTTGTTTGGCGCGTCACCTGCCGTAGATGCAAGTTTTTTCACTAAAGGTACGGACAAGTTACAGACACTGGGCACAGATACTTATTATGGAAAGCACGCAACCTCACTTCGTATGAGTGATCTTGGTTATCAAAATAACGCTCAAGCGGACTTGTTTGTCTGCTATAACGAAGTGGGTACTTACATAGATACGCTGAAACAAGCCCTTAAGACCCCTTATGCAAAGTATCAAGACATTGGATTAAAAGTCGAAGGGGAATATCGGCAGTTAAACACCAATATTCTTCAAATCGAAAACGAATATTACAGCGATATTAGACCTAAAAGGGTCGCAAAGCCCGGTGAACACCCAAGTACAGCCCTTCATGCACGAGGTGTTGAATACATTGAAGTGCGTATCATGGACATTGACCCGTTTTCACCTATCGGAATGAACGAAGATACCTTATATTTCATCGATGTTTTCTTAGTCTTTTGTATGTTGGCTGGCGACAGTCAATTAGAAGAAGAAGAATGCCACGCCCTTAGGGATCTCCAACAAGAAATCGCAACACATGGTCGAGACAACAATTACTTATTCGACTTTGGAAAAGGCAAAGTACCATTACAAACTCAGGGCCTAGATCTACTTAATGAACTCAAAAAAGTTGCCGAGTTTTTAACTGCTAAAACAGGTAATGAGAATTATCTACTCTCAATCGAAAAAGAAATTTCTGTCTTTAACGCCCCAACCAATTTACCTTCCAATAAAATATTAGCTTTGACAGAAAATGCCTCTGGATATAAAACAGCCATGTTGGAATTGGCAAACAGTCAACAAGAAGGTTGGTTAACGACACAACTCCCTAATGAAATAGCAAAGAAATTCTCTCAATTAGCGGAAGAATCATTGAAAAATCAACTAGATATTGAATCCTCTGACGAGATGGACTTTGATACTTACTTAACCGAATACTTACAGCCACAATAAAAAAATGGGGCTGATATGCTTTATATCAGCCCCATTTTTAGAGTATTCGATGGAGGTTTCAAGAGAGTTTACTCTTTAGTAAATTCGCCTAACTCTAACCACTCTCCAAGCTTCATTCTTAACTCATCTAAACCTTCACCAGAAAGCCCTGAAAAAGTCTGTACTGATCCGATCACGCCACGATCATTTAAGTTCCTCTGAACTCTCAACATCGTCGATTTGGCAGGACCTCGCTTTAACTTATCTGATTTTGTTAATAAAACATGCACCGGCATTTTATTCGCTTGAGCCCAATCTAGCATTAATTCATCGAACTCTTTTAGTGGATGACGGATGTCCATCACCAAAACAAATCCAATCAATGAATGTCGATTCATTAAATAGTCTTGCATATGAGCCTGCCAATTTACCTTCATAGCAATAGGCACTTTAGCAAAACCATAACCTGGCAAATCAATTAGCCGTCTGTTTTCAACATTTAAGCCAAAGCAATTAATCAGCTGAGTTCGACCTGGTGTCTTAGATGTTCTTGCTAATTTCTTTTGGTCAGTCAATGTATTCAGTGCCGTAGATTTGCCAGCATTCGACCGGCCAGCAAATGCGACCTCGAAACCTTGGTCAACAGGGCACTGGGACAGTTTCTCAGCACTTTTAATAAAATGAGCTGAGTGAAAAATAGGATCAAAGGGGGTCATAAGTTGATATTCGTCAATAGAGTCTGATTAGCGTTCACGTTTTTCATTTGGTTGTATATAATGCCTTCTAAATTGTTTATTTACCATGCTTTAACTCGGTACTTCTTGATTACTCTAGTGCAGTAGGTAAGTATACAGACCATATATAGGTTTATTTTGTCATGCCAGTCAAAATAAACGCATTTTTATCGATATTTCAGGGGCAGCGAATGAAAAAAGTAATAGTAGGTATGTTGATCTCAATTGGAGCAACTTCAGTAGCTATGGCGGAAGGCAATGCCGAAGCTGGAAAAGAATTGACCGCTGTTTGCGCTGCGTGTCATGCCACAGACGGCAACAGCCTAGCGCCTAGTTTTCCAAAACTCGCTGGCCAGCAAGAAAAATACCTTCTGAAACAATTAAACGATATTAAGTCTGGTAGTCGTCCTGTTGCTCAAATGACAGGCTTACTTGATAACTTAACAAAAGAAAATTTGGCTGATATTGCTGCTTATTTTGCAAGTAACCCCACTGTTATTGGCCAAGCAGACCCTGAATTAGTTGCAGCAGGTGAAGCTATTTATCGTACAGGTAATCCAAAAACAGGCGTTCCAGCTTGTACCGCGTGCCATGGGCCAGCAGGAAAAGGTCTAGGGTCAGCCGCGTTTCCAGCCTTAAGTGGACAACATGCAGATTATACTAACGCGCAATTAAAATCTTTCCAGAAAGGTGAACGTGCAAACGACCCCTCTAAAATCATGAGAGACATTGCGTTTAAAATGAATGATCGTGAAATTGAAGCTGTGTCCAGCTACATTCAGGGTTTATATTAGGGCTGATAGCAAAATCTAATGTTTTATAAGGGCATAATAGTCAGAAAGCATGATTCACGAAGCCTCTCTTGACAGGATGTTTAGGAGGGGTCGTCGTAAACATTACGTAAAGTTAACGAAAACAACCGCTTTTAACGCCTATGTAATGTCAAAATCTAGGTAAAATTTCTACGAAAAATTCGTACAACTATTTGCTTAATAACATTATTTGGAGAATACAATGAAAAGATTGTTGATATCGCTTGTACTTGCTTTTGTTTTACCGGCACTCGCCCTTGCAGCTGAATACAGCCCAGGAAACGGCTACACACTTATAAAAACACCGGTAAGAACAGCATCACCTGATAAGATAGAAGTCGTTGAAATCTTTTGGTACGGCTGCCCACATTGTTTTGCATTAGAACCGTTAACGCACGCATGGTTAGCAGACCTACCTAGCGATGTTGATTTTAAATTCACTCCAGCCGTTTTTGGTCGTAATTGGCTTGCTCACGCAAAAGCTTATCATATTGCTGATATTCTTGATGTTTTAGATAAAACACATATGGCTCTATTTAACAGCATACATTTAGACAAACGTCGTCTAAACTCAGAAGACGATTTAGCAGAGTTTTTTGCTCAGCATGGTGTTAGTAAAGCCGAGTTTAAAAAGCAATATAATTCTTTCGCAGTTAATAGTCGCTTAAAACAAGCTGATGCAAAAATTAGAGCGTACGGTGCTCGTGGTGTACCTGGTTTGATTGTGAATGGAAAATATTTGGTAACGGCAGAAACAGCAAATGGTAGCAATAATATCTACAATGTCGTTGACTATCTAATTGAGCAAGAACGTAAAACAATGTAGTTAAAGAGAGGCAAAATGTCAGATCCAGCAACAACACAGCTGATAGAAGCACTCCGTAAGGCTGTTTCAAGAACAAGCATTATGGCAGAGGGCATCGACCCTCAGCTGGATCTGGCACTTAAAGAAATACGAAATATCATTACATCAAACATAGATGTGGATACAATGAACAAGGCATTAAAAGACCTTGAGCCAAAGTTATTACAAGCCGATAAAGCACGAGATTTACGCTCAAAAAAACTTCGTGACACTTTGCATGATTTGGTAGATCTATTAGAACACATTCTAGGTCACTCCGTACCGCAAAAACAAAAGAAAGATTTACTTACGAAAATACGTAGCAATTGGCAATATATTCACCAATGGCCAGATTTAATTGAATCTTATATCAACTTAATAGAAACGACCTTAGAGCAGTCTGCCGGAGAAAAAACGGAGAAACATTCACTTTTTCAAAAACTTTTTTCTAAAGAGGATAATAAGAACCAAGGAGCGTCAAACCAGGATTATACAAGTGTCGTATTAGATGTATCTCAAACACTCACCACCTTGTTAGACAATTTATCATTACCTGAAAACTTTGATGACCAAATCAGTGATATAAAATCTTTTCTCAATGAGTCCAAAGAGTTACAACACATTCCTAAAATGGTTGCAGAAACCACCAATTTAGCCATGATTGCGCTTGGAAAAAATCAGAAAGATTTGACCTCTTATTTAAGTCAGCTCAACTCCCAACTGGCTTCCATCAATGCCAGCATTGTCACCAGTTATAAAAGCCAAAAAACGCTAACAAATACACGCAATGATTTTAATTCAAATTTGCAACAACAAGTTGCTGACACTTCATCTCATGTATCTCAAGCCACTGATTTAGGCAGTTTGAAAAGCCTAATCGGAGAAAGATTAGGCACGATAGCCTCAACAATGGATCAATATCAGAAACAGATGATTGAGCAAGATAAACAAGCCGCTCAATCGATCTCCCAATTACGCAATAAAGTTAGTAGAATGGAGAAAGACGCCTCCACTCTACGCCTTAATTTGCAGCATAAATTGGCTCAAGCAATGACAGACAGCCTCACGAATCTACCCAACCGTGCCGCATACCAAGATTCAGTTTTACCTCTGTGTAATATAAACAAAAAAGCCAATACTCAACTGGCACTTGCGGTATGCGACATCGATCATTTTAAAAATGTAAATGACACGTGGGGGCATTTAGCAGGAGATAAAGTTCTGAGATTAATTCCTAGACAAATCCGCAGTGCTTTAACAGAAAAAGACATGGTGTTTCGCTACGGAGGAGAAGAGTTTGTCATATTAATATCCAATACCACCCCTGACGAAGCAAAAATGAAAATGGAAGCCATTCGTCAAGCTGTCGAAGAAATGCCATTTAATGTTCAAGGCCAACCAGTACCGATTACTATTTCTATTGGCATTGCTTTATTAACAGGCAACGAAACACATGAAGAGCTGTTTGAGCGTGCGGACAAAAACCTTTATGTTGCGAAAGAACAAGGTCGAAACCAAGTAATATTCAACTCTAACTAACACGTTTTTCTATAAAATTTAAATAGGTATCTAAATCATCTACAGATTAAGGTATCCTATCCAAGAATTGATGTATTTTTAAAAATACTGTGTTTTTTATTGAGTGTTGAATAATAAACACAGAACAGCCTTTTGATTGAGTTTAATTATGCAAGAGTCTTCAAGTAAAACCACACACTTTGGATTTAAAGAAATCCCTACCGATGAGAAAGTCGATGCGGTTGCTCAAGTATTCCATTCTGTTGCCGCAAAATACGACATTATGAATGACTTGATGTCAGGTGGTATTCACCGCCTTTGGAAAATGCACACTATTAACCAATCGGGTGTCCGATCTGGTCATCAAGTACTAGACATTGCAGGTGGAACGGGGGACTTAACCCTTAGGTTTTCTCGTATCGTCGGCTCTACTGGGCAAGTAGTACTGGCCGATATCAACGATTCAATGTTAAAAGTTGGGCGAGACAAGCTTGCAAATAAGGGCGTTGTTGGCAATGTAAAGTTTGCTCAAGCAAACGCAGAAGCACTGCCTTTCGCAGACAATACGTTTGACTGTATTACTATTGCGCTTGGTTTGAGAAACGTGACAGACAAAGATGCCGCTTTAAAATCAATGTATCGCGTTCTTAAACCTGGTGGAAGATTACTGGTATTAGAGTTTTCCAAGCCTGAATCTGGGTGCTTATCTACAATCTACGACCATTACTCTTTTAAACTTCTTCCTCTAATGGGTCAAATCATTGCTAATGATGCCGACAGTTATCGATATTTAGCAGAATCCATTCGTATGCACCCAGATCAAGAAACACTAAAAGACATGATGAGCAATGCAGGTTTCGAACGTACTTCTTATCAAAATCTCACTGGTGGTATCGTTGCTTTACACAAAGGGTTTAAATATTAATTATGTGGCAAAACCTAACACGTGCATGGCGCATTTTTTATGTCGTTATACGTTATCGACTAGACACTTTCATACCGCTTGATAAATTACCCTGGTTTATAAGATCGACTCTGGGTTACCTATCTTCTAAAGGAAGAGAAAAACTAACAGAGACCAGAGGAGAGCGTCTTCGTCTTGCTCTGGAAGACTTAGGCCCTATTTTTGTCAAATTCGGACAACTGCTATCCACTCGCCGTGATTTATTAGACGATGACTTAGCTGATCAACTGGCCAAACTGCAAGATAAAGTCCCTCCCTTTTCTGGAGAACAAGCAAAGCACATCATCGAAACAGCCTTACATACCCCAATTGATGAGCACTTTATCAACTTTTCTTTAGAACCACTTGCTTCTGCGTCCATCGCACAAGTACATACAGCCACACTTAAAACAGGCGAAGACGTTGTTATTAAAGTAATTCGCCCAAATATTGAACACACTATTAACCAAGATATCGGATTACTGTATAGCATCGCTAAGCTAATCAATAAGTACAGTAAGGATGGTCGTCGTCTAAAACCCATCGAAGTTGTAAACGACTACGAATACACCATTTTAGATGAGTTAGATCTTGCTAAAGAAGCAGCGAATACAGGTCTTCTACAACGAAACTTCCAAGATTCAGAACTTTTGTATGTTCCTCAGGTACATTGGGATTATTGCCGTAATAACATCATGGTAATTGAGCGTATTTCTGGTATTCCTGTTGCTAATATTGATGATCTTAATAACGCCAATGTTGACATGAAATGCTTGGCGGAAAGAGGAGTAGAAATCTTTTTCACTCAGGTATTTGATCACAGTTTTTTCCATGCGGACATGCACCCTGGCAACATTTTCGTTGACTCGAGTAAACCAGAATCACCAAAATACATTGCAATTGATTGCGCCATTATGGGCAGCTTAACCGATGAAGATAAAAGTTATTTAGCACGAAATCTCCTCGCATTTTTTGAAAGAGACTACCGTATGGTAGCTCAACTGCATGTTGAAAGTGGCTGGGTGCCAAAAGATACACCCGTTCATGCTTTTGAAACGGCCATTCGTAGTGTGTGTGAGCCAATGTTTGCAAAACCCCTGAAAGACATCTCTTTTGGTCAAGTTTTGATTGGACTGTTTCAAACGGCCAGACGCTTTAATATGGAAGTTCAGCCACAGCTCGTGTTATTAGAAAAGACATTGTTAAACATAGAAGGTCTAGGCAGACAACTGTATCCAGATCTAGATTTATGGGTGACCGCTAAACCATTTTTAGAAAAGTGGATGAAACGACAAATTGGCCCTCAACGAATCTGGGAGGAGCTAAAAAAACAAGCACCTGAGTGGGCAGGACAGTTTCCACAAATACCGAATCTTGTTTATTCAGCACTTGCCCAAGCCAGCCAACAAGAACAAAGGTCAAACGCTCAAACAATGGCAATACTCAGCCTCAATAAAGAGTTCAAACGTAACCGCCGTAACACCCCTTTTAAAGTATTAGGCATATTAAGCATAATTAGTGCTTGGATTGTATCGGATCCCGTTGCCTTAGAGCATTTAGCCAGTGCCGATATAATGAGCTTAGGACTTTTTATTGCAGGTATATACCTGCTAGTATTAAAACCGTAACATTTGAGAGCGTATAATGAGTACTGACATTTTAACCGAATTAGCTAAAACGCTTGAACAAAGGAAGTCTGAATCACCAGACACCTCTTATGTTGCTAGCTTACACGCTAAAGGCTTAAATAAAATCTTAGAAAAAGTGGGCGAAGAGAGTATTGAAACCATTCTTGCCGCAAAAGATGCAAACCACGCTGATAGCAAGAATCACCTTGTGTATGAAACAGCCGATTTGTGGTTCCACACTTTAGTCATGCTATCTCATTTAGATTTAGGTCCTGAAGACGTTCTAAATGAGCTTGCTCGTCGATTTAACTTATCTGGCTTAGATGAAAAAGCCAGTCGATCTCAGTAGGAGAAACATCATGCTTGGTGGTATTAGTATCTGGCAATTACTTATTGTATTAGCCATTCTTATCCTTATTTTTGGCACAAAAAAATTAAAAAATCTAGGCTCTGATTTGGGTGGTGCCGTGAAAGGTTTTAAAGAAGCGGTAAATAAGGAAGATGAAAATAAAGACGAACCTCAAGCTCAAAGCAAAACGATCGAAAACGATAAAAATGACAAGAGTGCATAATCTGTGTTTGATATAGGTTTCTCAGAACTTCTTATCGTTTTCATTGTGGGTCTACTAATCCTAGGCCCTGAACGTCTTCCCCATGCAGCAAAAACAGCGGGCTTATGGATCAGAAAAATCAAACGAAGTATTGGTTCTGTACAGCGTGAGATAAATGAACAGCTTGATCAAGAAGAGTTACAGCAAAAGATTCTAGAAACAAACAATCGGATTATGGCTGAATCCAATGCGATTCAAAATACCATTACTCCATTGCCTGAAAACCCAGATGAAAAAGAAAAGTATCAAGAAAAACAAGAATTTAAAACTCACGAGCCAGCAGATACGCCATTAGACACAAACACTGAAGCGGCAATACCTTCACAGTTATCTGATGAAACGAAAGTCGCTCAAACAGAAAAAACTTAGTTCTATTTATTAGACATTCATTACAGGGCGCCTCTCTAATGAGTCATAACAGTACCACGTCTCCAACTCCTTTAGTTTCTCATTTAATTGAATTACGCAATCGTTTATTAAAAACCGTTGTGGTTATTTTAGTCTTGTTTCTTGGGCTGTACGTTTTTGCCAATGATCTTTATTTAATTGTGTCTGAGCCATTGAGACTCCTATTACCAGAGGGAAGTTCTCTTATTGCAACCGAAGTGGCATCCCCATTCCTTGCACCATTAAAACTAACATTTGCTATTGCGGTATTATTGTCTATTCCGTTTACTCTTTATCAAGTATGGGCATTCATTGCGCCAGCCTTGTATAAAAATGAAAAGCAGATCGCTATCCCCTTATTAATCTCCAGTATTTTTTTGTTTTACGCAGGCATTGTGTTCGCTTACTACATTGTGTTGCCTCTCATATTCGGCTTTTTTACTTCCATTGGCCCAAGTGAAGTCACTGTCATGACAGACATAAACCACTACTTAAACTTTGTGTTGAAGTTATTTTTTGCGTTCGGAGCAACGTTTGAAATACCTGTTGCCACTTACCTATTGATCAAAGCAGGTGTTACCAGCGTGAAAGCCCTATCAGCCAAACGCCCTTATATCATTCTAGGGTGCTTTGTAATGGGAATGCTGCTTACGCCTCCTGATATTTTCTCTCAAACCTTATTAGCCATTCCTATGTGGTTATTGTTTGAAGTTGGACTTATCGCTGGACGCTCTGTTCCAGTAGAAGAAGAGACCGCTGAGCAACCAAATTTAAAAGAAACGTCATAATAAATTATTAACTAACAAAAAAGAGAAGCATCGCTTCTCTTTTTTTATACCTATACTCCCGTATTTTCTCTATTTCCTCCTTAAAATGACGTCTATGTATAAAAGATAGTCGACTTAGTATCACGAATAAAACACGAGCGTACTATAAGATAATTCAACAACGGCTCCAAAAAAAACACTGAATTATTATCTAGGATAACGTGATGCAAGCACTTGATAATCAAAACGAATTGGCGTCTTTTACACCCTATCCAATCAAACAACGTCCTGTTGCAATAGAATTAGGTGACGATTCATTAACCCTCCAATGGGATGATGGTCATCACAGTGAATTCCATTATCTATGGCTTAGAGACAATTGTCAGTGTTCTCAATGTGTGACTTATCTAACGAGAGAACAAGTGTTTGAAATTTGTGATGCACCTCTGACTATAAAACCGGTAAAAGCATCCCTCTCTGATGAACACAGACTTGTAATTGAGTGGGATCATGAACAACATATCAGCCAATTCCACCCTGGTTGGTTACGTGCTCACTGTTACAGTGAGTCAAGCTTAGCAGAGAAGCAATGGGTACCTAAAATATGGGATAAAGCCAGTATTACTCAAGAGCTTGCAACTTATCAATATCACAATGTTATGCAATCCGATGCCGAGCTACTTAACTGGCTTCGCGATCTGAATGAATATGGTCTTACCCTGATTCAACAGGTCGATACCGCACCAGAAACCGTTGTAAAAGTAGCCAATCGTATTTCTTTTATCCGTGAAACCAATTTTGGTACTGTCTTCAATGTCCGCGCTAAAATGAATACCAACAGTGCGGCTTATACAGACCTACGCTTACCTCTACATACAGACTTACCGACTAGAGAGTTACAACCGGGATTGCAATTTCTGCATTGTTTAGTCAATGACGCAACTGGAGGAGAGTCTATCTTAGTCAATGGATTTAAAATTGCGAAACACATGCAAGAAAATTACCCTGAGGACTTTCATAACTTAAGTTCGATTCCGATGTCATTTGGATATAAAAGAACACAGAGCCGCGCCTTTCCTACCTGAAACACTCGCCATTGTTGAAAAAATGCACACATCGCACGCCTTGCTTCCAGCGCCTGATAACGCAGGTAATGGCATCCGTTTAAAGCGCAAAAAATAAATATAAAAAAGAAGAAGCAAAAGAAGACACCTGATAGATGCCTTCTTTTTCAGGTCTAAATACAGTATCAAACTTCTAAAAAGTCATTAATCCAACATAAAAGTCACAGGGCCGTCATTAATCCAACATAAAAGTCACAGGGCCGTCATTAATCCAACATAAAAGTCACAGGGCCGTCATTAATAAGGCTAACCTGCATATCCGCACCAAACTGCCCTGTTTCCACGTTATCGTGCTGTTTTCGCACCATTTCAACGAAGATATTAAACAAGCGTTCCGCCTCGGTAGGTATCGCTGCTGTTGAAAATCCGGGTCTTAGACCTTTCTTTGTTTCTGCCGCGAGAGTAAACTGAGAAACAAGTAACACACCGCCCTCTGCTTGTTTAACGTTTAAATTCATTTTTCCATCTTCATCACTGAACATTCGGTATTTTAATAACTTGTCAGCTAATCGCTGCAAATCCGCTTCTGTGTCCGCCTTTTCAATACCAACTAATACCATTTGACCGTGCTCAATGGCCCCGATTACTTTACCCTCTACGGTAACACTCGCATTTTTTGCTCTCTGTACTAATAACTTCATTACCATTCCTTAACAGGGTTCTAATATACTAGCGATTGCTCATGTACTCGCGGTGCTAATGTACGATTAAACTGTGTTACACCATAAATCAAGCCCACAAAAAAAGCATCCGAAGACGCTTTTGAGTATTTATATCTAAGATAAGGCGGCATTAATGGTTAGCATCACTCAATATCATACGAGCCCCTTTCTCTGCAATCATCATAGAAGGGGAAGAGGTATTACCGCTAATCAAAGTCGGCATAATAGACGCATCGATCACTCTCACGTTTTTTAAACCTCTTACTTTTAATGATTCAGGGTCAACGACCGACATCTCATCTATTCCCATTTTACAGGTTCCAACAGGGTGATACACAGTGCTGGCGGTATCACGTAAATAGTGCACGATCTCTTCGTCTGTTTGAACCGCTGCACCAGGAGCCATTTCTATTCCACGAATTTCGTCAAATTCAGGGGATGCCAATATCTCTCGGGCTTTTTTAATGCCTTCCACCAATACTTGCTGATCTCGTTCATCAGAGAAAAAGTTATGATCAATTAACACCTGCCGATGAGTACCGTCTTTCGCCAGTTTTACGGACCCTTTACTCCTTGGACGCAATACACAAGTAAAGACAGAATAACCATGGCCAAATTCAAACTTCTTACCACGATGGCTACGATACAACGGCGTAAAGTGAAACTGGATATCCGGGGCCGCATCGGCTGAACCCTGCACGGCTATTTCAGCGAACTTCGTTTTAGCAAAACCACCCGCTTCAACGTAATTGGTTGTTAACCAACCTTTACGTTGCAGTGCGTATTTAATCGGAGCCAATACAACATGAGGCAACAAAGAATGCAAAGACACACCTATCGTAGCAGGCGTTTTCGCTCTGACCGTCACCATGCTATCAATGTGGTCTTGCAAGTTTTCACCCACACCAGGTAAATCAAGTTGGCACTTTATGCCTAGCGCTTCCAATTCTGCTTTATTTCCAATACCAGACGCTAATAAAATCCTCGGAGAGACAATGCTACCTGACGATACAATCACTTCTTTATTCGCTAATATCTGTTTCACACTACCGTCAGACTCAGCATTCACGCCTTTCGCCAGATCTCCGTCTAATATCAAAGAAAGGACATCAGTATGGGTTAATATGGTTAAATTGTTACGTGATAACACAGGTTCAACAAAAGCACGGTAACTGCTGACTCTCTGACCTTCATTTTGATTCACGTCGTACACACCTAAACCAAATTGAGTCGGCCCATTAAAATCCGTATTTTCAGGAAGTGACGCAGCCGCACCAGCTTTAATAAACCGAGTGCATACTGAATGAGGATCTTGCTGTTTTGTAACCATCAATTCACCATTAAAGCCATGATACTCCGCAGCTTGATGACTTTGATTCGCTTCTAGTGCTTTAAAGACGGGCAATACCTCTTGATAAGACCAACCTTTACAGCCTAATGCCTCCCAGCCATTATAATCATTCTGATTGCCACGGATATACACCATACTGTTAATCGCCGTTGACCCACCTAAGGTTTTACCTCGATTCACCATCATTTTACGATTGTGCAAATGCGTTTGTGGTATGCCTTCAAAAGCATAATCGTATTTTTTATTGCCATAAAGACCAAAAATTCCAGCCGGAATCGTTATCCACGGACTGTTACTGTTGCCACCGGCTTCAATAAGACAAACACTGACGTTAGGGTCTGCACTTAAGCGATTGGCCAACACACAACCCGCGGCACCCGCGCCAACAATAATGTAATCGTAAGCGTTCATCGCATCGCTCCTATTGCTTTTGTCTGATCAGTTTTTTGCCTGATCAATTAGTCGTTGTTTTAAAGTGAAAACTTTTTGGTCTTGTTAATGCATCGAAGCCCATTTTAGAGAGCGAGCAACCACGGCCTGTACTTTTCACGCCAGTCCAAGCCAAAGCAGGGTCTAAATAATCACAACGATTCATAAAAACGGTCCCCGCCTCTAACTGGGGAGCGATACGTTCTGCGGCGGTCACATCTTCTGTCCAAATACTCGCCGTTAGACCAAATTCAGAATCATTCATGAGTGCAATTGCTTCTTCATCGCTAGATACTTTGATAACGCCCACAACTGGGCCAAAGCTTTCTTCTGTCATTATCGACATCTCATGCGTTACATTACTTAATACTTGAGGAGCCATATAAGCCGAACCGGGGTTGTCTAAAGTAAACAGTCTCGTGTCTATGTGCGTTTTTGCCCCTGCCGCTACGGCATCTGCCACTTGCTGACGCACAAAATCCGCTGCAGTTGGTTTAATCATCGGCCCTAAGTTTGTCGCTGCGTCTAATGGGTCACCTAATCTATACGCCTGACCCGCCGTCGCTAACCCTGCCACCAATTCATCGTGTACGTTTTCATGTACGTAAATTCGTTCGATGCTGCAACAAGACTGACCACTGTTAAAAAAGGCACCATCTGCAAGGTTTTCAATCGTATAAGGCATATTACAATCGGCCCTAACATAAGCAGGATCTTTACCTCCAAGCTCTAACCCCAAAGGAATAAACTGACCAGCGGCAGCCTGTTCCATTGCTTTACCGCCTCCAACTGAACCAGTGAAACACACCATATCAAGATTGCCAGAAGCGATAAGATCACTTGTCGTGGCATGATCAAGAACAATGTGTTGAAACAATCCTTCAGGCAACCCTGTTTGATCAAATGCATCTTGAATACGTTCAGCCACCAGCAAAGTATTGGCAGCGTGTTTTAAAACCACCGCATTACCCGCAAGTAACGCAGGAATGATGGAATTCAGAGCGGTCATAAATGGAAAGTTCCAAGGCGCAATGGTCATAATCACACCCAATGGTTCACGGATTATTTTGCGTTTAAAACCTTCTTTAAAACCCGGATCAAAAGGCATTAAAGACGCTTCCGCAATGGAGATCATATGACGTGCACGCTCTTCCAGTCCTTTCACTTCACCCGAACCTTGGCTAATCGGACGGCCCATTTGCCATGCTAATTCTTCCGCAATGCGCTCCGACATGCTAACCATAGCGTCCACCGCTAACGTACAATAATCGCAACGCTCCGCCACACTTTTTTGTGCCCAAAGGTACTGAACGGCTTTGGCTTTAGCAAATACGGTCGCCACTTGATCACTGGTCGCGACATCACGTTCCGCATAAACACGACCATCGACTGGAGATACACATTGAATTTTTTTCATTTTCTTACCTAAACTTAAAATACCGTGAGTTCATACCGTCGTTTTTGCTTCTGCTTTCTCTCATTAAAAAAGTCCATAAAGAAACGTCTCAAGCAGCACACAAATGAGGCTTCAGAATATGTATCTCTAAAACCTCATAAAATACGACCCTTCATTTATTTAGCAACGTTCAAAACCACGAGCCACTTCCCAATCAGTCACTTGCTGGTCATATACTTGCTGCTCCCAACGGGCCGCTCGCACATAATGATCAACCACCTCATCCCCAAACGCGTCTCGCAGCATGGTTGAATCGTTCATTTTTTCAATGGCAACACGCAATGTGTTTGGCACTCGGTGGGCATTTTCACTCGCATAAGCATCACCCACAAACGCCTCTTCCAAGGGCAGTTTATTCTCTATCCCAGCGATACCTGCCGCAAGCTGGCCAGCCAACGCAAGATAAGGGTTCAAATCCGAGCCACCAATACGACATTCTATACGGATGCCTTTTGTTTCTGCACCACATAAACGGAACCCTGCCGTCCGGTTATCCAGACTCCATACCGCTTTTGTCGGTGCAAACGTACCTTCTTGAAAACGTTTATAAGAATTTATATAAGGCGCTAATAAGCAAGTAACGTCATCCGCATACGCTAATAACCCAGCTAAATAATGGCGCATCAATTCAGACATACCATAGGGCTGAGTTTCATCTAAGAACAGTGGTTTGCCCTCTTTGCTCCACAAAGATTGATGAACATGCGAAGCGCTGCCTGTTGCGTCTTTATCCCACTTCGCCATAAAAGTAATGGCTTTGCCATTTTGCCATGCGATTTCTTTGCAAGCGTGTTTCGCAATGGAGTGATGATCGGCGGTTGTTAAGGCGTTATCGTACTTTATGTTTAATTCTTCTTGCCCTGCACTGGCTTCACCTTTAGAGCATTCAACCACAATCCCTGCGCCATACACACCGTTACGGATCGCGCGGATCACACCTTCTTCTTTGGTGGTTTGGAAAATATGGTAATCTTCATTATAAGAACTGACAGGCTTCATATCTTTATAACCTGAGACACAAGCATCGGCATAACTTTGATCAAACATGAAAAACTCTAACTCTGTCGCCATTATTGGCACAATACCCATAGCGTCTAATCGGTCTATTTGCTTACGTAGAATGGCGCGTGGTGAATGCGCTACAGGGTAGTAATGATGGTCTAATACATCACACAACACCAACGCCGTACCTTCTAGCCAAGGCACTCTCCTTAATGTCGTCAGATCCGGTTTCATCACATAATCACCGTAGCCCGCTTCCCAACTGGTCGACTTATAGCCGGATACCGTCTCCATCTCTAAATCCGTCGCCAGCAAATAATTGCAAGAATGGGTTTCATCAACAGCATGATTAATAAAATAGTCGATATGAAAACGTTTGCCCATTAAACGGCCTTGCATATCAATTTGGCACGCCAGAACCGTATCTAGGCTGCCAGCCGCAAACTCTTCTTTCAATTGTTCCAGAGTTAACATTCCGTTCATCGGTTTTCCTCTTACTATTCAATAATATTCGTTCATGTCAAAAAGCAATTCATCACTAGAAGGTAGATGTCTGTCACTATCCCTGTATTTGGCTCAAGGCAGTACCAATTAACTGCGCCCATTCTTGCTGGCCATTAGCGTGTTTAATCAGATCGTTTCGAACTTCTAACATCACATTAGGAATATGATTGTCCGTGCCATGTCTAGTCACCATATGAAGAACCGGGTCAGAAGGGCCATATGGCTCATTGATACGAATATCGTGCTGACTCAACGCTTGCGCTTGCTGATAAAAGCGTTTGGCATAATCATTTCCCTCATCACAAATGACACCTAATTCAACCGTTCGTACTTGCCCTTTGAATGTCGGTGTAAAGCTGTGAATCGTGACAATAATAGTGCGTCTGCCTGCCTTTTTTCGATCTTTAATGTGTGTGTCTATGGCCTCATGAAACGGTTGATAAACTCGCTGAACTCGATAATCACGTTGCTCAGCCGTTAATCCACTGTTACCAGGGATCACAGTCACCTCACTCAAGGGCGGTATCGCACTCAATTCATTCGGTGGTCGATTGCAATCGTAAAGCAACCTTGAGTAACGTTGTAAAATCAGGCTCGCATCAAGTTGCTGACTTAATTTTTTCGCCAAATCCGCTGCCCCAATGTCCCAACCGATGTGACTTAAACACTCTTCTTCCGTCAGTCCTAAGTTGCTAAAACTTTCAGGGATAAAGTGACTAGCGTGTTCACAAATCAGGAGAATATCGGACGTTCCTGTCAGGTTTACCTGCTCGGCTGGCGATTCTTTTAACCCGTACATAACCACAATAATAAGTCTCCTTTTTTATAATATGCGTTTTACATAGTCTGTCCGGTTTTAATCGTTTTAATCGCATGCTTTCCAAGCCGTTTTACTACCCAAAAACAAGCTCAGGCAACCACAAAGTAATCTCTGGAAACACCATAAATAGGATTAAAGCAAACATCATGATGATCACAAACGGAGTGATGGATTTATAAATATCGATCAATCCAACCTCTTTAGGTGCCATGGCACGCATTAAGAATAAATTATAGCCAAATGGCGGTGTCATATAAGCAATTTGGCACGTTACCGTATAAAGAACACCGTACCAGATAGGATTAAATTCGAGAGCGATAATTAAAGGAATATACAATGGAGCAACAATTACCAGCATCGCAGTATCATCTAGGAACATACCCATAATGATATAAGATACCTGCATCATCACTAACACTTGCCAAGGACTTAAGCCCCACTCCTCTAGGAACAAGGCTTCAATGGCTTTTACCGCCCCTAAACCATCAAACACGGCCCCAAAGCACAATGCGGCCATAATGATCCACATAAACATGCAACTGATGCCCAAGGTTTTTCTTAGCGTTGTGTGGATCAAACGAAAATTCAATCGACCTTTTACCAACGCCGCTAACATAGCCACCGTAGCACCAACAGCAGAACACTCAACCAAACTGGTATAGCCCATTAAAAACAAACCAATCACAGAAAAAATAACCACCAGCGGCAAGACACCTGCACCCAACAATATATATTTTTCTTTGCGGGTAATCAGGTCCCGCTCGGCCTGTGGTAACGGTGGGCCAAGTTCAGGCTGTAGGCGACAACGAATAACAATGTACGCAATAAACATGACCGCTAAAATCAACCCCGGAATTACGCCAGCTAACCATAATTGGCTGACGGGTTGACGAGCAATCATGCCATATAGAACCAATACAATACTGGGAGGCACAAGAATTCCTAAAGAGCTCCCTGCCTGTATAACTCCCGTTACCATCCGTTTATCATAACCACGCTTTAACATTTCAGGCAGTGCAATGCTGGTGCCGATGGCCATACCCGCAACACTTAAACCGTTCATCGCAGAGATCGCCACCATTAAAATAATGGTCCCGATACCCAGACCACCTTTTAAAGACCCCATCCAAACGTGCAGCATCCTGTAGAGATCACTCGCAATACCAGATTCGGATAACATATACCCCATAAAAACAAACAGCGGCAAAGTAAGCAGTGGATACCAATTCATGAGCTTCATGCTGGCATTAAAGGCCATTTCAGAGCCCCCATCTCCCCACAAGAAGAACGCTGCCACCACAGCAACAAAGCCAACAGCACCAAAGACTCTTTGCCCTGTCAGTAACATCAACATCAAAGAAGAAAACATCAATATCGCGATCATTTCGTAGCTCATATTGATGAATCCTCTGGATGGCACTCTATCTTAAATGGTTTACCCATGGCTTCCGCGACATTTTGTGCAAACGTTGCTAATACTTGCAGCAGCATCAAAAAGATTCCTGTCGTCATTAGAATTTTTACGGGGGCAAGCGGTGGACGCCATGAAGAGTAATTCTTTTGTCCGTACTCTATCGCATACGCCGTACTGGAAACCGCGCCATAAAACAGCATAATCAAATACGTAATTAAACAAAGAACCGTGAACGCATCAGTGATGGCTTGTCTTTTTGCTGACCAATTGCCATAAAAGACATCCATTCGTACATGCGAATCCATTTGCATCGAATAGCCGCCACCTAATAAGTAGTAAGCCGCCATGGTAAATTGTGCCATTTCAATTACCCAAATTTGTGGTGACCCAACACTTTTGGATATGGATGAAAAAAGCAAAATACCCATCATAATCAACACTAAATACATAGCGATGACACCCATACCACGATTGAATTTATAGATGAATCTTATGTAGGCTTGAATTGCGTTATACACAATAACGTCCTCAGAATAGAGAGGTTATTAAGAGTCGCCCTCTAATAAGAGAACGTCATTATTTCCCCATATCTCGCATTGCGATGACGCGGGTCTTTTTAAACAGAACCAAAAAGACCAACGTAATCATGACACATTAACTGTAACGATATGGCCTACCCGCCTTCGACATGGTGTCATTGTATTTCTTAAAGATGTCGACAACCTTTTTGGTACGATCACTTGTTTCCGCAACTTCATCCCAGAATTTATGCGCCTCGTCTTCCACAATGGCCCATTCTTCATCAGGAATGGATGTCAGCTCCATCTTAGTGCCTTCTGTTCTCAGTTTCGCCTCTCCCCCCCAATACCAGTGCTGGCGATAGTAATGAGAACTATCCATACACAACTTCCACAACTCTTTTAAATGTTCTGGCAGTTCATTCCAAGAATCATTGTTGGCAAAGAAAGAACCACTCCATGCCCCTGAAATATTATTGGTTAAGAAATAGTTCGTCGCATCGGCCCAACCGACCGTGTAATCCTCAGTTATGCCCGACCACGCAATACCATCTAATTCGCCCGTTTGCAGTGCCACTTCAATGTCTTCCCAAGGTAAAGTGACGGGAATAACACCAAAGCGATTTAGGAAACGGCCAGCGGTTGGGAAGGTGAAAATTCTTTTTCCTTTTAAATCGGCCAAACTACGGATGGGTTCTTTTGTTGCAAAATGGCATGGGTCCCACGCGCCTGCACTCAACCATTTCACACCCACTTCATCATAGGCTTCTGCCCAAATTTCTTTTAAACCGTATTGTTCAAACAGCACAGGTACATCAAGGCTATAACGGGTAGCAAAAGGAAAATAACCACCGAAAACCGAGATATCAACAGGTGCACCCATGGAATCATCATCACTTTGAACCGCATCAATCGTGCCGTTTTGCAGAGCACGGAAAAGCTCTGGCGTAGGAACAAGTTGGTCGGCATAATACAGTTCGATTTCCATTTCCCCATTGGCCGCTTTATTAAACGCATCCACCGCAGGTTTAATAACATGTTCGCCTAATGCCGCGCCAGCGTACGTTTGTAAGCGCCATTTAATCGGAGCTGTTTTTGCCTGAGCATTAGATGCCCCTAACGTTGCAGCGGCAGCCCCACCTACGACGGCTTTTTTAATAAAATCGCGTTTGTTCTTATTCATTTTCTTTCCTCTCCATAACGATCAATAGTTTTAGGCTTTTGCATTATGAAAAACAGCTTATATAAAAAATTTGCATAAACTGCTGAAACAAAAGGCACTCTGTATTACGAACTTCAAGAAATTTTTCAGACCTTCTAGCGCTTACTGCTCATTATTACTATCAATCAAATAGACAACGATAAATAATAACCTAGTAAATATTTATACATCATATTTGATTTATGTCAATTTATTAACACAATAGAAATATGTTTATTATTTAAACAAATCTAATAACTTGAAAACGCACCCATTACGCACACCTAAGCACCTATTTTGAGCACATATTCAGAGCTTACCTATTGGGAAAAAACACGTAAGGGAGGGTTGTTAGTGCCGTGCTCAAATAACGTATAATGCCGAACACAACACTATTTAGAGCGGCAACAGAGTGCATATTATGAATAACACACCAATCAATACCGATAGCCATACCATTGCTGAGCTGTTTCGCTCCCAGCTCAATCTCTTTAGCCCAGCAGAGTTAAAGCTGGTTAATTACTTACTGATCAATTACCCTATGTCGGGTTTGGTCTCGATTACAGAGTTATCCGAAAACGGTGGCATCTCGACCCCCACCGTCATGCGTACTTTGAAAAGAATTGGCTTTACCAGCTTTACAACATTTCAAAAAGAACTCAAAGAAGAGCTGCAACAAACCCTATCAGACCCGATTGCTAAGCACGATCGGTGGGCAGCAGACGCACCAAAAGAGCACACCTTAAATCGAGTCGCGGACACAGTCACGACAAATCTACGTCACAGTCTGAATCAAATTAATCACGAGCAATTCGATGCGATTATCGATCTACTAGCCGATCAAGAACACGCCCTTCATATTCTTGGAGGTCGTATTACCAGTGCGTTTGCCCGATATTTAAATACGCACCTAAATGTCATTCGTGAAGATGTTCATCTCTTTCCTGAAGCGGCGTCTTTGTGGCCACATCATTTACTGAAAATACAAGAAAACGACGTTGTTATTATGTTTGATGTACGTCGCTACGAGCAGGACCTTATTACCGCTGGTCGCCTACTAAAAGCACGCGGCGCAAAAATCATCCTTTTCACGGATCAATGGCTTTCTCCCGTTGCGGATTATTCTGAACATACGTTACCGATTCGTATAGAAGGAAAGTCTGGCTGGGATTCTGGCGTGGTTACGCTATTTTTCGCCGAATCAATAATTGTCGCCCTTGAAGAAAGATTGTGGTCACAAACATCAAAACGCATGCGAGAATTAGAAGACATGTTCGACCTAACCGAGCGATTTAAAAAGAGAACCAAATAAAGTACAAAAACTACCAGCATCAATCAGCCGCAGCACATTCTTGGCTTTACGGTTTTTTATTTTTTGTATACTGTGAAACCTCTGCCCAGTGGTACCCATATCGTTAACAAACGTGCAAGGGCCAAACATAAACACGACAGAGCACACATTTACAGCGTCTTTATATGAGTAACTATTTGATGTTTAAAAAAATCATTCGCACATCGACTTTTGTTTCCGTTGGCTTATTACTACTCACATTAAATGGCTGCAAATCCGTTTCGTCTATTGAGAAATTGTCGAAGCAGATAAAAAACATCGATGACATTGAAGATATAAAATCCATAGCGGAACAAGTGAAAAGCAGCCGTAATGTCATTAAAGACGAGATCAAGGCAGTGAAAGCGCTCTATGAAGAGCTTAATCAAAAAGTAAATGACATTTGGGGTGATAAGAACAGTGAACTGCCCGAAAAGAAAAAGTACGTCAAATACATTAACGATTATCAAGCAAGAGCCATTGTTGATTTTGATCGAGGCTTGGTACGTGTCGAGACCTTAACCACAGACTCACCTGTGGAGACCTTAAAGCACGCGGTCACCACTACCCTATTAACCACCTCCGACCCAAGCAAAACCGATATCTTTTCCAGTGCCACACCAAACACCGACGGGGTGCCTTTTCTGTACCCTCAAGTGATGGATCATGATGGCAAACTCGTAAGATACCCTTGGCGTGCGCGCCGGTATTCAGAGTATCTCGTTACTAATAAACTGAAAAAGTCCAACAGCAACAACGCCACCGTGTATGCGGTTGAATTCAAACTGGTAGAACAACACCAACATCTTCGCCAAGAAAAATACAGCGATTACGTTCTCGCCGCCGCGAACCGCTATGGCCTATCTCCCGCTCTTATCTATGGCATCATTGAAACAGAAAGCTCGTTTAACCCTTACGCCGTAAGCCCAGCAAATGCTTATGGTTTAATGCAAGTCGTGCCTTCTACCGCAGGAAAAGACGTTTATAACCTAGTGAAGAAAAGATCAGGCCAACCTACAAAAGAAGTGCTCTTCTCCCCTGAAAGCAACATCGATATCGGCAGCGCTTACCTCTATATATTACAAACACGATATCTCGTGAAAGTGACCAATAAACTCAGCCAAGAATACTCCATGATCTCAGCCTATAATGGCGGCACAGGGAATGTATTGAAAACCTTTGACAGCAACCGAACACGTGCTATGGAAAAGATAAACCAAACCTCCACCAGCAATGTGTATAAAAAGTTACGCTACGATCACCCTAGATCTGAATCTCGATACTATTTAGAAAAAGTGACCAAAGCCAAGGCAGGTTATGAAAGGTGAACAATGAAAATAACAATCAATACTGTGTCACAAGCGAGCCTAAGAAAAACTCACTACGCCTATAAAATATAAAAGCTATTTTTTGATGTCTATATGTCTAGCATTTGTGTTTGATATAGACTGTGGGCAAAGAGATCACCCTCAACCCTATGACATATATGAGAAGAAGTAAGGAAGGGAATCATTATCAACCAAACAAAAAAATCCTCACCATTGGCGAGGATTTTTAAACCATTAAATTGCTTATGTCAGTCACGTTGAAGCAATGCCTAATTCAAACATTGCTTGCAACAATGAATGATTACTTACGACCGCTACGTTTACGCTCGTTTTCTGTTAGCAATTTCTTACGAAGACGGATGCTTTCAGGTGTCACTTCTACTAATTCATCATCTTCGATGAACTCAAGCGCTTGTTCAAGTGTGTGCTTAATTGGTGGAGTCAAGGTTAACGCCTCGTCAGTACCAGAAGCACGTACGTTAGTTAGCTGCTTACCCTTAATTGGGTTAATCGCTAAATCGTTATCACGTGAATGAATACCAATAATTTGACCTTCATACACTTCAACACCATGCCCTAAGAACATACGACCACGGCTTTGTAGATTAAACAGTGCATAAGCGGCTGTTTTACCCGTAAGCATACTGACTAGTACACCGTTTTTACGGCTCTGTACTTCGCCATCTTTTACTGGGCCATAGTGATCAAATACACTGGTCAAAATGCCAGAACCAGAAGTTAAGGTTAGGAACAAACCACGAAAACCAATTAGACCACGTGAAGGCATCATAAACTCAAGGCGTGTACGACCTTTACCATCTGGCTCCATGTTTGTTAGCTCACCTTTACGTAAACCAAGCTCTTCCATGATTGAACCTTGATGCTGATCTTCAACATCAATAACAACACGTTCAAACGGTTCGCACATTTTGCCGTCGATTTCTTTAGTCACTACTTCTGGGCGAGATACACCCATTTCAAAACCTTCACGACGCATCGTTTCGATCAATACAGAAAGGTGTAATTCACCACGACCAGAGACGATAAACTTATCTGGCGTATCACCTTCAGCAACACGTAACGCGACGTTGTGAATCAACTCTTGATCCAAACGATCTTTAATATTACGTGTTGTTACGAACTTACCTTCCTTACCCGCAAAGGGAGAGTTATTTACGATGAAGTTCATGCTTACTGTCGGCTCGTCAACACTTAGTGCAGGCAAAGCTTCAACACACAATGGGTCGCACAAAGTATCCGAAATACTGAGTTTATCGATACCATTAATACAAACGATGTCACCTGCACCAGCAAGATCTGTATCGATACGTTCAAGACCTAAGTAGCCTTTAACATTTAATACTTTACCTTTACGCTCAGAACCATCAGCGGATTTCACCACAACTTGCTGGTTTGGCGCTAAAGAACCACGAGTGATACGGCCTACACCAATTACGCCAACATAGCTGTCATAGTCCAATGCTGAGATTTGCATTTGGAAGGTGCCTTCTGGATCAACGTCTGGAGCAGGAACGCTATCAACAATCATTTGATAAAGAGGAGTCATGTCTTCCGCTAGGTTTTCTGGATCATCACCAGCAATACCATTGATTGCCGAAGCATAAATAACAGGGAAGTCTAATTGCTCTTCTGTTGCTCCAAGGCTATCAAAAAGATCAAAAACTTGATCCATAACCCAATCAGGGCGAGCACCAGGACGGTCAACTTTGTTGATAACAACAATTGGACGCAGACCTTGTTCAAATGCTTTCGACGTTACAAAACGCGTTTGCGGCATTGGACCATCAACCGCATCAACCAACAAACAAACACAGTCAACCATAGACAATACACGCTCAACTTCACCACCGAAATCAGCGTGTCCAGGTGTGTCTACGATATTAATACGGTAATCATTCCAGCGAATGGCAGTGTTCTTCGCCAAAATGGTAATCCCACGCTCCTTTTCTTGATCGTTTGAGTCCATGATACGCTCGGAATCTGCATCTTTACGATCTAGTGTACCTGATTGGCTCAGAAGCTTATCAACCAACGTTGTTTTGCCATGGTCAACGTGGGCAATAATAGCTACATTACGTAACTTATCGATATTATTAGACATTGAGTTTTTTCTGCCTTTAGCATGTGCAATATTTCACAACAAAAGCACCTAGCCTTAAATAAGACTAAATGCTTAATTATTGTTCATTTGGGATAAAATTTCGCGCAATTGTACCCTTATATTCATGAAGTTCCCATGACAGAAACGAAAAATAAGAAAAAAACATTTCCTCTTAACGTCGCTTTACTTTCAGTATTCGTTGGTTATGTGTACGAAAAAACAAAAAAGCGGCTTCTCAAAATTGGGTAAATCGTTTGAAAACAATACAAAAGCACAGTTCAAAACTAAGGTAAATACACACCAATATTTTGCCTACCTTGCCCCAATAAACTCGATGCATGAATCCGGCTCATTACGCCCTTACCACAGTAAAGAAGATACGATGCCTCCTGATCTAAGGAGGACCAACGGGTGTTAATGGTAAAAAACGGCATTTCAATGACTTGATGCCCCATTACTTTTAGCGGTTTTTTGTCAATCTCATCTGGATGACGAATATCGACAATTATTTCATCTGATACTGGCACACGAACAACAGGAACATCGCCTTGATGTTGTTTTTCCACATCATCTAACACATTTTGAATGGATTCGATTTTCGCATTTTCAACGGCTAGATCTAATACATCAAAATCAAACTTCGTTTCTTGATGCTCTATTTTAAACAACTTAGCACGTGTGGTTGGCTTAACAGAAATGACGCCGCAATATTCAGGAATACTGGCTGCAAAAGGCGCCGTGCCGATGGATTTAGCAAGATCGATAATTTCTTGCTTATTTTCCGTAATCAAAGGCCTTAGCACCAATTCTTCCGTCACTTGATCAATTACTTTCAGGTTAATCAGTGTTTGACTTGATACTTGAGCCACACTTTCACCCGTGACCAATGCTTGAGCGCCGACTACGGGCATTATTTTAGTCGCCGCTCTTAGCATCATTCGTTTGAGAATAACGCCCATTTGTGAATTGTCGACTTTCGTAAGGATTTCCGTCACCACATCTTCGAACGGTATGGTGACAAATTTCACATTAATTTCGGAGCCGTACTTTTTCCAAATAAAGTTGGACACCTGTTTCACACCGATTTCATGCGTATCACCACCTAGATTAAAGAAACAAAAATGCGTTTTTAAGCCTCGACTGATAGTTAAATAAGAAGATACGGTTGAGTCATAACCACCAGAGATTAATGACAATACAGGATCTTGAGAGCCGATAGGATAACCGCCTAAACCGGTTGTTTTTTGTTCAATGATCCAAACAGTGTTATTTCTAATTTCAATGGGCACCAAGACATCTGGTTTTTTCAAACGCACCGAATCAGCTTCACACCATTCTTTTAAACAGCCACCAATATGGCACTCCGCTTCTACTGAGCTAAAATTGTGACTACCAACGCGGCGTACTCTCACTGCAAATACAGCGCCTTTTAGTGCATCGCTGTAAGATTTTTTTGCTTCTAATGCAACACCATCTAAATCCGTAAATTCAAATTCACGTACAAAATGAAAATGAGCGATACCCGCTATACGACTTAAATGCTCAATAAATTCATCTCGTAGGTGATCTTGATCAGACATGACTTCAATAAAGTCCCAGTTTCCGGACACAACAACGTCCCCGTCTAGCTTACGCAGTACTAAACGAACGTTATGCCTTAACTGTTTGATAAGGGCTTTTCTAACGGGGCGGCTTTTGACCGTAATTTCAGCAAAAAACTTAACAACAAATTTCATATTAAACTGACTTCAAGGGGTTATTATTCGTTCGGCCATTATAGAGAACTTTAATCGTGCATAAAAATTTATATTCGCACCAAAACAAATCATAAAACATTTCAGACGCACTAAAAGATCACAATACGTATCGTTTTAACGCACTCAATTGAGCCATTTACGTGCAAAGAATTCCATCAAAAACCTAAAACATTGAAAAACAAAGGTTTTTAATTTCTCTCTTTTATTTTGGCACAAGATGTGCTTTCTTAATGGTAACACGGCTTCCACTTTGAAGCCTTTTATAGACTGATCGAAATTTTTATTTCGCCTAAACTTTTAATGGAGAACAACTTATGTCAATCAAGACCCTTGAGTTGATTGCTGAAAACGATGCGAAGTGGGTAGACCTTCGTTTTACCGATTTCAAAGGTAAAGAACAACACGTTACTATTCCAGCAAGCACTGTTGATGAAGAATTCTTTGAGAATGGTCAAATGTTCGATGGTTCTTCCATTGCTGGTTGGAAAGGCATTAACGAATCTGACATGATCATGTTGCCACAAGATGATACAGCTCTATTAGACCCTTTTACTGAAGATACAACAATTATCGTACGTTGTAACATCATCGAACCTTCAACAATGCAAGGCTATGATCGTGATCCACGTTCTGTTGCATTACGCGCAGAAGATTTTCTAAAATCAACGGGGTTAGGTGATACTGCTTTCTTTGGCCCTGAACCTGAGTTTTTCATCTTTGATGATGTGAAATGGAAATCAGACATGTCTGGCTCTTCCGTTGAAATAAACTCTGAAGAAGCGGCTTGGTCTTCTAACAAGAAAATCGAAGGTGGCAACATGGGTCACCGCCCTTTCGTTAAAGGTGGATATTTCCCAGTACCTCCTGTAGATTCTCATCACGACCTTCGTGGCGCTATGTGTAACGCCATGGAAGCAATGGGCTTAGACATCGAAGTACATCACCACGAAGTAGCGACTGCTGGTCAAAACGAAATTGGTGTTAAGTTCAACACATTGGTTAAAAAAGCCGATGAAGTTCAAGTACTTAAATACTGCGTACACAATGTTGCTCACGCTTACGGCAAAACAGCGACATTCATGCCTAAGCCAATCGTTGGTGATAACGGCTCTGGTATGCACGTTCACCAGTCTTTCTGGAAAGATGGCGAAAACCAATTTGCTGGCGATCAATACGCTGGTCTTTCAGAGATGGCGCTTTACTACATTGGCGGTATCATCAAGCACGCTAAAGCATTGAACGCATTCACAAACGCTTCAACCAACTCTTACAAGCGCCTTGTTCCTGGTTTCGAAGCACCTGTTATGTTGGCATACTCTGCACGCAACCGTTCTGCGTCTATCCGTATTCCTTATGTAGCTAGCCCTAAAGGTAAGCGCATTGAAGCACGTTTCCCTGATCCAACGGCAAACCCATACCTAGCATTCTCTGCAATGTTAATGGCAGGTATCGACGGAATCAAAAACAAGATTCACCCAGGCGATGCAGCAGATAAAGATTTGTATGATTTACCCGCTGAAGAAGCGCTCGCGATTCCTACAGTAGCCGCTAGCCTAGAAGAAGCATTAAGCTGTCTAGACGAAGATCGCGCTTTCTTAACTCAAGGAGGTGTTTTCACTGATGAGATGATTGATGCTTATATCGATCTTAAGTCTGGTGAAGCACAACGCATTTCAATGACAACTCATCCACTTGAGTTTGAATTGTACTACAGCGTTTAATCACAGTTCAGTTAACCGCACTAAAAAAGCCCTGAACTATATCAGGGCTTTTTTTTGCCCTCAAAAAGACAAAAAAGATAAAAATGCACTAAAATAGAGCAACAAACGAGTCAACCTCCCTCTTCTACTCACTTAAATCGATACTTTATAAAGCAAAATGTTGGTTCGTATTTTGCAGTTGCTAGAATGTCATTAAAGAGGCCACATTGTGCATAACGTATTAATTGATCATTTATCTACCGCAGTACTACAGCTCAATCGAGATCTGCAAATTGAATATCTAAACCCAGCAGCAGAAATACTGTTGGCGATCAGTCGTCGACGGATTTATGGGCAAAAAATTAGCCAAGCATTTTTTGAAAATGAAAGCAGTTTAGCGGCATTAGAAGCGGCTGTGATTTCGGGTTACCCATATACCAAACGAGAAACAGAAATACTACTGACTAATGGTAAGAAGCTGCTACTCGATTATACGGTTACCCCTATCATGAGCTTACACTCAACGGACAGCTTGCTAATCGAACTGTATCCTAGAGACCATATGAAACGGATTTCTCAAGAGGATGAGTTTATCGCCACTCATCAGACCAGCAAAGAGCTTGTGAGAAGCTTAGCCCACGAAATAAAAAACCCTCTAGGAGGAATTCGTGGCGCTGCGCAACTGATCAGCCGTTCTTTCAAAGATGAAGCACTGAAAGATTACACTCAAGTCATCATTGAAGAGTCCGATCGTTTACGAGACCTCGTAGACCGATTACTAGGTCCTCGTAAATTGCCGCAAACCGAAAATCTTAATATTCACAAAGTAATTGAACGAGTAAACCAGTTGATTAGCGTTGAGTCAGAACAGCAGTTGACGATCTTAAGAGACTACGACCCAAGCATTCCAAATCTTATTGGGGATAAATCACAACTAATACAAGCACTCTTAAACATTACTCGTAATGCCATGCAGGCACTACTCGAAAACCCTCAAACCAATGATAAATGCATCACCATCGTTACCCGAGCATTAAGGCAGTTCACAATAGGAACCAGGCGTCATCGTTTAGTTTGTTGCATTAGCGTGATTGATAATGGGCCTGGCATCCCAGAAGCATTACTAAAAACACTATTTTACCCAATGGTAAGTGGTCGTCCAGATGGCACAGGATTAGGCCTATCCATTGCTCAATCTATCGTTCATCAGCATCACGGCCTTATTGAATGCAATAGCCAGCCGGAGAACACTGAATTTAATATTTACTTGCCAATAGAGACAGCAGTCCAAGGCTAAAAGGAGACATAATGACTACTTCTGAAACTGTATGGATAGTAGATGATGACAAATCTATTCGTTGGGTATTAGAAAAAACCCTTGAGCAAGAAGGCATTCAATGTCGACTCTTTGATAATGCGACAACGTTAGTCAAACTGCTTGATCAAGAGCAGCCAAGCGCCATCATAAGCGACATTCGCATGCCAGAAATGGACGGCTTGAGTTTATTGAAAAAATTGCAAATAGACTACCCATATCTACCTGTTATTATCATGACCGCTCATTCTGATTTAGACAGTGCCGTTGCATCTTATCAGGGTGGTGCATTTGAATATTTACCCAAACCATTCGATGTTGAAGACGCCGTTACTCTCGTAAAACGCGCACTGCTTCACTACAAAGAGTCGATGCCATCTATTGAAGAAAAACAAAATTCAGAACCAGAAAATGAATCTGTAGAGCGAGATATCATTGGTGAAGCACCTGCAATGCAAGAGGTATTTCGAGCCATTGGGCGTCTAGCCAACTCAAATATAACGGTTCTTATTAATGGTGAATCAGGAACAGGGAAAGAACTGGTTGCACATGCTCTCCATAAACACAGCCCAAGAGCAGCCAGCCCTTTTATTGCACTAAATATGGCGGCAATCCCTAGAGACCTTATAGAGTCAGAATTGTTTGGCCATGAAAAAGGAGCATTTACGGGAGCAAATACCCAACGTAGAGGACGCTTTGAACAAGCCAATGGCGGAACGCTATTTTTAGACGAAATTGGCGATATGCCAGCAGAAACACAAACCAGATTACTGCGTGTTTTAGCGGACGGAGAGTTTTATCGAGTAGGTGGACACACACCGGTAAAAGTGGACGTTAGAATTATTGCCGCCACTCATCAGAACTTAGAAGATTTAGTCACGAACGGTTCTTTCCGTGAAGATTTATTTCACCGCTTGAATGTTATTCGCGTCCATCTTCCTAAACTGTCAGAACGACGTGAAGATATTCCACAACTAGCACGTTATTTCTTAAAAAAAGCAGCGGAAGAGCTGGATGTTGAAAGTAAATTTTTAACAACAGAAACTGAAGACTATTTGATGCGTTTGAATTGGCCTGGAAATGTCAGACAATTGGAAAATACCTGCCGTTGGATTATTGTAATGGCATCCAGTCGAGAGGTGTTGGTAGAAGATCTTCCTCCAGAGTTATTGGTTACCACACCAAGCGAGCAGGCATTCAGTAGTTGGGAAGACGCACTTAAAACATGGGTTGATAGAGCACTCAGTCAAGGGCAGAAAGCCATCCTTGATGAAGCAGTTCCCAAATTTGAACGCATTATGATTGAAACCGCACTCACACATACAGCAGGGCGCAGAAGAGATGCATCGTTATTACTTGGATGGGGAAGAAACACCCTTACTAGGAAAATAAAAGAATTAGGAATCGATGATGAAGACAATGATGAAGAATAATGCATTCATGTTCTAAATTGTAATATTACATTTACTTGCTTTTAGAATAACAATATCCTAGGCCATAGTATCATCTTCCAACATTTTAATAGGAAATTCACTATGTACCCTACTTTAGACTCAATGGGCGTTACCAGTTTTGAAGACATTGAAAAATTCACTTTACGTTTTGAAAATGGCTTTGATGTCTTAAAAGTTTATTACCGTCGTGAAAAAGGCTCTTTACTTCCAAAAAGTAAAAAGTTCAAATTTGGCCGCTCAACTAAGACCGTATTAACAGACGGTGGTCAACAAACTTATCAACAAGTACAAGAGCCTTCATTGGTTGTGCTTCGAGCAGTCGACGAGTTAGGTCAAATTGTTGGTAAGCAGCAAGAAGATAAACTCACAAAAGAAGACTTAATTAATGAAATGGAACACCTAGAAAAGACCGTTCATAACAAGTTGAATGAAATTAAAGGGAAGCTTTCAAAGCTATAAGTTATGCACTCCTTAGTACGCTGGTTTATTGAAAATAAGCCAGCATTTTCTTTTCATACTTACTGTCCATCCCGTAAACATTCTCCATGATTATTACTTCATCCCTATCTGAACTTTCATCTATTTTACAGCAGGGCGGTGTTATTGCGTATCCGACAGAAGCTGTTTGGGGTCTTGGCTGTGACCCTTTTGATGAAAAAGCAGTACTTCGAATTCTCACATTAAAGCAACGCCCAGTTGAAAAAGGTTTGATTCTCGTCGCTGGCGAAGTGAATCATCTGTCTCTATGGAAAGAATCCCTTTCTTCTGCTCTCTATAATTTACTGATTGCTAAGACAGATAAACCTACATCCTGGGTTGTTCCTGATATAAAAGTAGCGCCGAACTGGGTTCGTGGAAATCATCAAAGTGTTGCTATTCGCTTGATTCAGCATGAGCCAATCAAAGCATTGTGCTCAGCATTTGGCCAAGTATTAGTCTCTACGTCCGCAAACACGGCAGGGCAACCACCAGCAATGACTAAAGACGATGTTATTCATTATTTTGGTAATCAGATAGATGCCATTTTTGATGCGCCACTAGGCAGTACAAAACAGCCTTCTCAAGTAAAAGATCTGCTGACAAACAAGCTGTATCGCGATTAATAAATAAGAACAGCACTCTCTGTAAATGCCTCTTTTACTCATTTCACTCAACTGTGGCTAGCTTTTTATCCAGTAACTCTGTTAACGGCACTAATTCGACATTCAATTCGTCTAAATTCCTGAGCCGATTTGCTAAATACTTCATCGTTGCAGGATAAGGGTGGCCAATTGCGAGTGCATGGCCTTTTTTTCGAGCTATTTTAAGCAGCTTTTCAAACTGGGTATCAATGGCTTTTTCTGTGACTTTATTGTCTAGGAACACATCTCGCTTCATTGTACGAATGTTGCTGTTTACCGCTTCTTGCCAGCCAACACTTTTCGAACTGGTCACACTGTCTATAAAAAACAAATTCTTTTCTTGAAGAACCTGCATTATCCATTTCATTGTGTCTGTTTTTTGCGTTAGGAGACTGCCCATATGATTATTCACACCAATCACATTTGGCAGTGATAACAAATCGTCATTTAGTGTCTTAATGACCTGCTCTTGTGTCATCGAAGTATAAAGCCCACCTGGACCAAGATTATGCTGATTGATACTTTCCATAGGAGCATGCAACAAAATCACTCGGCCAGTCTGAGAGGAGATTAATGCTGTTTTTTTACCGAATGGCGTATGAGGCAAAATAGCCAATGCGACTTCATTAGGAAGCGCCAAAGACAACTCCATACCTTTGCGATTGTATCCAAGATCATCAATTAAAATAGCGATTTTTACAGGGGGGCTCGATAAGTAATCGTCTGCTTTAATACTTCCTTGATCCAGCACCTCATTCACCATTGGCTGACGCTCTTGCAACACTTCGTCGTTTAAATCACTGGTGAGTTGCTCCAAACTCGGCACCGCTTTTTTATTAGATGATGTTGCCTTCTCTATTAATAGAGGACCTAAATAGTCTTCTTGTAATATTACAGAGAGGTTTGTTTTCTCATCCGCAGTGTTGCACAAATCATTTTTCGATACAGAGCTGGAGAATCGAAAAATAGAAGGTAAACAAAACGCTTTTTCTGCGGTGGGAAGAACAATAGGGCCTTTAAGTAAAGAATCAATCTCAACTGCACCGTCACTCTGCCTTACCTTATCCAATTCATTGTCTATTACGCTTTGAGCATAAGACAAATCAAAGAAAAACAAAGAAACACACAACACCGTCAGCACCCCCTTCAAGGGGCTTTTATTATTACAGTACATATCAACGCTGTCTTTTCAAAAGTTGAGGAAAGGCGCTCAAAACCGTATAAGCTTGATACAATTGGAAGTCGTCTTTAGCTAATCCATCAATAGACACATCAACGTCGGCACTGGTTCTGTCTTGCCCTCCTGTCCCATTCTTTAAATGTCCACTCAATTCAGCCTCTTTAACAAAGAACGTCTCTTCATTACTCACTAGACTGGCATTTGGAACTAAAATATCAGGTTCAATGCCCTGAGCTTGAATAGAGCGACCATTCGGTGTGAAATATAGAGCGGTGGTTAATTTCACTGCGGCCCCGTCGGTTAACGGAACAACCGTTTGAACAGAGCCTTTACCAAAACTTTCTGTCCCCATAACCACACCTCTTCCATGATCTTGCAACGCACCGGCAACAATTTCAGATGCCGATGCAGAGCCTTCATTTATCAATACAACCACCGGAGCATCAGGCAGTGCCGTTTGATTCGTTGCAGAAAATTGTAGTTTTGATTGAGCGTGTCGACCTTCTGTATATACGATTAATCCGTCATCAATTAATGTATCAACAATGCCCACAGCACTTTGCAATACACCACCTGGATTGTTACGTAGATCTAACACCAACCCTTGTATCTCACGCTTAGATTGAAGTTTATTCAGTTCCTTATTGAACTCCTTATCACTGTCTCCCTGAAATTGACTGATACGAATATAAGCAATGTTTTCGCCTAGCCAACGGCTAACTAAACTTTGACGGTCCAACAACGACCGTTTTATTGATAACGTTAATATTTCAGTATCACGTTCAATGTCTAACGTGACAGTAGAACCCACTTCACCTCGCATCAACATGGTAATTTCTTGTATGCCCACATCGGATACCAAGCGGTCATCAATACGAATCACAACATCCCCAGATACAATGCCGGCTTTTGCGGCTGGAGAGTCATCTAAAGGAGAGATGACCACTAAACGCCCATCCTGAATTTCAACTTCAATACCAATACCTGCGTAGTTACCAGACGTAATTTCTTGAAAACTACTGATTTCATCTTGAGTAAGGTATTCTGAATGAGGGTCAAGTGCAGACACCATACCTTTTAAGGCTTTCTGTAAAATTTGCTTATCGCTTAATTCTTCAACATACCCTTCTCGAATAGTTTCAAAGACATTAACGAACGTTTGGATTTCTTCTAATGGAACAGGGCCAGACTGTTTGTCAATCACGTCAGCCGAAATAGGGAGTGCACTTAATAGCAGCCCACATGAAACGAATCGCTTAACTTTTTTCTTAATGCTCATAGTTTGATCCAATCTAATAACTGCACGTTCATTTCATTCATATCTAATTAATGATTACTCTACTGATGCAAAGGGATTCACAAGTTCAATGGCTAACGAATCCAATCAAGCGGTTTTAAAGGCGTACCATTATGTCTAATAGCGAAAAACAAGCCTGTCTCTGATCTTCCACCGGAGCTGCCTGCTGTTGCAATGACTTCATTTGACTTCACCCATTCCCCCACTTCCTTTAATAAACTTTGATTGTAACCATACAAAGACATATAGCCACCACCGTGGTCTAAAATCACTAAAAAACCGAAACCTCGTAGCCACTCAGAAAAAATAACCCGTCCATGATATACTGATTTTACATTCTCTCCTGCTTGAGCTCTAAGGCTGACGCCTCCTAAATTCACGGTTCCAGTTTCTGCGATCACACGTATTTTATTTAATGGTCGAGAGAGCTTACCTTTTAATTCAGAAAAACTCACATTTTCTTCCAGAAGATTGATGTCAGACAATGCTTCTTCTAATTTTTTCAACAAATGTTTCAACTGAGCTTCATCTTGTTTCAAACGCTCAGATTGTTTATTGCCTTTTAATAAATCTGCATTGATTTGAGCCAACAAGCGTTGTCGTTTAGCACTTTCTTTTTCCAAACTGTCTTTTTCATTTTTAAGTAAAACTTCATCACGCGCCAGTTGCGCTCTTTGGCTACGAATGCTTTTTTCTACAAGATTAAGTTCATTCACCTCCAAAGAGAACCCATTAATTAAAGACTGTCTAGCATTTGAGAAATAGCGATTGTAGTACACCAAACGCATCGACTCTTCGGGAGTGGCACCATTCAATAGTAACTTAATGCTTTTTTGCTCTCCTGAACGATAAACCGCCCTAAGTTGGGCGGCTATTTGTTCATTCTGTTTTTGAATACTCAATTGCAGTCCTTGCTGTTGCCGCTGCAAGGCACCTAATTGTTTGTCTCCTTTTTTCAAATCCGTTTGAATCTTATCAATCTTCTGAATCAATTCTTGAATGGCCTTTTCTTGGTTTTCGAGTGATTTTTCAACGTGACTTTTTTGAGATTTAATATCATTTAACCAACCTCGCAACTTCTTCATTTCTTTTTGTAATAGCTCAATCTGCTGTTGTGCTTCCTCAGGAGAAGACGGTTCTGACGCCTGCCCAAAAGACACACTCAGTATTAGCATAACTATTAAGAAGTAACGCATGATATTTACCCTGTAACATTGAAAAATCGTATTTAATATAAGAACCTTAAGAACGAATTAATAAACTCTTACCCGTCATTTCTATTGGCTTTTCCATTCCCATCATATCAAGTAACGTAGGAGCGATGTCACAAAGAGCACCGCTTTGAATACCCCAATCAGATTCACTTGAATACAGGACTAATGGCACGGGTTCCAACGTATGTGAGGTTAATGGTTGAGTACCATCTTCGCTTAACATCTGCTCAACGTTACCATGATCTGCGGTAATCAAACATTGGCTACCAGTGTCATCTAATGCGGTTATCAATCGTCCAAGACAATGATCGACCGCTTCAACTGCTTTGACGGCCGCCTCAAAGACACCACTGTGTCCAACCATATCACCATTAGCAAAATTACAAATGATCGTATCGTACTTTCCGGCTAAGATGACTTCGACTAATTTATCTGTTACTTCTGGAGCACTCATCTCCGGTTTCAAGTCATACGTTGCCACATTTGGAGAAGGAATCAATTCACGTTCTTCTCCTTCAAAAACCGCTTCTTCACCACCATTAAAGAAGAAAGTAACGTGCGCATATTTTTCGGTTTCTGCAATTCTTAACTGCTTCTTACCCGTCTTAGACAGGACCTCACCCAACGTATTACTTAATGCAACAGGAGGATAAGCAACATTGGCATTGATATCAGAAGCAAATTCCGTAAAAGTAACAAAATCCGCTAATTTTGGACGTGATTGGCGAGCAAAGCCTGTAAAATCCTCTTCAGTAAAGGCTCTCGTTAACTGACGTGCTCTATCTGGGCGGAAGTTTGCAAAGATCACTGCATCGCCATCTACGATTGGAGCAGGCTCACCAATCACAGTCGCTTTTACAAACTCATCATTTTCATCTCGCGCATACGCTTGTGCGATGGCCTCTTCTGCGGTTTCTGCTGCAAACACACCCTGTCCTGAAACAATAGCATCATAAGCCGCTTGCACTCGTTCCCAACGATTATCACGATCCATCGCATAATAACGCCCTGTTAAGGTCGCAATTTTACCAACACCAAGAGATTCTAGCTTATTATTAAGTGCTTCAATTGGACCACTCGCGGATCGAGGTGGCGTATCGCGACCATCGGTGAAGCCATGAACGTATATCGCTTTTACTCCACGAGAAGCCGCCATGTCACACATTGCCATAATTTGTTCATGGTGGCTGTGTACACCGCCGCCAGACAATAGACCTAAAACATGTACTGCTTTATTGTGGGACGCCGCTTGATCAACTGCGGCAACCAGCACTGGGTTTTCTTTAAAACTGCCGTCTTCAATCGCTTTACCGATACGGGTAAAATTCTGATACACAGTTCGGCCAGCACCAAGATTCATATGGCCAACTTCTGAATTGCCCATCTGCCCTTCAGGAAGACCCACAGCCATACCAGATGTTTGAATGAGGCTATGAGGACGAGTTGACCATAATGCATCCCAATTTGGCGTATTGGCAGCAGCAATCGCATTTGATGTGGATGTTTCACTGTAACCCCAACCATCTAGAATAAAGAGTGCGGTGGTTTTTTTGCTCATTATATTCATTCCCATACTATGATTCTTAAAAAACTTTTTCGATATTATCACAGCATTGTAATTTTGTTACAAAATAGGTCTGATCGGTTGTATGAAAAGACCAATTAGTCATCAATACAGCGCAACAACCAATCACGAAAAACCATTATTTGCTCTAAATCGGCCTTATCAGCCGAGTAAGATAAAAAATATTCATTAGATGTTGTCATCGAATCACCAAATGGCGCAATTAACACACCTGAGTTCAATGTATCCTTCACCATTAACGTTGGTATTAAAGCGACTCCCATCCCGAGTTTGGCGGCCTCAATAAGCATCTGGAAATGATCAAAACTCACTCCAGAAAACAAATCCCGCTCTATAGGTTGTGCAATGCCTTGATAGGAGAACCAATCGGGCCATGAGTTCATTCTGGACGCTAAATTTAACAAAGGATAATTAACTATTTCCTCTATCGACACGGAATCATATGCAATAGTAGGAGAACAAACCGGAATCACACTTTCACTTAAAAGATGATGAGTAACTGCTTTAGGCCAATGATCTCCGCCATAATGTAAAATAACATCCACTGCATTTAAATCAATGTCACCGCCCTCTAAGGCTTTTACATTTAACTGAAACTGAGGATTTATCTGTTGAAAAGTAACCAACCGTGGGATAAGCCAATGTATCGCAAACGTTGGTAACGAAGCCAGTGTTAAGGCCGTTTTTTCGTCTTCTCTATGACGCATTTTAAAACACGCATTCTCCATACCATCCAGTAAGGGTAAAATCTCTCTATAATACGATGCACCTGCGCTTGTAAGCACAAGACGTTTATTCAAACGTATAAACAGATCACGTGATAGAAAATCTTCTAAGTTCCGAATTTGCCGACTAACGGCACTTTGGCTCAGGTGTAGTTCTTGTGCAGCTCGAGTAAAGCTTAAATGTCTAACCGACGCTTCAAAACACTTTAATGACATAGAAGAAGGAAGATAACGACGCATCATGAAAGCCTACTGCTAAAATAGTATCCCGTAATCAAAACAAGTACGAACCACTAAAACAAATACGAACCACTAAATCATAATAAATGATTTATTTACGCGCTCAAGATGAAATGATCAATTTTTTTGCATGACAACATGCATTATTACCTTTTGTATCAAGCATTCATTCACCGTAAAGTATTTACCATCAGCGGCCAAAATCGAGACTCTGGCACTTATTTCACTCACCAAATTCACCCTTTGTAGGAGCCAATTTATGAAGGCTTACGATTTTTTTCACTCACTTTGGCAAAATTACATAGCAATAACACCACAAGCCAAAAACATTCAATCATTGTTTCAAGAGGCAGGAGAAAAGGTTATCAACGATCACGTTGCTTTTCGTACTTTTGCGAATTCTCCTATTTCTTTAGAGAAACTCGAGTCAATATTAACTCAGTTAGGTTATCAGGCTTACGGCGCTTTTCGATTTGAGAAGAAACACCTTTTTGCCCGTTGCTATAAACATTCAGATTCATCCTTACCGAAAGTATTTTTAAGCGAATTGTTAACACACGAATTGTCTGAAAAATCTCAGCTCATTCTGAATTCATACATTGCTCAAATTCCAAACGATTGCCTCCAATCTCCCTCCGTGTTTTGGCAAGGGCGTTTATGGAACAAACCGTCTTCAGAAGAATATCAAACACTGTCGCAAGAAAGCGAATACGCAGCATGGCTTTCTACTATTGGGTTAGGTGCCAACCACTTCACAGTAAGTATCAACCATTTATCAGGGTTTGATGATATAGAGTCAGTAAATCAACTTTTGCTTGATAAAGGCTACACTCTCAATACGGTTGGAGGTCTGGTAAAAGGAACGCCTGAGGTTTTCTTAGAGCAATCATCAACTATGGCCGATAAAATCGACTTTGAGTTTTCTGACGGTGTGAGCAAGCAGATTCCCAGCTGTTTTTATGAATTTGCTATTCGTCATAAACAAGCGGATGGCACTCTTTTTGATAGCTTTATTGAAGGTAACGCAGACAAAATCTTTGATTCAACGAACCAAAGATAAGCCAAGCTACTGCAATGAAGGTTGCAAAGTTAAGTTCAATTGACCTTGTGACCTGATTGCTTGATTAAACCAACTTATACTTGTCACAAAAGGATCGAAGCTCATCCAAGGTGTGACCGTCAATACACCTTGCTCTTCAATAAATAACTCACCCGTTTCACTTAATATAAGCGTCATGGTGATGGGGTCATGTACGTTTTCAAATGCGACACGCCACACTTTCTCCTCACCTTTAACGAGAGAAATAAAACGCGTCCGTTCATTAATGTCTAGTTTCTTACCATTAAGTTCGATATCGACTAAATTTATTGTCAGGTAATCAAGTGCATTCCCGTGCTGCAAACGTCTTTGAACACGATGATTAACCGCACTGATTTTTTCTTGGGCATGAAAAATCTGTCGACGTAAATCGACTTTTATTTTTTCCACCGTTGCCGGATCAGCCGACGTTAAAGGCAGGTTAGATTCCATAAAAATAAGCTCTCCAGTTCGCAGCCAAACCGCATCCGAAAGTTGACTGAGCTGAAGTTGTAATTGTGTGCGTGTTAGCTCAGCTTGCCCCTGATCTGAAACGTTTTGAGGTGATTCAATGCCCTTTGCACAACCTAACAGCATCCACGAAACGAAACCTATCACTAATATTTGCCAGTTTTTCATTCATACCCTCGACAACACACCTTATGAAACATCCATTTAAAATAACTAAAATAGAATCTTCTTTGAAGCAGATGTACCGTAAAGCCTAGGTGTGTATAATGCCATCAGTTTTTTTATAGGTTAAATAGTTATGATGAATCAATTTATTGAATTTACAATGAATCATTGGGCGTTGGTTGCAACTTTTGTTACGACCGCTTTGGTCGTGCTTTGGTATGAAAACAAAGGCAGTGCAGCCACCCTTTCCCCTGCGGCTGCAACGAGTCTCATGAATACAGAAGATGCCGTTGTTGTAGACATTCGACCTGCAACAGAATTCCGAACAGGTCATATTACCCGTGCTATTAACATTCCTGCATCCACACTAAAAGATCAAATCGGCACCCTTGAGAAGCATAAAAACACCCCCATCATTTTAGTCTGTAAGTCCGGTTTAACAGCAGGTGCCAGTGCGGCCGAATTGAAAAAATCTGGCTTTAATGTCTTCAAGTTACAAGGTGGAATTACAGAATGGCAAGCCGCCAGCCTGCCCCTTATCAAGAACTAACAGTGAGGAAAACATGGCTGATATAACCATTTATTCAAGTGACTACTGCCCGTATTGTTCACGAGCTAAACAGCTTTTACAAATGAAGAATGCTAAGTTTAATGAAATTAAAGTGGATGGCAGTAATAAACTTCGTCAAGAGATGATGGCAAAAAGCGGTCAACGTACTGTCCCTCAAATTTGGATAGGTAATACTCACGTTGGTGGCTGCGATGAATTGTTCGCGTTAGAAAGAGCAAGCAAACTAGACATACTTCTTTCTAATTAATTTGAAAATAAAACTAAGGACACCAAAATGGCAGAGAATACAGAAGCAAACGCAGCAGCAACTGAAGCAGCAAGCGAAGCCGCTCCACAACTTGCTCTACAACGTATTTTTTTAAAAGATATTTCTTTTGAATCACCACGTTCACCGATGGTTTTTCAGGAAGAATGGAAGCCAGAAATTGGCTTAGAACTTAATACTAAAAGCCGCCAAGTTGGTGAAGATTTATACGAAGTCGTATTGGAAATCACTGTAAACGTTAAAAATGAATCTGAAACGGCATTTTTAGTACAGGTTCAGCAAGGCGGTTTGTTTAATATTTCTGGTCTTGACGAAAGACAACTGCATCATGCCCTTGGTGCATTCTGTCCTGGTACTGTGTTCCCTTATGCTCGTGAAAACATTGATTCACTTTGCATTAAAGGCAGCTTCCCTGCATTGATGTTAGCACCAATCAACTTTGATGCTCTATACCTAGACAGCTTACAAAAGCAACAAGCTGAAGCGACTGAACAATAAGTTTTTGTAGCGCTTAAGTTGATCATAGTGATAGAGTAAAAGAGGCTGTATAGCCTCTTTTTTTATGCTTCTTTTCACGATCAATAGACGTGCGGATGATTGATGTAGTAGGGATTACAAATAATGAAAAAAAAGAAGAAACCTTGCCCAAATTGCTTAAGAATACGTTGGTTTCTATTATATCTAGGGTGTGCAGGGTTACTGTCTGTTTTATTCATTCATGAGTTCTTAAATAAAGGACTTTAATGTGCCCGTTTGTCTTCTTCTCGTTCTTATTCTATTTCTCCAAGGTTGCACTACCTACTCTCAAAGCATTGATAAAGGACTGACTTTTGCCCACAATGGGAACTGGCAAGCGGCCGAATCGGCACTGTCAGAAGCTTTAGACTCACCAGAAGACAGGTTACTGTATTTACTCGAAACAGGCGCATTAGCGCAATACCAAGGCAATTACAGTCACAGTAATCAACTACTAGAAGCCGCAGAAGAGATTAGCGATACGTTTTTTAATCAAAGCTTTTCTGACAGATCATGGGCTTTATTAACGAACCCAAGACAAGGTAGTTATCGTGGCAATAGTATTGAACGCGTTTATATTAGTTATTTTAAATCATTAAACTATTTAGCCCTTGCTGAGCAGACAAACATACCGCAAGAAAAGACAGCACTCCTAGATGCCGCATTAGTTGAAAGTCGACGCATCGATTTAAAACTCGATGAAATTACTCGACAAACTCCAAGCTACTCCGATATCAAAAGTGAAAATAAGTCTTTTTTAGAGCAAACCCTTCATTTTTTTTCCGGGTTTTATACCGGGGCTCTTGATAGGGATAAGTACGCTTATCGAGATGATGCTTGGGCGAGATATATGGAAGGGCTGCTGTATGAAGTTGCGCAAGAGTATGACGACGCTCGCATTTCCTATCAAACCGCTGCAATACTCTATGAAGAAGGCTACGCACAGCAATATGATTTACCCACTGTGACAGCGGAAAGAGCATGGTTGGATACCATAAGAATGATGAAGAAAACAGGTGGATGGTCATCTGAATACCCGAAACTAATCAAAGAGAAACTGACAGAAAAGTCACAAGCCATACTGGCTCAATACAACCAAAAAAATGCCGAAGTTGTTCTCTTAGAACACCAAGGCTTCCTACCCGCTAAACAAGAAATGAGCGTGCTTTTATATGGTGACCCCCAAAGCTACTCCTTAGTTTTAGAGCCTTTTTTTGGCGGTCACCTAACATCAGGAGACGAAGCACAAAGCTGGTTTACTATGGTTTATGCGGATATCAATCCATTAAGTATGATAGCGAATTATAAAGCAGGGAAATCTATCGCAGCATTGGATGGCTTCTTCACAAAAAGAGTCATTTTAGGATCTAAAGTTTGGAAAGAGCTTTCTAGAATAGAGCTTGACGATACTCTTTTGAGCACACCATTAAGGGTTACTATTCCTTATTATCATAGATTTAGTTTAGACAACAGCAACACTCAACTATCCATTAACCCAAGAAAAATCGACACCCGTTTACTCGCTGACAAAAAGGCGCCACTTCCTATTAAAAGTAGCATTCGTATGGCATCACTGGCAGATATCGCAGTACAAGAACAGCTAAACCAATCCCAACGAGACATCTACGAAAGCTTATTACGAGAAGTACTGCGAGCGTGGCTTGCACATAAAGTAGCCGCTTCTACGAAAGATGAAGGTACCAAGCAATTGCTAGACTTATTGAGTAAAGTCGCTATCTTTGTCTCTTCTGCTGCAGAAACTCGCAATTGGCTTACTTTACCCGCTCAAGTTAGATTGATACGACAACCGTTAGACCCAGGAGAATACGATTTTTCTTACTTGGTAAATGAACAACATTTTTCTTTAGATCAGGTTAAACTGAGACGAGGAAGTGTCAAAGTCTGGAACATCCGGAACCCTAATTAAACACTAATAAGACAACTGAATAATGTATATTGCTCAACCCTTATGAGGACTCAAAATGAAAATAGCACGCTATAGAATGGTATTACTTGCTTGCCTAAGCACCTTCTTATTTGCCTGTAGCTCTGGCAGCGTACAAAGAATAGAACTCGACAAAGAAGTGGCTCTGTCCGATAAGTGGAATGACACAGACTCTCAATTAGTTGCCGAAGAAATGATGGGGGATATGCTTACTTTCCCTTGGTTTAGAGACTTCCAGTTTAATCAATCAGGTAATCCGACTGTCATTATTCAAACTATTCGAAATAAAAGCCATGACCATATCCCCGTCGATACTTTTATTAATGACATCAAACGCAATCTATTACGCAGCGGAAAAATTGATTTCGTCGTATCCGGTGAAGAACGAGAAGACATCCGATCAGAGCGTGAAGATCAAGAATTGAATTCCGCTGTAGGCACAAATGCAGAGTTTGGCTTAGAACAAGGCGCTGGGTTTGCATTGTCAGGGTCAATCAACTCCATCATTGATTCAAATGGGGATCAGCGAGTCAGTTTTTACCAAATAGATTTAAAGCTTATTGACATGACAACAAACAAAGAAGTGTGGAATGGCCAGAAGAAAATTAAAAAACTCGCAGATAAAGGCTTCTTTTAACGATGAAATTGCATGGCACGTTTTTAGAAAATTGCATCAAACTAAGCCTGTTGTCTTTGATCGTGCTTCTTTCAGCGTGCTCATCCGCCCCCAAGAAAGTGGAGCAAGCGCTTCCTGAATGGGTTACTTTCCCACCTCAAAATGAGCAGTTTATTTATGGTGTAGGCAGTGCGGAAATTGTGCCTGACATCAACTCATCTTTTGATTTAGCGACAAAAAGAGCCAACTTAGACATTGCAAACCAGCTCAAAGTGACGATACAAAGTGTTAATTTTGAAAACTCACAAGTTTATCGATTTGATACACAACAAGAACAAGTGATGCAGTCTCTGTCTCAATTTATTCGTGTTGAAACCAATCCCATAACACTGGAATCGACTGAAACAGACCAGCGCTTTGTACACACTCACTATGTCTATGTGTTACAACGATTGGATAGACAAAACCTCATTCAGCAACTTAAAAGCAAAATAGCTTCCGTCGATAAGAATATTTTAAACATCAACAACACAATCCAGTACGATCGACTATTAACAGAACAGTGGAGCCTTTTATTGCCTGCACTGTCGTTATTATCAGAAAGACGTAAATTGAATGAGTCATTAAGCTTATACTCCAAAGGAGAGGTAATTCAACGACCTCAATATGTACTCAAAGTACAAGCAAAAACGGCACAATTAATTCGCGATTTTAGAATTGCTATTGATAAGGACGGTTTTGCGGATGAGCTGAGCCAAGAAGTCGGCAGCGTGTTAAGTAAAAAAGGCCTAACACCTTCCCTTGTGAGCTATGCAAGTAGCAACCTAGCCTTATCCCTCAAGCCCTCTTATGAATACAAAACTCAAAAGCAACGCCATTACGTTTTTATCAATGTGAACGCCTCTCTTATGAATAACGATCAGATTACCTTAGCAACATGGTCTTCCTCTGCTAGGGGGATTTCTAGCAGTCAAGAACAGGCAACAATCATGGCTAATCAAGAAGTTGCAGAAAACTTAGTAGAGAAAATTTTTCTCTGGTTAACTGGTCAAGAGTAATCAAATTGATGCTGCGCTGCTTGCAAAACTCGGCTTGAGTTAAGTCAAACAGCTCGAAGACCTCAAATAGTGCTGGCCAATTGTCCTTGCGATAGACCGCCATTACATTCGCCTTGAATAATAAGAAGCGAGAAGACTGTCGACTGAAGTCAGTCATCGATAGGATTGGATGGACGCTTACATCGTTATCATAAAAACCTTGAAACTTAGCTTCTCCACCCATCAACCTCTACGCTATCATTTACCGTTTTTATCCGATTTGGGCAAGATAACTTCTAATAAATCTCTATTTTTGCACTCTGTAATACTTTGTCTCTTATATAGATTTTTACTAATAAATAAATAATAACTTGTCGAATACAAAGCAAAATAAACGCTATCTTCTAATAATAAACCGCTTTTTTCGCGGATGATATTTAAACGTGAATTTAATACCGTCTCAAAATTAGAGAATAAAACAAGCGCTTCTTCTTCCATCTTCACACTTTCTCCTAAAATAATTCTATAAAGACTGAGCCGTTCTGAGGATGCTTGCCACTTTTCCCATGTTGCTATCCATTGAGATAAAAAATCGTCATCTGTACTTTCTAATGATTGCATATCTATTGCTGCACTTGCGATCACTTGTTTCATTACTTCAACCCACAATACTTGTTTTGATGAGAAGTTACTGTAGACCGTTGGTTTAGAAACACCAGATAAAACAACAACTTGATCGATACTGGTTCCTTGATAACCTTGTTTTTGAAAAAGGGATTTTGCGCATGCCGCAATTTCTAATTTTTTTGATGGGCGACCACGTGTCATAGAGCTGCTCCGTTAAAACCTAAAGTTATGGGTATTTTTTCACAAAGGCACTTGACCTACCAGTAATAAGCGATTAATTTATTAACTAAACGGTAAAGTTAATAAATTAATCGCATATACGGAGACACACAATGAAAAGCCAGCAAGGTTACTACGGACAATATGGAGGCAGCTACATTCCAGAAATCCTTTACACCAGTCAACAGCAGATACTAAACGCTTTTGAAGAGGCTAAAAATGACCCTACTTTTATTCAAGAGCTTCATAAGCAATGGCAACAGTTTTCTGGGCGTCCAACGCCTTTAACCCATTGTGAAAATTTAAGTAATCATTTCGGTGGCGCGAAAATCTACCTTAAACGAGAAGATTTAAACCACAGTGGTGCCCATAAGATGAACAATGTTATTGGACAAGGTTTATTAGTAAAACGAATGGGAAAAAGCCGTGTTATTGCAGAAACTGGAGCAGGGCAACACGGCATAGCAACGGCTTTGGTTGCTGCACGTCTAGGATTAGAGTGCACCATTTATATGGGGAAAAAAGACATTGCCCGACAATACCCAAATGTCTTTTGGATGAAACAACTTGGAGCCACAGTCGTGTCAGTAAATACAGGCTCTCAAACCCTTAAAGACGCCCTTGATGAGGCCTTAAGGGATTGGTCCAGTAGTCACGACACCAGCCATTACCTTATTGGTACGGCATGTGGATGTGCTCCTTTTCCAGAAATGGTGTCGTACTTTCAATCGGTTATTGGCAAAGAAGTAAGAGAGCAAAGCCAGATTCAATTTAATGCATTACCTAATAAATTATATGCCTGTGTAGGCGGAGGTTCTAATGCGATTGGTTTATTTGAAAATTTCATTGCAGATAAACAGATAGAAATGATTGGTGTAGAAGCCGCAGGCAAGGGAGCCAAAATAGGTGAACACTCTATACGGCTTTCCCATGGTTTAGGATCAAAAGGCATTGCACAAGGCTTCTCAAGTATTTTTTTGCAGAATGAATCCGGACAGCTACAAGACACTCACTCCATTGCTGCCGGCTTAGACTATGTGGGCGTTTCACCTATTATCGCTCATCTAGCCGAAACCCAGAGGATTAGAATGACGTACGCAACAGACGAAGAAGTACTACAAGCTTGCTCTTTACTGCTAACTAAAGAAGGCATTATTCCTGCCTTGGAATCGTCTCATGCCTTGGCAGCGGCTTTTCGTGAAGCCAAGCAACTCTCAAACAAAGAGAACATTGTCATTAACTTATCTGGACGGGGTGACAAAGACATTTTTAATGTGGCAAAAGCGTTCCAAGATGAGGAATTTGTACCTTTTATTCAAGAGTACGTCAAAGATTTTTATCAAGACAAGACAACCCAGCAAACTTAACTGAGATCTAAATAATGAGCCAACTAGAGCAATTTATTCTAAAGCAAAAAGAAGTACCTTCAACAGAATCAACCAAAACACTGGCCATGACACATGTTATATATGGCTATCCATCGGTTCAAGAAAGCTTAGCGTGGATGGAAAATCTGTTAACCATAGGAGTTGAATTACTCGAAGTACAATTTCCTTTTTCTGATCCTGTTGCAGATGGGGAAACCATTGTTAATGCATGTCATCACGCTTTAGAAAACGAATTCACAATGCAAGATTGTTTAGCGCATTTAGCCGCATTAAGTAATGCGTTTCCAAACAGTAAAATACTTCTGATGAGTTACTTAAACCCTATATTTAAATTCGGCATTCATCACTTTGTTGAACATGCGGCTCAATCAAACATTAGCGGAATTATTATTCCAGATCTTTCCATTGAGAACGCCCAAGAATATAAGCAGGCTTGTTTGGTTAATAAAATAGAGCCTATATGGCTTGTCACGCCAAACACACCTTCGGATAGGTTGAAAATGATTGCAAAAAAGGCAACAGGTCTTTTATATTGCGTGAGCCGATCAGGTGTAACAGGTGATGTACAGCAACACTCAAATCGTGACCTTAACACTTATTTAAGCGAGATCAAACGCTACACCAATATTCCTTTAGCCGTTGGATTTGGTATTAGAAGGAAGGCACAAGTTGATGCTATTTCAGAATACGCAGATGTCGCTATTATAGGGTCTGCATTACTGGAAAAATACGATGAGGATGGTGCACAAAAAGCATTAAATTACGTAAGAGAGCTCTATCCCCATTTGAATTTAAGTCATCCAAAATAAGGAGTATTATTGCATTAGCGATTTAGTAGCAAATATATAGCTCTAATAAATCGCTAAGCATTATTCTTTAGTGCGCTTTTTTGAATCTTCTCTCATCATTTCTTTGCACTTATACATATTTTGATCCGCCAATCTAATTAAATCTGCCAACGTCAAAGACACGCTTGGAACCGCTTCAGAAATACCTACTGAAAAGTTAACACGTTCTGTAAGATCCAGTCTGTTTTGTTCTTTTTGAAAGTTATTACACACACGATGAAGATATACTTCGGCTCCCCTTTTAGTGGTTCCGGTTAAGCCAACTAAAAACTCGTCACCACCACGGCGACACACAATATCTGACTCTCGTAATTCACTCTCCAGAACCTGCGCAAATAAGATTAATACCTTGTCTCCTACATCATGACCGTATTGATCATTAACTTCTTTAAAATTATTCAAATCAAAAAACAACAAGCTCATAGAAAGCTGATTGAGCTCTAGTTGCAACAGCATTTTATTTGCAAGTATCTCAAACTGAGTACGATTTAATAGATGGGTTAATACATCATGGGTGGCTGCAAATTTCAATTTTTCCTCAAAAAGAGACTTTTCAATTGCCACACTACCAATGTGAGCCGCCATGCTTAGTATTTCTAATTCATCCTCACTAGGTGCTGCTTTTTCTTGAGAGTAAATAGCAAAAGACCCAAAAATACTGCCATCAGACAAAGCGATAGGAACCGACCAGCATGCCCTTAGTCCTGACTTATTTGTTAATTCGCGGTATGGCTTCCAATTAGGATGGGACTGGATATCATCAGCAATCACCGTTTTTCCAAGATAAACCGCGGATCCACAGCAACCAATAAATTCGCCAATCTCAACCCCTTCAATGGCATCGTTATAAAATCCCGGTAGGTCATTCTCTACATAACTGTGCAGTGTTTTTGAGGATTTATCTAAATATAGAACACTGGCTATACGTCCTTTTTCCATGGACTCTACAATTTTCTGCAATTGTAAAAACACATCCTGTGTATCAGCACCTAAAGCAATACTCGACAACACTTTTTGGCAACGTCTAAAATAATCAAGTAAAAACACATGATCTGAGCCCATACATCACTGCCTTACTAGCCACGAAGTTAATATTTTGGTAGAGTATTTAAAGTAATAAGCTCATAATACGCTGTACATAATATGAGCTTATTACTCTATATTCACCCAATTATTAAAAGAATACAAGACTCAGTAAATACACTCTATTTAAAAGTCGACCCTTACACTTGAAATAAGAAATTTCGGATCAAGTCTTTACCACCTTCAGTGGCAAACGATTCAGGATGAAACTGAATGCCTTGAATAGGGTATTTTTTATGACGTACTCCCATAATTTCAAACTCACCACCCGCTCGAATTTTATTCAAATTACCAAAATCCACGTTAGATAAATCACCGACTGCCGCCGTAACATTTAAGCAATCAGGAAAGGTTTCATTGTCAGCGACTAAAGAGTGGTAACGCATCACTTCAAGCTGATCAGGTATGTCCTTGAAAATGCCTTGCCCATCTTGTTGAATTGGACTGGTTTTTCCATGCATTGGCAGTGGCGCTTTGATCACTCGACCACTAAACACGTGAACAATTCCTTGCATTCCTAAACAGACCCCCATCAATGGGATGGTTTTCCCCAACTCTTTAATCACTTCTGAACATTGACCAAAATACGACTCGTCTTCTGGCGAACCAGGACCAGGAGAAATAATGATTCTATCTGCATCCTTTAAGTCGTCTAAAACAAAATCGTCATTACGCTTTACAACAACTTGAAAATCGTTGATCTGCCCGCGATTCTTTTCACTGGTTAATATCTCACCTATGTATTGATACAGGTTGTAAGTAAAAGAATCATAATTATCAATAATATACACTTTCATTTTAATACAACCCTTTAACCTAAATCCGATGGAATAAATTGATCAAGCACACGTTTCGTTCCTGCAAATTTTCGTTGAATTTCTTCATACTCATCTTCTGCATTCGAATCAAAAACATTGCCACCACAAGTCTGAACATAGGCTTTTTCATTGTTAGCAAAGACTGTACGTATTGGTATCGCAAAGGTACAATCACCATTAAAGGAAAAGTGCCCGACTGCTCCACCATAAGGACCGCGGCCTTCCGCCTCCAAATCATCGATAATTTTCATTGCTTCAATTTTCGGTGCACCTGTTAACGTTCCTGCAGGGAAATTACTTGCAAGGCCCGAAAACATGTCTTCATTTTCAGCCATAATACCGACAATCTCGCTCGATATATGTTGCACGTGACTGAAACGCTTTATATCCATAAGACTACGAACTTTAACGGTACCGAATTGGGCGACACGTCCAATATCATTACGGTGTAAGTCAACAATCATATTGTGTTCGGCAATTTCTTTTGGGTCATTTAAGAGAATGCGAGCCAATTCTCTGTCTTCTGCTTCTGTTTCGCCTCGTTTGGCCGTGCCAGCAAGTGGGAAGGTTTCCATTTCTCCCTGTCTAAGGCGGAACAACATTTCAGGGCTTGCACCAATGATTTTTTGCTCACCAAATTTAATAAAATACATCTGAGGTGATGGGTTAATTTGGCGCATCTGCTCATAAATATTGATGCAGTCACCGTCCAGACTAAACCATTTTTTAAAGCCCACTTCCGTTTGAAAAATTTTGCCATCGACAATGTCTTGCTTAACTTTCGCGACCGCATCAGCGTGATCTGCTTTTGTCATGGACTCGCCCTGAGGCTTAACAATCAGAGGGCCATTTTCAGGAGTCGTTTCAGCTAACATCTCGTCGATAAGAGACATACGATTGCTGCTACTGTTTTGATCACCATAATAAAAGTAAAAAATAACACCCGTCATTTTGTCTAAAATAAGGCCATCTGTGTACAGCCCAAATTTAAACGCTTCAAACATATCGCTTGTATGCAATTTCAAGCTGGGTTCAAAATAATTCATGGCATCATAGCCAATGTAGCCGGTTAATCCGCCCGAATATTTACGCGATAAAATATTTTGAGGGACAATGTCTCTCAATAAATAGTAAGGGTTATCAGATAGGTAAGTATTCACTTCACCATCATAATCTTGAATATGAAGTTTATTGCCTTCAGCCCACAGTATTTTTTCTGGATCGAACCCAATGATAGAGTAACGAGAGATAAAACTTTCTTCTCCTAACGATTCAAGCATGAAGCAAGTCTCGAAGCGTTTCTCTACTTTTTTAAATAATTCAAAGAAATCACACCTTTCTGATACAGTAACGTAATGGGGCTTGCGCGGTAACTTAAATGGTTCTGGTTTTGCCTGCATCATTCTTCTTCCAATTCTTTCAAAGCCCGTGAGCCTCGGGTTACTGTGGCAATTCCCACCCCCAACTGTTTTGCAATTTCTCTTTGAGAAACCCCTTTTTTAAGCAATGCAAAAATTTCCAAACGCTTACTCATTTCGTTCACTTCATTAGGTGTAAGCAACCCTTGTAACAGTTTTTGCATTGCTTTTTCATCTTTGGCTGTCAGCAAATATTTTGCTATCTCTTGCATATCATTGTTCCTGACGTTTTTGAACTAGCGTACTAGTACAGTATACTCGATATTATCTCCGTGTAAATACGCCATCTCTCTGCTTTTTCCTTTTTAAAATGCTCATGAAAAAACACCCTAGCTCTGGGTTCAGAATTAGGGTGTTTTAAATGTTGGGCCAATTACCCATAGAGACACTCCTTTGTGCAACTCAATGTCCATCTCTTTTGCTACGCGCTGAATGCTTTCGCTCATATTAATATCGTAAGCTTGGGTTAAATCTTGGAATCGTGGCCCTGCAGCATCGTCGTTTATGCCGATTAAAGGATTGATCCCCGTAAAATTAATGTGGTCTTCAATCAACATTAAGCTTCCAGGCCCCATTTTTTGATGCAGACTGCCAGCAGCATTGGTTAATAGAACTTGTTCACAACCAATCAACTTTAACGCTCGTAGGGGAATTTGCAGAACATCAGGGGCAATGCCTTCGTAGATATGGAAGCGCCCTTGCATACAAGCCACTTATTGGTTGCCTAGCTTCCCTATGACTAGTTGACCTTTATGTCCATGAACCGTAGACGAAGGGAAGCCGGGTATGTCGTAATAAGGGACAATCAGTGGATCTTCAATTGCATCCGCTAACGCACCTAGACCACTGCCTAAAGCAATGACTATCTTAAGCTTACGTTACCCCATTTTATTGCGCAAATACCCTGCACTTAATTGATACGCTTTCATTACACCTTCCTTCTTAAACTATAAAAAGTAACCCACTGATAGCGCAGGCTATTCCCTATGGTTCTTACGCGGTTCCATGGCGGTTTGAAAACAATTTTTTGCGTGATAAACCTTAAACTGACTCTTAATCCATTACTACTATTTCTGTTTATTTTAGATTCTCTGGCCCAAAGGAGAAAGGCAATAATTCTTCCATTGTCATGGATTTTTTCACTCCTTCTGGATCACAAATATGAATCATGGTTTTCGATGTAGAGAACTCACGAATCTTCTGACGGCAGCCGCCACAAGGTGTTACCAAAGCATCACCCTTACCTATGACGTAAATACTTTCGATTTTCGTTTGCCCATCCAAGACCATCGAAGCAATGGCACCTGCTTCGGCACACATACCCTCTGGATAAGATGCATTTTCTACATTGCACCCTGAATACGTTGACCCACTTGATGTACGAATAGCGGCTCCAACAGTAAACTTAGAGTAAGGCACATAGGCCTTACTCATCGCGTGTGCCGCTAAATCAAATAACTCATTATCTTGATCCTGAGCCATTTTACGCTCTCTCTTTTACATAAGGTCGGCCAACCGCTTTTGGCCCAACGGCTTTACCAATGAATCCAGCCAACAATAGAACAGTAAGAAGATAAGGCAGTACTTCAATTGCCTGTACAGGAATTTCTCCAATGCCAGGTATTGAAACACCTTGCATACGCACTGCGACCGCATCCAAGAAGCCAAATAATAAACACGCCAACAAAACAGGAACCGGCTTCCACTTACCAAAAATAAGAGCAGCCAATGCAATATAGCCTTTACCCGCACTCATATCCCTCAAGAACCCGGCGTTATGTGCTGTAGACAAGTAAGCACCCGCAAGACCACACAAGAGGCCACAAATAATCACCGCTCTATAACGTAAGAATGCAACAGAGATACCAGCCGTATCCACTGCGTGAGGATTTTCCCCCACAGCGCGTAATCGCAAGCCAAAACGCGTTTTATAAACAGCCCAGTAAGTTACAGGAACACATGCAAACGCAATGTAGACCAATATATTGTGCCCGCTTAATAGCTCGGAATAAACAAGACCAATAATAGGCACATCCGCCAACGTATTCGCAAATGGTAAAGTAATCGATAAGAAACGACCATCCCCCGAAAGTGTCGGTGTTTGACCACCCATACCAAACCAATCTAAGCCAAGAGTTACCGTCAGGCCAGCCACAATCGTGTTAATAGCAACACCACTCACGATATGATCACCACGGTGAGTAATACAGGCAAAACCATGAATCAAAGCCAAGCCAATCGATGCTAACATTGCAAAAGCTAAACCGACCCAAGCCGAACCAAATACAGACGCTGCTGCCGCAGCAGCAAATGCACCGCCTAAGATTTTCCCTTCCAAACCAATATCAACAATACCAGAACGCTCAGAAAACAGGCCAGCAAGAGCGGCTAGGATCAAAGGTGTCGAAACGCGCATTGTTGCGTCAAGAATCAAAATTAGTGTTTCAAACATGATCTACCCCTACGCCACAGATTTACGAATAAATAGGCCTTCAATACGGCCTTTCAACATATTTTCTAACGCACCAGAAAATAGAATAACCAGACCCTGAATCACCACAACGATCTCCGGCGTAATACTGGGAATCTCAAAAGCTAATTCAGCTCCGCCCTGATACAGCGCACCAAACAAAATGGCCGCAATAACAATACCAACGGGATGATTACGCCCCATTAGAGAAACGGCAATACCAGCAAACCCATAGCCCGCAGTAAAATTCAGCAATAAGCTGTGGTTAACACCCATGATTTCATTTAGACCAACAAAACCCGCTAACGCACCTGAAATCAACATCACCCAGATAGTTACTTTTGGATTATCAATACCCGCATACAATGCAGCAGTAGCATTGGTACCAATGGTTCTTAACTGAAACCCCCATCGTGTATGCCAAATTAATACCCAAACAAACACACAGCAAATTAATGCCCATAGAAAAGCCGCATTTAAAGGAGACTCACTGATTTCAATACCAAAAGGAGCCAACATTTCATGCATATATGGTAACCAAGCTGACTCGTCAAATGTTCTACTATTGGGAGACATACGACCATCTTGTTTTAGCCAGTTAACCATTAAATACACCATCAAGGACGATGCAATAAAGTTAAACATAATGGTTGTAATAACAACGTGACTGCCACGACGTGCTTGTAAATAAGCCGGGATATAAGCCCAAGCCGCACCAAATAACGCACCACCGATAATGGCAAGAGGCACAATAACAAAAAGAGACATAGTCGAATCAAGCCAAAGACATACTAAACCAACACCCAATCCCCCAATATACGCCTGACCTTCACCACCTATGTTAAATAAGCCCGCCTTAAAGGCCACCGAGACAGCAAGTCCCGTAAAAATAAGATTCGTTGCATAATATAATGTGTATCCAATGCCTTCATCGTAACCAAAAGCACCGTATATCAGATAGCCAGCCGCTTCTATTGGATCTTCACCTAAGGCTAAAATAACCAAAGCTGAGACAATAAACGCGAGCATCACATTAATAAAAGGAATCAGTGCAATGCTTACCCACGCAGGAACTTTTGCTTGGCTCATTCTTTTTCTCCTGCTTTAGCTGATGGGTCGCTATAAGCATTGGCCATCATTAAGCCCAAAATGCGTTCGTCTGCTTCACTCGCAAGTACTGATCCAATCACCGCGCCATCAAACATGACAAGAATACGGTCACTTAATGCCATAATTTCATCCAACTCTACTGAGACAAGTAAAATCGCCTTACCAGAATCTCTTAATTTCACAATTTCTTCATGAATATTTTCAATTGCACCAATATCGACACCACGTGTCGGCTGACCAATTAAAAGTACATTGGGGTTTTGCTCCACTTCACGAGCAATGACAATTTTTTGCTGATTACCACCCGAGAAATTGGCGGTTTTTAAATGGGGATTAGGCGGACGAACATCCCATTTGGCCATTCTTTCTTCACATTCAGACAGCATTGCTTTTCGATCTAATAAAATAGGACCATTGTATACAGATAAATTGTGATACCCCAGAATAGCCGATTCATAGGCCTCAAAACCGGTAACAAGACCCATTTTATGTCGATCTTCTGGCACGTGTGCCATTTTCAAATCACGCATTTGGGACGCATTTTTAGGGTTCTTAGGTGTAATGGTTTCACCTGAAAACTGAATCTCTCCTTCCGACAAGGCAGAAATGCCAGACAGCACATTCAGTAGTTCACTCTGACCATTACCAGACACACCTGCAATGCCGACAATTTCACCTGCCTTTAATTCAAAACTCACGTTTTTCAAACGTTTAACACCTTGGCTGTCAACAAGGCTTAAATTCTTCGCTGATAAAGCAACCTTTGTTGGGGTCGCTTCATCTTTATCCACCTTCAAGCGGACTTTTTTACCTACCATTAATTCAGCTAATTCTTCTTTACTGGTATTTTTGGTTTCACGATGAGCCACCATTTGACCTTGTCTCATAACCGAAACATTGTCTGTCGAGGCCATAATTTCACGCAATTTATGCGTAATTAACAAGACCGTAACACCTTGTTCTTTTAGCGACTTTAGAATCACAAACAAATGATCGGCTTCTTGAGGTGTTAAAACACCTGTTGGCTCATCCAGTATCAGAACTTTTGCGCCACGGTATAACGCTTTTAGAATTTCGACTCGCTGTTGCAGGCCAACAGGCAATTCTTCTACAATAGCATCCACATCCACATCCAAACTGTATTCAGACGCGAGTCTTTTAAGCTCTGCTCTTGCTGCAATTTTCCCTTGTTTCAACATAGCGCCACCCTCAGCGCCTAACATCACATTTTCTAGTACAGTAAAGTTTTCAACCAACATAAAATGTTGATGGACCATACCGATACCAGCATTAATGGCATCTTCAGACGTCTTAATGTGAGTGATTGATCCGCCTATCTCAATATCACCAGTATCTGCGGCGTAAAAACCGTAGATGATGCTCATTAAAGTTGATTTACCAGCACCATTTTCGCCGATAATACCGTGGATAGTCCCCATAGGGACTTGAAGACAAATATCTTTATTTGCCTGTACGGAACCGAAGCGTTTACTGATATCGCGCAGTTCGATTGCTAATGGACTTTTGTTGTTCATAAGATTGTGGTTTATCTGCGTTTATTTTTAGAAGAAACTAATAACTTGTAACGCTCTACTCGGCTACATTTAAGTCATTATAATGCGCTGTTGTCAGTATTGCGTTTTTATTTGACCTAACAAAATACATGCTGTGAATTAACTATCAGAAACAACTCTTTTACAACAATAATTTCACACAGAAACACATGTCTCCATATATATTTTAAACAAAAACAGCCGTCTATAGAGACGGCTGTTTTACTAACTTAATTATATGTCACATGAATTATTTGACATATAATCATGTACAACAACTTTACCACTTACAATATCCGCACGAATCGCATCCATTTTTGACTTCATATCAGCATCAACTAATGACGCATTATTATCATCTAAAGCCCAATCAACGCCACCTTCAGCAAGGCCTAAAACAGTCAAACCAGAAGCCCAAGTGCCTTTAGCCGCTTGATCGTATGTATTGTAAGCCGCTAAATCAACACGCTTAACCATGGAAGTAAGCATAGTACCTGGCTGTAAATGGTTTTGGTTTGAATCCACACCAATTGCAAATTTACCTTCATCTTTCGCCGCTTGGTACACACCGATTCCCGTGCCACCAGCAGCAGCAAAGACTACATCAGCGCCTTTAGAGAATTGGCTTTTCGCTAACTCTGCGCCTTTTGTAGGGTCATTAAACGCTGACGGAGTTGAGCCAGTCATGTTTTGGAAAACGTCAGCATTTGATACAACGTATTTAACACCTTGCTGATAACCACAAGCAAAACGACGGATTAATGGAATATCCATTCCACCGACAAAACCCACTTTCGCAGTTTCAGATTTCAGTGCAGCTAAAGCACCGACTAAGAACGAACCTTCGTGCTCTTTAAATACAACAGATTGTACATTTGGTAAATCAACAACCATATCGATGATAGTAAATTGTAAATCTGGGAAGTCCTTCGCAACTCGTTCAAGAGCGGATGCCATTGAGAAACCAACAGCAACGATAGGAGAATGGCCACGTTTTGCTAAACGACGTAAACCTTGCTCTGTTTGAGTTTCATTTTTCGGTTCAAATTCACGAACTTGAATACCAGAATCTTTGGTAAATTTAACGATGCCATTATAAACACCTTCGTTAAATGATTTATCAAATTTACCTGCTTGATCATAGACAACCGCTGGCTTTACGTCCGCAGCGTGAGCTGAAGCAACACTGATTGCCAACGCCGTAGCTGTAATAAAAAATGCACCTTTCATTCCGATTCCTCTTTATATTTTTTAAATTAGAGTCTGACAAATATATCAATTCTGTCTAACTGATCAAAAGTAAACTTTCTTGTATCATATCGCAACGATTATCCTTTTTTACGCAGAACAATCACATATTTTATGCGTACAAAATCGTACTATGATAAATCTTATATCACTCATTATTATCATAATGCTATCAATTAAAAAACGCCTGTTATCATTTTTATCATTCAAAATAAAAACACTATTTTTGGCAATACGAACAAAAAACCGTGCTGCGCTGCCCTAAACGGGACTCTGTTAACTCTTTTTGACAATTGACGCAAGCAGAGCCCGCTCGTCCATAAACAGATAACGATTGTTTAAAGTAGCCCGGTTTACCATCGCCACCAACAAAGTCTTTTAGTGTTGTTCCACCTTGTTCAATGGCTTCTCGTAAGATTATCTTAATATTCTCGACTAATAATGACAAACGCCGTTCACTAATGCGCCCTGCATGTCGATCGGGGCGAATACCAGATTTAAACAATGCCTCATTAGCGTATATATTACCAACCCCAACAACAATTTTACTGTCCATAATAAAAGTTTTAATCGGTTTTTTTCTCATTTTCGCTTTTGCCACTAAATAATCAGAATTAAACGCACAAGTAAGTGGTTCAGGACCAAGCGAGTTAAGCAAAGGGTGTTGCATCCAGTCATTTTCTGTCCACAATATAGAACCAAAGCGCCTCGGGTCTGTATAGCGTAGACATTGTCCAGTACTTAACACAACATCAACATGGTCATGAAATAGGGCTTCTGTTTTTTGCTCGACCAAATACAAACTGCCAGACATGCCTAAGTGCGCCATCATCGTACCGTTGTCTGTATGTATTCCGATGTATTTCCCTCTTCGAGAAACAGACCGAATCACTTGCCCTTCCATATTTTCAGGCAGTTCAGGTGTAATAGGCCACCTTAAATTGGGCTGACGGATAACGATTTTCTCGACAACAGAATCTATCAGGTAAGGTTCTATTCCATTTTTTGTTGTTTCGACTTCGGGTAATTCAGGCATAATGTCAGTACCATAAATAATTCAAATGCATAAAAAGTGCCACTTTATGATCTTCCCTGATTGCCATGTTTTATGTATAAAAAAACCGGCCACTGCCGGTTTTTTTATACATAAAAGCAAAAATTATTTAATTTTAGCTTCTTTGTACATTACATGCTTACGAATAACAGGATCGTATTTTTTAAACTCCAACTTATCAGGAGTATTACGCTTGTTTTTATCCGTAGTGTAAAAATGACCGGTACCAGCAGATGATACCATGCGAATTAAATCGCGAGCGCCTTTAGATGCCATGGTTCAGCTCCTTATACTTTTTCGCCATTTGCACGAATATCAGCTAAAACTGACTCGATGCCTTTTTTATCGATAATACGCATACCTTTAGAGGACACACGAATGCGCACAAAGCGGTTTTCGCTTTCTACCCAAAAACGGTGCCAATGAAGGTTAGGAAGAAAACGACGTTTTGTACGACGTTTAGAGTGGGAAACGTTATTACCTGTAACAGGACGCTTACCCGTAACTTGACATACGCGAGACATATTAAAACCTTTTTAATGCTATCCAGAAATTTTTGGAAGTGTTCTGCACTTCCTCAGGCGGAGCGTGGCATCTTTATCAAACCACTAAAATCCCATACCGAGGAATAGCGGCGCATATTCTCCCATAAGCACAATCCACTGGCAACCGCTTGTTAAAAAATAACCAATAGAAATACGACACAACATAAAGTGCATCGAGCTAAACCTGCCCACGCTCAGCCAAAGACACAGGCAGCCCATCCCCTACTATAAAATGATCGAGCAACCTAATATCAACCAAATCTAGCGCCTTTTTTATTTTTCCAGTAATTAATATATCCGCTTGGCTAGGTTCTGTTACACCTGACGGATGGTTATGAGCCAGAATGCAGGCAGCGGCATTGGATTTAAGCGCCTCTTTAACGACTTCTCTTGGGTAAACAACAGCAGCATCAATGGTTCCGTAAAACAGCTCCTTATATTGGATTAACCTATTTTGGCTGTCCAAAAACAAAACGGCAAAAACTTCTCGTTGTGATATTTGTAGATGAGTTTTCAAATACCGCTTCACCAACTCAGCACTGGTAAAGACATCCTCTCTTACAAGCTGTTCATTCAAATGGCGCTTTGTCATCTCCTGAACTGCCTGTAACTGAACAAATTTCGCCTCCCCAAATCCCGCACAAGCACAAAACTCGTCTTTAGACGCCGACATTAAAGGTCGTAATCCGCCAAAATGCATAATAGCTTGTCGGGCTAACTCAACAGCGCTAGTACCTTTGATACCTACACGTAAAAAGATAGCTAACAGCTCTGCATCACTCAGCGCTTCCGCACCTTTTGCCATTAACTTTTCTCGCGGTCTATCCTGCTCAGGCCAATGTTTGATACTCATGATCTACTCCTTGATCCATGCTATTCTTTTGTTTACGAACCTATTCGAAAATATATGGTCATATTCAAACCATAAAACACACAATAAACCATTAAAGAATTATTTGAGAAACCTTTTTTTATGACATCACTAAATGATAAAAAAATCCTCTTGGGTATCACTGGAGGCATTGCTGCTTACAAAAGCATCGAGTTGGTTCGATTATTAAAAAAGGCAGGGGCCCATGTACAAGTCGTTTTAACAAAAGGGGCGTTAGCGTTTGTCACACCAATGACGCTCCAAGCCGTTTCAGGCCTCCCAGTGAGAACAAGCTTACTTGACCCCGAAGCAGAAGCAGGAATGGGACACATTGAACTGGCAAAATGGGCCGACGTAATTTTAATCGCCCCTGCATCGGCGGATTTTATGGCCAGACAGACAACAGGTATGGCGGATGATTTACTCACTACTCTGTGTTTAGCAACAGAGTCACCCGTCATCATCGCACCAGCAATGAATCAAGCCATGTGGAAACACCCCGCCACCCAATCTAATTTGAAAACACTGCTTGAACGTGGAGTACACACTATTGGGCCTGAATCTGGTGCCCAAGCGTGTGGTGACATTGGGTATGGTCGAATGAGTGAGCCATTAGACATCTATAATTACATTGATGATTTTCTCTCTACCTCATCAGATCCATTACCACTAGCAGGGCAACACTGGGCGATTACTGCTGGCCCAACGATGGAAGCCATTGATCCTGTTCGCTTTATCAGTAACCATAGTTCTGGGAAAATGGGGTACGCACTCGCCAGTGCCGCCGCTACATTAGGGGCTAAGGTGACATTAATAAGTGGTCCTGTTTCTTTAAATACACCAGAGAAAACAACCAAGGTAGATGTACTTTCCGCTATCGATATGCTGGAAGCATGCAGAGCCATCAGTGAAAAAAGCCCTATTGACGTATTTATTGGCGCAGCCGCTGTAGCGGATTTTCGCATTCAAGAAGTTGCGACTCAAAAAATGAAAAAGCAAAATGGCACGAATGAGATGCAGCTCAATTTAGTAAAAAACCCAGATGTCATTGCCAGTGTTGTCTCTGAGTCTATGGCAAAGTTTGTGGTAGGATTCGCGGCCGAAACGCAAAACGTTATTGCTTATGCTAAAGATAAATTAGCAAAGAAAGGCCTCGATCTTATTGTTGCAAATGATGTGTCTAGAAAAGACATTGGCTTTAACCAAGATCAAAATGAAGTGACCATCGTTGGAAAAGACATCACGTGGTCTCCCAATAAAGCCGATAAAACAAAACTGGCTGACTTGTTAGTTAATTTTATAATACAGCACAATCGCTAACTCACACTTACCACCACGGGAATATAAGACAGAATGAAACAAGCAATTCAATTAAAGATACTGAATGATAAAATTGGCAAAGAGATCCCTTTACCAAGCTACGCAACAGAGGGGTCTGCAGGTTTAGACCTTAGAGCATGCTTAGACGCGCCAATAACACTGGCACCAGGTAATACCATTTTAATCCCAACGGGTCTGTCTATTTACATTGAAGATCAAAATTTAGCCGCTACAATACTTCCTCGGTCGGGGTTAGGTCATAAACACGGCATTGTATTAGGGAACCTAGTCGGGCTGATTGATTCTGATTACCAAGGAGAACTGATGGTTTCTTGTTGGAATAGAGGCCAAGACTCATTCACTATCGAACCTAGCGAGCGTATTGCTCAACTTGTTTTATTACCTGTAGTTCAAGCAGAATTCACTCTGGTTGAAGACTTTATAGCAACTGAACGTGGTGCAGGTGGTTTTGGGCATACTGGGAAAAACTAAATAACCTTCATTGAAACGAAGCATGCGATTCTTTGAAACTGTCACTAATGACCCTGTAACAGGGTCGACTCTTGCTTCGTTTATCTTCTTCTCTATCATTCAAAAGACACGCCTCTGTACGCTTATTAAACTAACTTTTTGTAGTCTATATCACAATATCACGTTATTATTTCGCCCCCAATTAGTAGTCACTCACATATTTTAACTTTATATGTCACCGTATCGCCTTTAATATGCGATACAATGCCGTTATTACTTCATTTTTATTTTGAGGAGCGTTTCAACATGCCTTTATCACTAGACTCTGCACTAAAAACCGCCAGTGTCCTAAGTGAGTCCCTTCCTTATATACAACGTTTTGCAGGGAAAACACTTGTCATCAAATACGGTGGCAACGCCATGACAGATAAGGCATTACAAGCAGGGTTTGCTCGTGATATCGTCTTAATGAAACTGATTGGTATCAATCCCATTGTTGTGCACGGTGGAGGGCCTCAAATTGGCAAAATGTTGTCCGACCTTAATATTGAATCAAAATTCATTAATGGCATGCGTGTAACCGATACTCGCACAATGGACATTGTTGAAATGGTTCTAGGCGGTCAGGTAAATAAAGGCATCGTTGATTTAATCAGCAGAGCGGGCGGCAAAGCCATCGGCTTAACAGGAAAAGACAGTGGCTTTATACAAGCTAAAAAATTGTTTGTTAAGCATCAATCTGACTCCATGGAGGCACCAGAGCAACTTGACATCGGACATGTAGGTGAAGTGTCTTCCATCGATATCAGCGTCTTAAAAGTACTAGAAAATAGCGATTTAATTCCTGTCATTGCACCAATTGGGGTGGATTCTGAAGGGAACGCCTATAATATCAATGCAGATTTGGTCGCAGGCAAAGTCGCTGAGGCGGTCAACGCAGAAAAATTAATATTGTTAACAAATATTGCTGGTCTGCAAGACAAACAAGGCAAAGTATTGACTGGATTAACAACTTTAGAGGTTGATGCGCTCATTGCAGATGGAACAATTTACGGAGGAATGCTTCCTAAAATAAGTTGTGCACTTTCCGCCGTAAATGCCGGGGTAACAAGTTCTCATATTATTGATGGTCGGGTTCCTCATGCCACACTATTAGAAATATTTACCGATGCAGGTGTTGGGACATTAATCTCCAATTCAAACCAACCTTAGCACCCAACTGAAAAAATGAATTAAGTGACACAGGCTTTAAATAAAAACTTTACTGAGTAAGAATGAAAATATAATGACGACCAAGAAGATAGATCGCCGAACTCAAATTCTACAATCTCTCGCTCAGATGCTTGAAAGCAGCCCTGGTGCTCGAATAACAACCGCCGCCTTAGCTAAACAAGTAGGTGTATCTGAGGCTGCTCTATATCGTCATTTTCCAAGTAAAGCTAAAATGTTTGAAGGCTTGATTGCGTTTATTGAAGAAACCATTTTTTCTCGTATTAATATCATTCTTCATGAAGAAACAAACGTTAATGCACGATTGCATATGATTTTATCTTTAGTCTTAGGGTTTGCCGAACAAAATCCTGGAATGTGTCGTTTATTAACAGGTGACGTATTATCTGGCGAAACAGATCGTCTAAGAACACGCATTTGCCAGTTATTCGATCGCATTGAAACACAGCTGAAGCAAGTTATTCGAGAAGCAGACCTAAAAGAAGGCCTAAAGCCAAGTGCTGGCGTTGCCGCTAATGCAGAACTGTTAATTGCCATTATTGAAGGCAAAGTCCGTCAATACGTTCGTAGTGAGTTTAAAAACAAACCTACCGCAATGTGGACAGATCAATGGAATGCAATTATTAACAATTTAATGGTCAGTCGCTAGTAATTTGAAAAAAATAACTATAATACTAAATTAGTATCGTACGTTATAAAAACTAAGTCTATTAAAGCAAATGTTATCGCCTTAATAGACAATAAAATTAAATGCCGTATTGAGTGCGATAGTCTTTAATCGCCGCTAGATGCTGAGAAAGTTCTGGAGAATTTTGTTCTTCAAGATAAGTGATAATATCGCCTAAAGAGACAATACTAATGACAGGTATTGAAAAATCTCTTTCGACTTCTTGAATTGCAGACAACTCTCCCCCACCTTTCTCTTGTCTATCGAGAGCAATTAGGACTCCAGCTGGCTTTGCTTGAGCCTCCTGAATAGTCACCATCACTTCTCGTATGGCAGTACCGGCAGTAATGACATCATCAATGATCATGACGTTGCCGACTAAAGGTGCACCAACTAATGAGCCACCTTCACCGTGAGTTTTTGCTTCTTTACGGTTAAATACATAAGGTGTGTCATAGTTATGATGGTCAAAAAGAGCAACAGCCGTTGTTGTGGCGAGTGGTATGCCTTTATAGGCAGGCCCAAACAAAACATCAAATGGCACCGCTGAGTCCATCAGGGCAGAGGCATAAAAACGCCCTAATTTAGCAAGCGCCTGACCTGAATTAAACAGGCCTGCATTGAAAAAATAAGGACTTACACGCCCTGATTTGAGTGTGAATTCACCAAATTTTAAGACGTTTTGAGAAATAGCGAACTCGATAAATTCTCTTTGGTAAGGTTTTTGCACGACCAACTCCAGAAAGATAAAAACATAAAAAAACAACACGCTTTAACCCGTGTTATAGAAACCAGAAAGTTATAACGGGTAATATAACACATGGCTTTGAATTATAGGGACCAGAAATGAAGGTCATTAGCCTTAATGTAAATGGTATAAAACAAGCAGCTGAACGCGGCTTTTTTGATTGGATGATTCGTCAGAATCCTGATGTGGTTTGCTTACAAGACATACAAGTTGACGAACGCAGCCTAAATGACAGCGTTTTTTTTCCAGCAGGTTATAACACGTATTTTTTTGACTCAATGGAAGACCCTGATACCGCGGGCGTCGCTATCTATTGTAAAAAAATGCCTAAAGCCATCATGACAGGTATGGGATTTACCGAATGTGATATTGAAGGCCGTTTTATTCAAGCAGATTTCGATAACGTTAGTATCGGCTCTTTTTTAACACCACATGGCTCTAACCATGAAGCAAGCTTACAAGAACACAAGTACCGCTTTATGGAGGGCTTTAAAAACCATTTGATTAAAACTCGGCGTAAACGTCGAGAGTTTATTTTTTGCGGCACAACAAACGTAGCTCGCTCACCGATTGATGTTAGCAGTTGGTTTGTTAACCAAAGAAATTCAGGTTTTTTACCTGAAGAACGCAAGTGGATTAATGAAATCTTCAATGAGATGGAATACATTGATGCCTTTCGACAAGCAAACAAACAAGATAAGCAATACACTTGGTGGCCTGATTACGAGCGTGCATGGAAATTAGATGAAGGGGGTCGCCTTGATTATCAAATTACTACCCCAGGAATCAAACATTTAATCCAAGGAGGCAGTGTTTATAAGGGCCAACGTTTTGCCGATCATGCTCCATTGATAATGGAATATAATCTAGACTAATCTACCCGTATATAGCCAATTCAATCTATTAAAACACCCCGCTGGTTATTATCAGACGGGGTTTTTTAATACTAAAAAAATGATTAATAAGTAGGCATAACCAACCCATAGATTTTTTTAGCGCACCAAAAAAGACCAAATCATAAACGTTTTTTTCACCATCCACACCCTCAAAAAGCGAGACCATTTGGTTATAAAAAAGATTTTTTATAACCTATTTAATTACTTACAGAGTTGATTGAAACTATTTTTTCAATCTGGCACATCTGCTGCAAAATAAATTTCATTCATTTCTTCAATTAAAACACTCAAAGGGAAAACACAATGAAACTTAAGAGTATGCTGAAAAAAACGTTTCTTATTGCGGCCTCTTTAGCCGCTTTATCAACAACTGCAATGGTGCAAGCCGATATACTGCAAGACATCAAAGATAGAAAAATTCTACGGGTTGCCGTTCCTCAGGACTTTCCTCCTTTTGGATCTGTTGGCTTGAACCTTAAACCTCAAGGCATTGACATCGATGTCGCTCAATACATCGCAGATAAAATGTCTGTGACACTTGAACTGATTCCTGTTACCAGCGCCAATCGCATTCCATACCTTCAGACCAAAAAAGCAGATCTGGTCATTTCTAGTCTAGGCAAAAATTCTGAACGAGAAAAGGCTATTGATTTTTCAATACCGTACGCACCTTTCTTTTTAGGTGTATTTGGTGAAAAGGGCATTGACGTTACAAGTGTAGAGGGGTTAAAAAATAAAACAGTTGGTGTAACACGCGGCGCGGTTGAAGATCTGGAGTTAGAGAAAATAGTATCAAGCAGTACAACAATTCAACGCTTCGAAGATAATAATACAACCTTATCCGCTTATCTTTCTGGTCAAGTTAGTTTGATCGCTACCGGTAATTTAGTCGCAACAGAAATTTCTAAAAGACAGCCAAACAGAGCACCTGAAAGCAAGTTTATGCTGAAAGACTCTCCTTGCTACATTGGCATGATGAAAGGAGAAAAAGCACTACAATCTGAAGTTAATGGCATTATCTCCGCCGCATTTGCAGATGGAACGTTAAACAGCATTTCTATGAAATGGCTAAAAGCACCACTACCCAAAGGCTTTGGAGCTTAGTCAAGATGCTAAACTTTTCAGATTTATTGCCTTATACAGGCCAGTTTCTCAAAGGCTTGCTAACAACGGTTGAACTCACATTGTATTCAACTTTATTAGGATTAGTATTGGGGGCGGTTCTTGCAACCGTCCGCCAATACAGTTCTTCCTTACTTGCCAGCGCAGTTTCTATCTATGTGGAGTTGATTCGAAACACACCTTTTATTGTGCAGTTATTCTTTATATTTTTTGGACTACCGTCGATTGGGGTTATGTTATCACCATGGCAAGCAGGCATGATTGCTATGATGATAAACCTTGCAGCATATAGTACAGAGATTATTCGTGCAGGTTTAGGAGCAACACCTAAAGGTCAATGGGAAGCAGGAAAGGTACTCGGATTAAGCTTTACGCAAACCCTGTTTAGAATTGTTATGGTACCTGCGGCTGAGAAAATATATCCCGCTCTCACGAGCCAATGCATTATCGTTATGCTTGGGTCTGCTGTCCTTTCTCAAATATCTGTTCCTGACTTAACTTACGCTGCGAATTTAGTTCAGTCACGTAACTTTAGAAGCTTTGAAAGTTATTTAGTTACGGCTGGGCTGTACCTTTTACTGGCCATTTTAATGCGTAAAGCATTTAACATGATTGGAAAAAGAGTCTTCTCTTATCGGGTAACTACATGATTGAATTTTCTAATATTGACATCATAAGAAATTTATTAATTGCCACTCAGTGGACAATTTTATTATCTCTAGTTGCTTTCGCTGGAGGAATTAGTATTGCCTTATTATTAACAGCGGTAAGATTAAATAAAACCCCCTTCTTTTCTATTTTTGTTCAACTTTATATAGAAGTTTTTCAGGGCACTCCCTTACTCATGCAAATGTTTTTATGTTTCTTTGGGCTATCCATGATCGGCATCGAAATATCAGCATGGAATGCGGCAGCGCTGTCTTTGACTCTATTTACCAGCGCTTTTTTAGTAGAAATTTGGCGTGGATGTATCGATACTCTGCCAAAAGGTCAATGGGAAGCGTCTCGTTGCCTTGGACTGAATTTCTTACAAACACTGCGTTATATCATTCTGCCTCAAGCGATTAGAACCGCTCTAGCGCCTTCCATCGGGTTCTCTGTACAAGTTGTGAAAGGTACAGCTTTGGCATCCGTAATTGGTTTTGTCGAACTCACAAAAGCGGGATCAATGCTAAACAACGCTACGTTTGAACCTTTTAAAGTGTTTACATTTGTCGCCATTATCTATTTTGTACTTTGTTATCCATTATCATGGACAAGTAAATTCTTGGAGAAAAAATTCCATGCCTCTCGTTAAAATCAATGATGTTCATAAATATTACGGAGACCTCCATGTATTGAAGGGTATAACTCTTTCGATTAAACAAGGCGAAGTCATTTGTATCATAGGTCGTAGTGGTTCAGGAAAAAGCACTCTATTACGCTGTATGAATGGCTTAGAAGAATATCAAAAAGGAGGAATTAGTGTTGATTATAAGGAAGTAACAACGGAAGAAATCCAAGTAAAAGCATTAGCCAAAAGTGTCGGCATGATCTTTCAGAATTTCAATTTATTCCCACATTTAACTGTCGGACAAAATATTATGCTGGCCCCAACCATTGTCTTAAAACAGTCACTGGCAGAAGCCCGGGAGGTTGCTCAAAAGATGCTCACGAAAGTGGGTCTTGCCGATAAGTTTGACAGCTACCCTGAACAGCTTTCAGGAGGACAGCAACAACGTGTTGCAATAGCTCGCGCATTAGCAATGTCGCCAAAAGTTCTTCTATGTGATGAAATCACATCGGCTCTCGATCCAGAATTGGTTGGCGAAGTATTAAAAGTCGTAGAACAACTCGCCGAAGAAGGAATAACCTTAATACTGGTTACTCACGAAATGAATTTTGCACGTGATGTCAGTGACCGAGTTGTCTTTATGAATCAAGGTAAAATTTGGGAAGAAGGCCCTCCAAAAAGCATCTTTGAAAGACCACAAACAGAAGAACTAAAACTCTTTGTCAATTCAGTTCTTTAGATATGGTGAAGATACTGATTCATGCTCCTATTAAGAGTTGATCAGTGTCTCAGATGTTACCTTCATTTTTAAATGGTAGATTTCTCTTGGCCCAACTTCGTGAGCATTGTCTAACGCATTGGCGCTTTCTACACAAACAAAAGACTGATATTCCATATTATCCATGTCGTTACGCTCTTTCGCTAAAGCTTCACCAGGGTTCCAAGCAACCACAGATGACGTTCCTTCTGTTTCAACAGTAATCCTACGATTAAAAACAGGGTCCTCTAAATAGGTCACTGATGGTGCATTTACATAAACACGATCTAAATAAGTACAAGGCGTAATATCACCTTCTTGTTTATGTCGCCCTCCTACAAATTTATCTTCATACTCAACTTGATCCAATCCTTTTAATACCGCAGATCGACTGTCACCTACATAAAAGTAAGTGTGAAATGCTTCAGAGACTTGAATAGATTCATAGGATAAATTGGCAGCGGAAAAATGCACTTGAAAACCATCGCCCAGTCGAAATGTTTGTCTCAACTCAAAAGCTTGAGGCCACATATCTTCAATTAAAGGGTGATCTTCAGATTCAAGTTGTATAACAACTTTGATATCACCGTTTTTAAAACGGCCTACTTCAACCAATTCCCAACGAAAATAACGAGCGATTCCATGAGCTTGTAGATCTGAGTGTTTAAGGTTAGCGCCAAACCAAGGCCAGCAAACAGGAACTCCGAAATGCTTACGCCCAAAACGAGTATCAGAGCCATCGTTTGACGATTGAAATAAGAGGTCTTCAAAGCCATTTTGAATAAAACTGCTTAAGTGCCCACCCCAAAGAGATATTTTTGCGGTAAAGCCCAATTGATCAATAACAATTTCATCGCACCCTTTAAAGCTCGAAGCAAGCAATTCGCCTCCTATTGCTTCCAACTCCGAAATCAGCTGGCTGTCCATTTCATACCTCTATCAATTAATGTATTCAAACATATTAGCGCTATAAGACGTAATTTCAACCTACCTAAGCTGAATGTTTGAAAATAGAGTACTTATAGCTTGTCATTCCATGCTTAAATGCTTATTGATTGAACACAATAAATGATAGTCTCAGTAACCTTAATGAGAATGTTAAGCGGATACTATTTGATTTCCGCCGGCTAACTCCGCTTTACCCAAAGCCTCATCGGCTTTACTCACCCAATCAGAAATAGAGTCAATACTTCTATCTGCTTGCGCCACACCAATACTAAGCGTGGTAGAAACATTTCCATTTTTTGTTTCTATTAACAACGACTCGATCTCTTTCCTAAGCGTATCTAATAAATCAGCTGCATTTTTTGCGTTATTATTTGGCAATACAATAGCAAACTTCTCACTGTTAAAACGGCCCACAAACGCATTGGGTTTAACTGAAGATAACAAAACCTGAGAAATAGCTTGAGTAACAACATCACTAATCAGGTAATCATACTGACTTTCTTCATCTCTAAAATAATCAGGCCGAATCATGATAAGAGCATGGCTCGACTTTGGCGATTTTTGGAACGCCTGCAATGTAAAACCCAGTGCTTTTTCTATACTGCTCCGGTTTTTTAAACCAGTTAAATGATCGGTTGTTTTCATTACCTGAATAGTACGATTCGCCGTAGATAGCGCTGTTTTGTTGGTAGCCACATCGGTTACATCATAAACAATGATACAGATATGCTTTACCGTGCCATCTATGTGTGTCAGAGGACGAATGGTGACGTTTTGAAACATCTGCTCGGCAACACCCGTAATTGGGCGATAACTTTTGAATAAAAACAAATACGGTCGTTGCTCCCATGAAAGATGTATTGGCGTATGCAAAGCCACTACTGTATCCATTTTCTTCCTTAACCAATTAGAGTTTAGGTGAGGAAATACATCAAACAAGGAATGTTCTTTCGCATTGGCAGAGCTGACACCACTGTGATTTTCCATAAAGCTATTCCATAGCTGAATGTTATAATCCACATCGAGTACTATTAAACCGGCATCGATGTTGTGCAACATGTCAAACAGCCAATGAAGTTCAAATAATTCATTTGAATCCGCACTCATTTATTATTCCTCAGCCAAATAAGATAAAAGGTTTTCTAATACACCGACTGAATCTTCGGTAAACAAAAGCATCAAATCACAGCTAATTTGGTAATTCTCAACTTCATATACAATTTCAACAGCCAAGGTTCGTTTCCATTGGGTTTTCTTAATTTGAATTAAATCATTAATAGAAACATGCTGCCCTAATAGCACTGGATGACCATGGCTAAAATCGATATTTAATTGCTTTCCCATTTCCATCATGAACGGACCAATTAAAACAGACGACACATCCATTAATAACTCAACTTCAGCATTGCGATCCAACTCTTGATCATAATGAAGTAACTTCGCCATATCAGGAAAGCTAGAATCAGAAAAAATAAACAACGCTTCAAACGCCACACCAGCACCAACAAAACCTTGCGATATGGCGGAGCATTGCTTGCTCTTATCGCCATAAGTTAATGCCATTTGCAATTCACTTACTTCCAACATATTGACAGTTGGAATGGGAAGCTTAATAAAGACATTTAACATATTCGCCAAGACGCTTGCCGCTTTACCCATTGCTATATTTGACACTTCTTGCAAACATTCATTTAAGGAGAACGGCTCTGATACTGTGTCGTTGGCAACAGCTAAGCCTCCTGTAAGAGACCCTGAACCTGATTTATTGTAAAGACCATGTTTCGTTAACGTCTCTAGTACTGCATTTTGCGTTGCTGGCTTCTTTAAAAAGTCCACGGCCCCCAAGGACATAACTCTAGCGAGAGCTTGTGGCTGAATATCTGCAGAAACAACAATGACTGATATTTCAACACCCAATTTTTGAAGTTTTGTCAGTGTTTGATACCCATCCATTACGGGCATATTAAGATCTAAAAATAGAACAGATATGTTTTTTGAGCTAATAACATCCAATGCTTCCATTCCGTTTGCAGCAAAGAACAAAGAGCTCTTCCACTCTTCAGGAATCAACTTCGAAAATTGCTTCCTTGCAATATTCGAGTCATCACAAATTAGAACATTAACACTCATATACACACTCTAATAATTAATATATTTGTACATCTTTAAATAAGAGACACACTCAATGAATGATGAACGACAACAATCATTGAAATGCGTTCAGCCTTTTATAATTACACTAAAGATACTAAAAATTGGCAAACCGCATGTTCATCGTAATATTGAGAACCTGCTTTTACCAAAGGTGCAACCAACACAGTCACATCAAGCTGCTCTACAGATGTAATGTCTTCGATGGGAGTTCGCTTAAAATGCGCCTCATCTAAAATCAAAAAATCAAGTATCCCTTTGGCATTTACCACAGGTTCAGAAGAGACCGTTTTTATGATGGTCTCGACCTGCTCTAATAAACTCATACCAAGCTGCTCAGGATCAGTACCCAAATTAGGTAAGTACACTTTTAAATTAGGATTTGACTTTATAGCATCAGATACACCTAAAGGTAGTAAATTTGCTAACACACTAGTATAAAAACTACCTGGAGGGTAACATATAACGTCTGAATTCATTATCATATCTTCCCGATTTGACAATAAATTACATTTCGCAGGACGATACTCTTTCGATGAATTATTTAAAAATATCCTTTTTATTGGACTCGTAAGAGGTTCTTTTTCCTTACCTGTAATATTGTGTTGCCCAAATACAAAATTACCATTCTCCAATTCCACCGCCAAACTGTGTGTTGAATCCGCAATCGTTTGAACGGTACCAAGCGCTTTTACCAGTCGAGAAAATAAAAAAACAATAGGGTCTAACTGTTGCCCATTATTTAAGTACCCACCTGCAATAATTAAATTCCCAATACTTGCGCCACGTAAATCAAAACGATCTGATATTTTCAATAAAATAACCGAGAGTTGAGTACGAATTAACTGTCTCATTGGTGCTGTGATAGGCTGAATCAATCTATGATGCCCATCTGCTATGTCCATCAGTTCTTGCTTTAAGTCTTCCGGATGGGCTGCTTTATTTAGCCTATAATTAAATAGCTCGTATACTTCCGGTTGACCTAATACTGTTTCATCCGCCAATGCCATTAAGCGGCTGCGTAAGTCTCCCACTGCGGGCATGGAAAACTCATCCCTCAAACGAGCAGAACTGCCACCCGAATCGAATGGGGTAACAAGATGAATCGAGTTGTGTGTGTAATACTTTAACGCTCGACTAATTTTATTAAGTGCCGTACCGCCACTAAAAAATAAAATTTTAGGGCCCAGCTCTGGCATTTTCTGACATCGTTGCACTCGGATAGGATCAGGGAAAGAAAACTGACGCCAAATTAAAGGTCTGTAGTCCATAAATAAATCTTACTAATGTGCTTAATTACTATGAGAAAAAGAGTCTACACGGAGCCGGTTTGAAATACGAATTGATTCTTGCCATTGGATTTAGCTAAGAATAGCCTCTTATCGGCCAAATCAAAACATGTTAAGAAATCACATTGAGATTCTGAACTCAACGCACCACCGATACTAACACTTAAAAACTCACATTGTTTGCTAGGATGCGGTAACGCATTATGTCTCATAATACGTAGAGCATTCTCAGCAACGATGATGGCCTCTTTCGCCGTAACATCAAATAAAACAACGACAAACTCTTCACCACCATAACGCAAACACAAACCATTTTCAGGTGTGACAGAAAGCAGTACATTAGCAACTTTTCTTAGTGCATCATCTCCTTCTAAATGTCCTAACATATCGTTGTAGTCTTTAAATAAGTCGATATCAAAAACCAAAACAGCAAACTCAGTCGGGCTTTTATTATAGGACAGATCAACGGCAATCTTATCGAACTTTTTACGATTAAACAGCCCTGTTAATGAATCTCTAAACACCTCATCCTCAACAACCGACAAATTTCTCTCGTATCTTGCTGCGGCATGTTGACGTTCGGTAACATCTATTAAATTAAGCAACAGCGATTTTTTATTTTGCCATGAAATTGAAGATCCAATAACATCAAACCATCGATGACATTTTTGATCATAATAGGACTCAATTAAAACGGTCGATTCACCATCTTCTTTCATAGCCACTTTATCGTATTGAATACTGTGGAACTCTTCGGATAATTCTGTAATTGAGTGTATTTCTGATAAACAAAACACCTCAGCAAAATATTCATTGTGATATACAATGGATTGATTAGAAAGCACCGCTACTCGTAGATTCGAGTGTTGAATAACGTCCGCTAACTGCTTACTCACCGTTGTAATAGTCAGTTGCTGCTCTTCAATTTTTAAAAGGAAACGTCTTAGCTGCTCGGCGACTTCCCCGATTTCATTTTGATCTCTAAACTGCATTAGTTTTTGACTCGAGAGTTCACCAGATGCCAACAGCCTCCTTAACAAACCAATTCGATCAAAGACTTGGTATTTAAGGCCCGCATAAATAAGAAGAATGATAACAAAACTAATAGTGACGATGATATTTAACCTTAATTGGGCATTGTTTGCATCGGTAACCAGCTGCAAAGCTTGATCAGAAAGGTCTTCCTTTGTGTCATTAAACAGTACCGTTACATAATCTAGTATGCTGTCCGATATAATACTGTTTTGAGTGGAGATACCAATTAACCGAAACTGAATACTACTGCGCATCTCCAACATAGACATTAAGCCTAAAGGCCCTTCTATAGCAGAGTTAATAAACAAAATTTCACTCGAATTGGACTCTATTTTTAGATCATTGAGCAATTCTAGGTTCAACAATAAATTCGACTTAGCTTTATTAATTTCAAACTTACGTTTTTTAACCATTAAATCAAACATTGACCTAGAAATTTTGTATGAAATGCTATTCCAAGAATAGAAATTTTCTAGTGACTGAACACCACTATCCAGTTGTTTCTTTTCTAAGTGAGATAAAATAGAAGAGACTTGTCGTGTAATCTGAGACTCTAACTGAAGCACAGTGCTTCTTTTTTCATATAATTGATCCAGGCCAGGCTCTAATACCGAAATGAATGCAAGCAACTTATTAGCAGACTCTTGGTCTTCCATTAAATTCAGCTCTATACGAATTCTTTTTATTAAAAGTTGAATGTTGTTGTATGAAATTCTTAATTTAGCAAGAGCATCACTATTCACCAGTTCACGACTAAAGGACGACAAACGAGTTACATGTAATTTTAAACTCGACAGTTTTTCAAAACTAGGAACACTAATGCTCTCATGATATTCAGCATCACTCTGAAACACACTCAATCGTTCAAAAGCAATGAAACTAATGGCCATAAAACACATAATAATGAGTAAAAAGCCGCAAATAATCTGCCCACTTATACGATAAGAAAACTTATTTTTTTTAGTAAGCAGCATTTAATGCGTTACCTTTAAGCCAATATTCGTGAGGCGTCCATCAAGTGTAGGGGATACATCACCTCTATCTTCAATAAATTCAATAACAGCACTCCAAATATGAGGGTCTTCAGAGGCATAAGGTTTAGCCGTTTTATTACGTAGTACTTCGTATTTATCCCCACCATTTTTTAAAAAATCATCTGTCGCTAGGGTATAACTGTCTTGATTTAAAGGGCGTCCACCAGTCATGATAGATATAACTCGAGCACCAACTGGGTTGCTCAAATTGTACACCACTTCAAATCCCGAAATTTGTAAAAAACGTCCTGACAGAGTTTCAAGGCCAGACAAAGAATGCTCCATCACTTGTTTTAATTCTGACGGGGTAATGTCTACAACGCTGACTCTCCCTCCGAACGGTAACTCTTTTTGAATATCCTTCCTTGTCAACACGAGTCCCGCTTCATATTCACTGTTTCCACGTATTGAACCCGAATTAATAATTGATAAATCCGTGTTTCTGACACGCCTAATCGCATCTGCGAACAGGTTCCCTAATGCATTTTCTTCTGATCTAATTTTCGTTTTAAATGAGTTCACTGGCGTTAAGATACGCCCTACCTCTTGATCTAATACTATGGAAAGACGGTTTAGATAGCTTTCAACAACTTGGCTCACTTTGACACTTTTTGCGGTATTTGAGTAATCAACCACTTCAGCAGTCGAGAACTGGTTATCAGAATCCAAGTGAACTTTAATCAGCTCTCCGTCGTTGCCCCCTCCTTTAGCAAACAACGGCTCTTTTGAAAAATCAACGAAATCTTTTCCTTCGTAAGAGAGCAACACTAAATCTACTGACGACATTTTTGAAATAGGGTATTCAGACAACACATCGTTTTCAGTCACCGCTATAATTTTATCCGCGCCTTCAAGTCTCAACTTCTTTGCTAGCTTCTGCATTTCATACAAAGGGTTACTGACAAACGCAGTACCCTTTAAATAACGATCATTTACCGTAGACGACATGACCATCATCACACCAATTGTCATGTCATTATTTTCAAATACAAAATACGGAAACGTTCCTTCTACTTGGTCCATTGTTCTCATATCACGAACATTTGACAAAACCATAGGAAAACTGGCTTCAGCAGTACGCAAGGACAAAGAATCTAACCCTTTTGCAAACTCTCTTTGATTAACCATAAAAACGTCTGTTTCCATCACATTTAATATGTCAATCATGTGAGCACCTTTATCATAAACAGACAAAGCATTAGGAAATAAGCTGTTGCCTCCATGAATAAAAATAACCTCGTCACCGGATTCTTTTTTCAGTGTTTCAATATAGCCCGCTAAATAGGCAATCCCCAGCTCATCATCATCTTGAAAAATATCGGGAATATTAGAAGTAAAAAGAAGTGTTACTGCATTGGCCGTATTTAAGCCAAGCATGACACCACTGAGAGAAAATACAAACAGCAACCGAACGATAGCATTCATACACAACCTGTAGCACAAGTAATAATACCTGAGGCTTTATCCATTAAGCGTAACGAGAAAGAGTTATGGCTCTCAGTTTAACCTGTTTTTTTTTCTGATCAAGAAAAGCACAACATATTCCTTACGACTTTTCTAACAAACACAAAAAAAGCCGCGATTAATAAATTAAAAGCAGCTTTTTTGTATGTAACGCGAAGTGTTATTTAAAAGTACGTTTACGCACTTTTTCTAAACGCTTCAAAATTGCATCCAAACGCTCAGGTTTAACCATGAATTCTTGGAAACCTTTCATACCTTCTTTTGCCATATTTGGGTTGGTGTCACGATCATAGAATTGAGCCGTACCATCAACCTTATTTAGCATTTCCATTCCTTTATTCAAGAAGTAGTTATCAGGTGCTGTTGCCTCTTTATGTGGTGGAATTTGCAGCAATGCTTTATTAACCAACGTTTGGTTTTCAGCTCGAGCCATAAACTTCAAGAACTTACGTGCATCTTCTTTATTTGTTGCTTTAGACGGGATATGCATTGTATCCAGTGGCGCGTCTTCCGCTACGCCAACAGAAGGATCTATAATAGGAAATTGGAAGAAGCCCATTTTTCCATCTAACTCAGCAGGGAAGTTTGGTGTAATAAAGTTGCCAATCAAATACATTGCCGCTTTACCGTTGTACATGAAGGGTTGCGCTTCTTGCCAAGAATAAGACGAATGGTTTTCTAGATAATAGCCTGGTTCAACCATTTGCTTCCAGTGTTCAAACGTTTTACGAACACGATCATCAGTATAAGGGATTTTTCCATCCATTAAGTCAATGTGGAATTGCAAACCGTTTGTACGCATGTTGATGTAATCAAACCAACCTGCAGCCGTCCAAAGATACTTAGTACCAATAGAAACAGGAGCAATATCATTCGCTTTTAGAGTCGCGCTGGCAGCTAAGAATTCATCCCATGTTTTCGGTTCTGCAATTCCATACTGCTCAAAGATGTCTTTACGATAGTAAATACCCCATTGGTAATACGTATAAGGAACACCCCATTGCTTGTCGTCAATTGTCATTGCAGGTTTAGCGGTGGGCATTACATCATGTAATTTTTCCTCATCCCAAATGTCGCTCACGTCTTCTAGGAGGCCACGCTCAACAAATGTTTTCATACGGTTACCCGCATACCAAAACACAAGATCTGGTGGGGAAGTCGCTAGCCAGTTACGGATAGCCGTTTTATAGCCTTCTTTATCATAAAGGTTGTATTTCACTTCTACGTCAGGATTTTCAGCTTTGAATTTTGTAACAATTTCTTCGAATGCTTTCTTAGGTGCTGGATCGGCTTGGTCAGAGTTAATAACTAATGTGCCAGCCTGAGCTGAAGCCATCATTGTTGCTAAAACAGTACCTGCGATCAAAGATTGAATCTTTTTCATACTTTAGGAACCCTCGCTTTTCTTTTTATTAAAATGGAACTTGGTTTCAGTATTAAACAGAATTTTGTATTCGTCAATCAAACAAAGGCAAAATTGTGTTATTTTTTAAGTTATTTCTTACTTTCTTACTCTTTTCTCCATACAGAAACGCCACATGAAATCAGCTCTTCACCACCAATCAAAGCTGTCGAATCGTCTGGACGATAAGTTTGACTTACCGGACTGTAATTAAATACAAACAGTAAGTTACCTCTTTGTCTCATACGAACGCCTTTCGGTAAAAAATAAGGTGATAAATTCGCCTTCTCAGCCAAACGGCTTAGGCTCACTTTCAACACATCATTATCCAAACAAGAACCGAGATAATAACGCTGATCTTTACCGACTAAAACCGCTGCACCTGAAGAATCGCTTAATAATACAGGCAAATCGGTTTTTAACTGCTCGTGCCAATGTTTCAGTAAGCCTATTCCCCATCGACCATTCACATCCATTTGAGTGTGCTCAGGCAATGCATCGACTCTCTCAACCGTCACAGGTAAGATTTTCGCTAACGGGCCAGGTGGTAAATTTTCAGGAATTTGGTAGCTTTCCGTTTTACTTCCAGAGCGTGGCCCAACCAGTAGAACACCTCGATAATTCTCTAAACGTGCTTCCAGTCTAGGAGACACGTAAGCCTGAGCAGGTAACACTAACATTTGATAATGTTCAAATTCCGCTTTAGCAGAAATAATATCGACGCTTAAACCTAACTCTCTTAAGGCTTCGTATACTCGATAACACCAAAACATGTAACGATATGCTTTCGACTGTGGCTGAATGTCCAAAGACCAACACGCATCATAATCAAACATAAGCGCCACTTTGCCTGCTGTAGGTAAAGAAACCAATGCATCAACATCCACTCCCAACTCATTGGCTAAGTGTTTTACTTCATTTGACACTTGCCCTGCTTCTATCGCTGCTTCAGCGGTAGACGCATCAGGGCGAAGTAAGCCCGCATGCATTTGTTCTTGTGCAAAAGGCGCTTGCCTCCAACGGAAATAAGACACCATTTCAGCACCATGAGAGAACGCTTCCCATGTCCATAAGCGCACAGCGCCATCAGCCGGTGTTGGATTATGCGGAGCCCAATTAACCGGCCCAGGTTGTTGCTCCATGATCCATAATCGGCCTTTACCACAACCCCGATACAAATCATGATGAAATGCACCAAAGTCAGGGTGACCAGTACGAAGGTACTCGTGTTTTTCAACGTCTGAGTAAATGGCTTCTTGATCCAAAAAACCGAGGGGATAAGTATCCCAACTGGCCACATCCAGGTCTTCACTAACTTTATGATGATCAAAAGCTGTGAAAAAACCCATATAATTGTGAACAAGATCCCTTCCAACAGAGTACTTTCTTAATATTTCTGTTTGAAGCCTATTGTAAGCCACAACCTGATCAGAGCAACAACGCTGAAAATCCAATCGATGAGATGGGTTTGCCTCCGTTACAGTTAAATTAGGCAATTCGATTTCATCAAATGAACCGTAATCCATGCTCCAAAAAATATTACCCCATGCACGGTTAAGCGCCTGTATGTCTTGATATTTTTCTTTGAGCCAGATACGAAACGCATCTAAATCAACCGCTGAGTAGCTTAAAATCGTATCATGACAGCCGTATTCATTGTCCGTTTGCCATGAAACAACCGCCGGGTGATTTCCATAGCGTTTCGCCATGATAGTAACAATACGACGACACTCTTCACGGTATTCCAAACTGGCAAACGTATAGTGACGACGGGAGCCAAAACCTCTCACTCTACCTTGCTCATCTTTTGCCAACATTGAAGGATGCTTATCAACTAACCACTTAGGTGGCGTTGCGGTAGGCGTTCCCAAAATCACTTTCAAACCATGATCATGTAAAATTGACAAAGATTCGTCTAACCAAGTCCAGTTAAGAACCCCAGGTGTGGGCTCTATCGTACTCCAACTAAACTCACCTATACGGACATATTCAATGCCAATAAGGCGCATTTCTTGTGCGTCTTTGAGCCAACGATCTTTAGCCCAATGTTCGGGATAATAGCAAACACCTAATTTCATTTTATGCTCCCGAAAAAACCTGGCTAGCCATACCTTGAACAGCAACATCAATCGCGATGACATGGCCTGCTAGTGGGCCATTTTCTAATTCTGTTTCACTGGTCTCCACACTCGCAGAGGTAATAAACAACGTATTGCCATTAGGACCACCAAAAGCACAGCTCGTCGGTTTGGCAAAAGGCAAATTAATCACTTGCAGCTCCTCACCTTCTGGGCTGTAACGCACTACACGAGAACCACCCCATTGGGCATTCCAAAGACAGCCTTCAATATCAATTGCCGAACCATCTGGCCCCATACCTTCTGGTGTTTTAATAAATGCATTATCCGCTCTGATATCGTCAAAAGCAGGAAATGGAAAAGCATGAATTTTGCCTTTCATGGAATCCCCGAAATAGAAGATGCCTCGCTCTGTGTCCCAAGCTAACGTATTGGATATACCAATATGATCCAATAATTTCTCTGTTTGTCCTGTTGGGTAGACTTTCCATAGCCGGCCTGTAGACAAAACTTCCGAATCATCCATTGTGCCGACCCAAAGATTCCCCTCTGGGTCACATTTAGCATCATTACTACGATTGTTTGGAATGTCGTCATCCAGAAAACACAAATACTCTAACTCGCTAGTTTCTCTATCTAAATACGCTACACCGTCAGCAAGCGTCACCAACAGTCGATTACTCTGAGTCGTAAACACAGCGGAAACTTTTTGCGGCAAAGTCCAAAAAAGGTGCTCACCTGTTGTCTGATTCCAACACCAGACTTGGCAGGCAGGAATATCAACCCAATACAACGATTGTTCAGATTCACTCCAAAAAGGACCTTCAGCAAGCAAATGTCGTTGTTTACTAATCTGCTTAGTGATGTTTTGAATACGACCAACCATTACTTCATCTCTTTCCATGACGCTGCAAAGGCTTGTGCATTTAAACGAGTTTGCTCAACCGATTGGCCTTTTTTATATAACGCAGAGCCCAAACCAAATCCACGAGCACCCGCCGCAAAATACTCACCCACATTATCAGGTGAAACACCGCCAACTGGGCACAGGCGCACTTCTTTAGGAATAACGGCTCCCATTGCGGAAATCACCTTCAAAGAAGGTAATGCTTCTGCTGGGAAGATTTTTAACGCATCTGCGCCAGCATGTATAGCTGCAAACGCTTCAGTAACAGTAAAAAAGCCTGGCATGGTATATAAGCCTGCCGTTTTAGCTGCACGAATAATTTCAGGATCCGTATGAGGTGCCACCATTAAGCCAGCACCGGTTTCGATAAGTTGAGCCAACTGCTCCATTGTTAATACAGTACCTGCACCAATTAACGTGGTGTCACCATAAGCCTCTTGCAGCATACGGATACTTTCAAATGGATTAGGAGAATTTAATGGCACTTCTATCATGCGAAAACCCGCTTCAATTAAAACGCGCCCATGCTCTAAAACCTCATGAGGCTCAACACCACGCATAATGGCAACCATTGGAAATTCTTGCATCATTACATCAAAAGAGTGTGTCATTAGTTCGCGACTCCCGTTAAAGGTAACTGTTGTTGATGAGTTGCTAAATGTTTCAAACCACGAATACTGGCTTCACTTGCATCTAGGAATTCACTTTTTAATCCATGAAATGACAAAGCCAACGCATAACGTTCGCTTAAATTATGGCTACCAATTAAAAGAACTGAAGTTTGTTTCGGTTGCAGTGCCTCTAAAATATCATGCACATCGGTGCCAATTACGATACCAGATAAGTAGTCTCGCCCTTCTGCTGTCGTTAATTCACCACAGACAAAGCGGCTACGAGCACTAAAAAGGTGGTGTAAAAAACCGCCTTTTTGCTGACTGACTTGCAACCCTTTATTAAACGCCTCTTTATTTAAGGATTCCGATATTGGCAATCCCTTCACTAAGCTGGATTCATCATTAAGACGCGCAAAAACCTCTCCAGAAAGCGTGGTTGAAAACTGACGAATTTCACTGTTTTCGATTTGACCCCATTTACAATGCGTTCCGGGCATACAACATAAAGGGTTCTCATCACCTCTATTCTGAGACTGCAACCAATCTAGCGCACCTAACAATTGTGTCTCTTCACCACGAATGACATCGTGATACCCATGCACACCCAACCCTTGAATACCCGGTACAATAGCAACGGGACAAGGCAAATTTGTTGGCAACCAATGAAGATGTTCAGCAAGAGACGTCAAAGAAACAGGACACGTTTGATAAGCAACTTCGTGCCAACCGCCACGACTACCAACCATGCCAGCCATATACACAGGAATATCAGCGCTAAGCCAATCGCCTAAAAGGTTTTTAAGAACGCCTTCAAATTCATTTTTTTGGAGGGAGAGCATACCTCGATCACTTTGCTTTTGATCTACAATCTGACCATTGTGATCAACTAAAAAAGCACGTAAATTCGTTGTCCCCCAATCTACCGCTACAAACAAAGGGAGGCCATTGTTTTGAGAAGTTCCCATTAAACACGCCCTCCATCAACAATTAAGTTTTGACCCGTCATCATACGACTGTCATCAGACCCTAAAAACAGCACCAAATCCGCAACGTCCGAAGGTTCCATCTTTTCTTTCAACGCTTGCTGAACCATTAATTCAGCTTCCGCTTCAGGCGTTAACCACAACTGTTTTTGTTTTTCCGTCATTACCCAACCTGGCAAAACGGTATTCACTCGGATTTTATTACGACCCAATTCACGTGCGAGTGCTTTTGTCAGACCTGAAATACCTGCTTTTGCAGTAACGTATCCAGGATAGCCTTCAAGCCCTAACATCCATGAGTTCGAACTCATATTAATGATACTGCCACCACCTGACTCAGCCATTCCAGGCGCAACAGCCTGTGCCGCAAAAACATGGTGCTTAAGATTGACGGACATGCACGCATCAAATTGCTCTGACGTCATGCTCGCTAATGTGTGTCTATGATCATTTGCTGCGTTATTCACTAAAATCCGAATGGCTCCCCAATGGGAAATTCGATTGTGAATTTCAGTCTGTAACAACTCAACATTCGTTAAATCAACATAGCTGAAGTGCGCTTTTAGGCCCGCTTGGGTTAACTCATTGGTTAACGCCTCACCTGCATTTTTGTCTATATCGAAAAAGCTGACTGAACATCCTTGATGAGCCAAAGAGCGAACAAGTGCTTCACCAATACCAGATGCACCGCCACTCACAAGAGCATGACGACCAACAAGACTAGGGTAAACAGTATCCGTCATTAGTGAGACTCCCTTTTAACCGTTGAGCCACTGTTACCCACTAAAAAATCAAGATCAGCACCTTCATCGGCTTGCATTACGTGATCAATGTATAGCTTGGCATAACCACGTTTGTATTCACTTTCTTCAGGCATCCACTCACTTTTACGCCGCGCCATTTCTTCATCAGAAATGTGTAAATGCAAGCCTCGACCCTCAACATCAAGAGTGATTTCATCACCATTTTGCACAAGAGCTAGTGGGCCACCCACTGTTGATTCTGGCGCGACATGTAAGACAACCGTACCAAAAGCGGTACCACTCATACGCGCGTCACTGATTCGAACCATGTCCAACACGCCTTGTTCAAGCAATTTACTCGGCAAAGCCATATTACCTACTTCTGGCATACCTGGGTAACCTTTTGGGCCACACCCTTTCAGCACTAAGATAGAATTTTTATCGACATCCAGCTCTTCAGTATCAATACGAGCTTTGTAATCTTCAATATTTTCAAATACCACTGCTTTACCCGTATGCTGCAACAGTTCAGCCGTTGCTGCACTCGGTTTTATAATCGCGCCCTGTGGTGATAAATTACCTCGCAATACAGCAATACCCGCATTCGCACGTAATGGCTTATCTAGCGGACGAATCACTTCTTCATTGAAACATTCTGCTCCATCCGTCACAGTACCTAGTGTTTTACCTAGAACCGTATTAGTAGACATATCAAATACATGGCTTAAGCGCTGAATCAATGCAGGAAAACCACCGGCATAATGGAAATCTTCCATTAAGAAACGACCTGATGGCATCAAGTCCACTAAACACGGTACTTCAGCACCAATTTTGTCCCAATCTTCTAGCGTTAAATCAACGCCAATACGACCCGCAATTGCCAGTAAGTGAACAACCGCATTCGTTGATCCACCAATCGCAGCATTCGCACGAATGGCATTTTCAAAAGCGGCTTTCGTCAAAATATCAGATGGCTTAAGATCTTCTTTCACCATCTCAACAATACGTGCGCCCGTTAAGTGCGCCAATGTCTGACGACGGGCATCTACGGCTGGCAATGTGCCATTTTCAGGTAATGACATACCCAATGCTTCAACAAGACACGCCATAGTAGACGCTGTTCCCATTGTCATACAGGTGCCACGTGAACGAGACATGCCTGATTCAGCACGCATAAATTCATCAAGGCTCATTTTACCTGCACGAACCGCTTCACTGAATTTCCAAACGTCAGTCCCAGAACCGATGTCTTTACCACGATATTTACCATTCAACATTGGGCCTGAAGAAACCACAATCGTTGGCAAATCCACTGAACATGCACCCATTAACTGCGCTGGCGTTGTTTTATCGCAACCGCCTAGTAATACAACACCATCCATGCCATAAGCACGCATGGACTCTTCTACATCCATGCTCATTAAGTTACGAAAGAGCATGGCTGTTGGCTTCATTTGAGTTTCACCAAGAGACATAACAGGGAATTCCAGCGGTACACCACCCGCTTCCCATACGCCACGTTTTACATACTCCGCTAGTTCTCGTAAATGAGCATTACAAGGAGTCAGCTCACTCCATGAATTACAAATACCTATGATAGGTCGACCATCAAAACTGTGGTCTGGATAGCCTTGGTTCTTCATCCAACTACGGTGTATAAATCCATCTTTATCTAACTTTCCATACCATTGCTGGCTGCGCAATACTTTCTTTCTTTTATCTTTTGGATCAGTCATTTAGTTTATCTCCGTAGTCGTCAACGCTGTGACGGCTATTAAAATCAAAGCCTCTGGGTCAAGAGTTGGTAATTTAAGACCAACTTGGCTTAATGTCGCTCCGTTCAAAATAAGTTCTTTATCCCACCAAGCAGGGCAGGTTTTCATTAGATGATTACCTAGTTCGCTTGATTCTAAAACCTCTACTCGATACAACTGATCAGCAATCAAATCAGGCAGTCGTATCGGCAACGGATGAGCTTGCTTTGGCATGGTTAATTGAGCATAAACAGCAAAGCCCGATAGACCGTCATTACTTAAAGCCCATTGGGTCTGAGAACGGCCATCAGCACTTGGTAAGCGCCAATTACGCCCCGTATGCATAATATTTCGTTGTTGTTTGTAATGAGATAGCCAACGCTTAACAGTGGCTTTTTGCTCTTCATTCGCATCCAGTAAATTCCATTCGATGCCTAGATGGCCAAGCATTGCCGTTCCTGCACGAAATACGACATCATGTATACGGCTGGTTGTATGACTCTTATCTGGGCCGATATGGGAGCCCATAATTTCTGGTGGAAAGAAATAACTAAAGCCGCGCTGAATACTGTGACGCTCTAAGGCATCATTGCAATCAGACACCCAAAAACGCTTAGTGTAGTTTAAAACCCCAAAATCTACACGAGCACCACCAGACGAACAACTTTCGATTTCTAAGTCAGGAAACGCCGCATTTAATTCACCAAACAAACGGTATAACGCTTGAACCTGTGCATACGCTTCAGGCAATAATTCACCACCCGGCTGTGTGTAATCGCGATTCATATCCCATTTAACATAATCAATCGGATACTCTTCTAACAGACTAAACAAGCGTTCTCGAATGTACGCATAAGCATCTGGGTTAGCTAAGTTTAAAATATGTTGATAACGCCCTAACACCGCCTCGTATTGAGGCAGCTGTAATGCCCATGCGGGATGAGCACGGAACAAATCAGAATCTGGATTCACCATTTCAGGCTCAAACCACAACCCAAACTCCATCCCTAAATTTTTAACATACTGAATCAAGGGCATTAATCCATCAGGGTATTTTTTTGTATCGACAAACCAATCTCCTAATCCCGCTTGTTCGTGATCACGACCTTTAAACCAACCGTCATCTAAAATATAGCGCTCTACACCAACTTCCGCCGCAGAGTCCGCTAACGCTTTCAGTTGATCCATATCATGATCAAAATAAAACGCTTCCCACGTATTCAAATGAATAGGTCGTGGTTTCGTCAACTTTAGGCGAGCTCTAGCCTCATTATGAAAAGACTGACTCATGCCATTTAAACCCTGAGAGCTAACACAAGCTAAGAACTCTGGTGTTTCAATACTTTCACCTGCCGCTAATGACAATTCGCCCGGCAAGTACAAAACCTCAGCTTGAATGTAACGATCCCCATTGATGGTATAATCGGCCTTTAATCGGTGATTACCAGACCACGAGAAGTGTGCACCAATGACATCACCTTGCTGTTCACCGAACCCCTCTTCCCCCACAATAACGCTTGGAAAATTACCATGAGAATTACGACCATGACGGTTTTCTTGTAGCCAAGTCGATTGCCAATTTGAGCGCTCTTGTTGAAACTCCTGACACCAACGGCCATAAAATCCGATACGTTCAGTAAAATATTCAGGAACGGGCAAAGTGCAGGCTAAACGTTGGACATCTACTGATCCAGTACCGATATTAGTCAAGATTATTTTTTGCGACAGCACACCTGAATCTAATAAAGAAATATTCAGACTAATCGCTAATTTTGCAACAGCATCATATAAACTGATCTGAAAACCGCGGTCATTTTGAATAACATCTTGTAATAACCACACGACAGACCAAGCCGGTCGATCGGTGGCGCTTACTTCTACCGCAGGAGATTGCAGCCATCCTCGACCCGCTTCAGGTAGCAAGCTGAGTCTAGGAGGGTTTTCTAGCATGGCTTGTGGAACACCTGCTTGCAAAGCAAGATACAGATGCGAAGCATCTGTATCTACTGGCAACACATTACCAAAATACACCAACTCAGGTGCACCTTTTTCAGGACACGCTAGCAAAAGAGTTTTACCAGCATTATCCTGGCGATAAAAATCAGTATTTGCCAATACCGCCATTCGTTATTACCCCTTAGTCGCGCCAAGCGTTAGGCCGGCGATAAAGTGTTTTTGCATTGCAAAGAAAAGAACAACTGGAGGTAACGCCGCAATAATAGAGCCTGCGGAAATTAACTGCCAAGATGCTAACCATTGGCCTTTAAGTGCACTGATACCAGCAGTAATAGGACGAACCTCATCACTTTGCACCAAGACAAGCGCCCAGAAATAATCATTCCAAATAAAGGTAAAAATCAAAACGGACAGAGCCGCCAATGCAGGACGCACTAGAGGCAAAACAACATGCCAGAAAATTTTCCATTCACTGACACCTTCAACACGAGCTGCCTCAATCAACTCATCAGGAAGTGCAATAATAAAGTTACGCATAAACAAGGTACAAAACCCCGTTTGAAATGCAATGTGGAAAAGAATCAAGCCCGTTGCTGAATCGTATAATCCCATATCAATCGTTAAATCACGAACAGGGATCATTAATATTTGAAACGGTACAAAGTTACCTGCGATAAACGTCGCAAATAAGGCAATAGACCCTTTAAATTTGAATTTAGCTAATGAATAACCCGCCAATGTTGATAAAGCCACAGCACCTGCAACAGCAGGAACCGTAATCAAAATGGAGTTCATTAAATACTTCGCCATAGGTGTCGCTTGGAACACTTGAAGATAGTTCTCTATGATCATCCATTCGCTTGGTATTCCCCAATAGTTACCAGCATTGATATCCGCAACAGAGCGTGCAGAGGTTAGCAATACAGCCGCCATAGGTAATAACCACAATAGCAAAGCAATCCAGATAGCGACTCGGTAACTGATGTTTACCGAAGATGATAATTTTTCAATAGGTGTAGGAAACATTAGGCTTTCTCACTCTTCAGCATGCGCCACAAGAAGTAGGCAATGTAAATATCCATAATTAAGAACAATACGGTCGCAATCGCAGCACCATAACCTGCGCGATAGTTGAATATGGACTGTTCGTACATGAAATACGCTAATACATTTGAACTACCGAATGGCCCACCACCCGTCATCGTTGCCACCAAGTCAAAGCTTCGTAATGCACCAATAACCGTTACAACAATAGCGATAAACGTCGCTGGGCGAAGTTGTGGCAAAATAATATGCCAAAGCATTTTCCAACCGTGAGCACCGTCCAAACGAGCGGCTTCAATTTGATCAGGGCTTAGATTGTTTAAACCTGTGAGATACAAAATCATGCAATAAGCGATTTGTGGCCAAAGACCCGCAGCAATAATACCGAAAGTTACCCAGTTCTCATCCGAAAGAATGGCAACAGGTTCAAAGCCCATACTGCTCCACACAATGTTAAACAAACCGTAGGTAGGATCATAGAACCAAGAAAAAACCAGACCGATAACAACTTGAGAAATTACAAAAGGAAAAAAGAACATCGACTTAACAAGTCGAATCCCCATGACTTTCTGATTTAAGAACAATGCAATGGCCAAACCCAAAGGCGGCGCAAGCATGTAAAAAACCATCCAGTAAACGTTATTTTTTAATGACGTCCAAAACTGTTCATCGCCAAATAACTCAATATAGTTATCTAGACCAATAAACGTTTTCTCTCCCAACCCGTCCCATTCGTAAAAACTGAGCATAATGCTCTGTACGATGGGTAGAATGACATAAACAGCAAACATGATAACTGCTGGTGCTAAAAAAAGCACAGGCATCCATTGTCGCTGTTTGCTATGCATTTTCTGCATGGCTCTACCACCTCTTATTTTTATTAGTTTTATTTAAATGCCTGTCCAGCTTGACAGGCACCTCAGAGTGTAAAATAATGGAACATAGTTTCAATTTTTGCAACAAATAAAAAATAACAAATTTGCTAATCGCTGCTTTTAAGGACTTTTCGTTTATTGTGCGACCACACCTCTTATGTATTCTCAATTAATGCATGAGAAAATAGCACCATTGTCTTGCCTGACAGCGAAGAACAGGAGACATACATGACTGAAACCAACCCAAAAAGTGGTGGTTCGTCGCTTAGCAAGGCACTTACCGTATTAAAAGAAGTATGCTGTTCTAATTCACCGCTAAGATTTGCTGACTTAGTGGACCGCTCCGAATTACCCAAAGCTACAACACATCGAATTTTAACAACACTGACGGATGAAGGCCTAGTCCGTTTGGATGAACACTCTCAACTTTATCATCCAGGATATGGGCTGTTAGAGCTGGCACACAAAGCATGGTCAACCTTAGACATACGAGATATCGCAGCAGATCAAATGAAAGCGCTATGGAAAGAGACAGGCGAAACCATCCATTTAGCCGTCTTAGACCGTGGTGACGTTATTTACATTGATAAGTTAGAAAGTCAAAAAAGCCTGCGGCTCTTTTCTGCTGTAGGCAAAAAAGGCCCTGTTTACTGTACAGGTGTTGGCAAAGCAATGGCTGCATTTTTACCTGAATCTCAGCTACAAGACGTCATTGCAACACAAAGTTTTATAAAACATACGGAAAGCACGCTAGACAGCGAAGAAAAATTAAGAGAAGACCTTACCCGTATTAAAGAGTCAGGTGTATCCCTCGACTTACAAGAGCATGAAGAAGGCATTCAATGTGCTTCTTCAACCATCTTCAACTATCGAAATGAGCCGATTGCAGCGCTAAGCATTACTGCACCCGCATTTAGAATAGACGAAGAACGCTTTCTACATTTCCAAAAACGCATCAAAGAAGCATGTTTGGAAATATCCTCTAGAATGGGGGCTCAGCCTCTCACTAAAAAACAGGACTGAAATTACTATGGCGACCATAAAACTAAAAAATGTCATTAAACGCTTTCAAGATATTGAAACCATTCATGGAGTAAACCTAGATTTAGAAGACGGTGAATTTGTCGTTTTCGTAGGTCCATCAGGGTGTGGTAAGTCAACACTATTACGCTTAATCGCAGGTCTGGAAGACATCACTGACGGAACACTTGAGATTGATGGGCAAAATATGAATGACGTGTCACCCGCAGATCGAGGTGTCGCCATGGTATTCCAGTCTTATGCTCTTTACCCTCACATGACGGTTGAAGAAAATATGAGTTTTGGCCTTCGTATGACAGGCGGCGACCCAGAAGTCATTAAAAAGCGCGTTTCTCATGCAGCAGAGATTCTTCAACTAGGCCCACTATTAGATAGAAAGCCTAAACAACTTTCTGGTGGGCAACGTCAACGTGTTGCAATCGGTCGCGCCATCGTTCGTGAGCCAAAAGTATTCTTATTTGATGAGCCGCTTTCGAATCTTGATGCAGAATTACGTGTTGATATGCGAGTTCAAATTGCAAAATTGCATAACCAGCTAACGGCTACTATGATTTATGTAACGCATGACCAAGTTGAAGCAATGACGCTGGCCGATAAAATCGTTGTCTTACGCGCAGGTAATATCGAGCAAGTTGGCTCGCCAATGGAACTTTATCATAACCCAAGCAATGAATTTGTGGCTGGTTTTATGGGATCACCTCGCATGAACTTCGTTGAAGGTAAGGTCACAGCAATAGACAGCTCAGACATGATTACAATTGAAGCAGCGGGTCAATTAATCAAGCTTAAAGCGGATTCATCTCTCGTATCCGTAAATGAAAAAGTATCTTTAGGCTTGAGACCTGAACATTTAACTGAATTTGATGACAGTTGTGGCGTCGCACTCGATGTAGAGATTGATGTTGCCGAACATTTGGGTGGATTAAGTTATCTATATGGTACTTGTCACGGACAAAGCCTTACGATTGAAGTATCAGGTCAAAACTTAAGTCGTCATGGCGATGTCTTGAAAATTGGCGCACAGCTCTCAAATTGCTATTTATTTAATAACAAGGGTGAAGCTCTTATACAAAGACCAGTTCCTACTCGTTAATTTACTTTAAGTTAACGATAAAGCGATCATTATCTCTTCTCCTTGTTTATGTAAATACGTGGAGAAGAGGTAATTTTTTCCATCAGGATTCTATACAGCATATGGGCATACTCGACACTATAAATAAAAAACCGTAATCCAATAAACACTTCTAGGAGCGAAGATGAAACTTACCGTCGCTAGTCGCATAATCATTGGGTTTAGTATTTTATTTTTCCTTATGCTAATTCAAGCCATCACTTCTTTTTACTCTCAAGAGAGTGTTCAACGGAAACAGGACTCTTTACTTAATGAATTATTGCCAGTCCAGTCCAAACCAATATAAATCAGCTGTCACAACGTCTACTGCAAGCAAATAAATCAACAATGCAGCACCTTTCAACAGAAAGTGCAGACAGCCGTCTTGCCATTGAAAATGAATTCACCGCTATCCAAGATCAATTTATTCAATCTAAAGACAGTATTAAAAACGAATTAAACCGTTTCCCAGAACTCTTACCTTTATTTGAAGAGGTGATTCCACCCTCTTTAGACAGTTTTCAATTTAGCCAACAATTAATTCAGCAAAACAATCTAAAAATCACACAACAACAAGAGCAGATCACTGCACTTGATATGTTTAAAGAAGAGTGGGAATTTTATAATACAGATATTGATGATTTAAACCTTGAACTTAGTAATGATTCTGCACAATCCGAACGCTTTAGATTTCAATTTTTAACACAAATCCTCGAAGAGTTTTCCGCAGACATCAATATAACCTTAGCTATCAAAGACCCATTTGATTTAGACCGTATCTTATCTTTACAAAAAGACCGCTATGAAACAGCCCTGATAACCGCCGGAGAATTTGGTGAATTTGAATTTATTATCATGGATAAAATGCAATTTTATTTGGATTTTATGAAGCAAACCCTCGGTAGCGAAGCTAAAAGAAAGCGTTCTCAAGGTTACCGACAGTATGAAATCCACTCAAGGTGAAGCGGATTCAATGCTAGAAATCGCTAATACCATTAACGGCTCCTATGACAAGCTGAATTCTGCCATTGATTTGGTGAGTCACTCTAGTACGGATATTTCTAACTCCGTAGCTAATCAAGAAAAAATGATGGATGCACTAAACAATAATATTGAACAAATTGTTGAGCTTGCTAACAAAATTGCTGATCAATCCAGCTCAAGCGGTGAACGTACAACGAAGCTAACTGAACTGGTCGAAACACAACGGCAACTGGTGGATAAATTTCAAATGAGCTAAATGGCATCGTTCATGACTCACTGAATAACCAGCCATGCAATAAGCGCCCCGGCATCAATGCAAAGCTACCAGCGATGAGTAAACCACCGACATATAGCCCAATCATCGTTTTTTTATGAAGGGCTATATTGCCTTTTTGAGCAGCAAAATACGCCGATGGTACAGAGTATAAGACTAACAGGCTCAAAATATGTACAGGACCAAAATGGTTTAATACGCTAAACCCTACCTTCGCCTGCATAAATAACGTCACTGTTGCGGACAGCAACATTAATACCATATACATTCGCCCAAGCTGTTTATGTACTCGCGTTCCTTTACGGTTTATCAATAAATAAGACCAATAGAGAGTGCAGGTAGCACAGTGGCTAAGTGAAAGTAGATCAAATATAAATACGTCATTAGAGTACTTCTTTATTTGGGAGCTTTGCACTACGTCGTGGACGACAATAAGACGAGTCTGTTTTTAACAAAGTATTCACAAGCATAGTAGTCGTGTAAAGGTCTCATTTAAGTAAAAAAGATCTATAGATAAAAACTAATGGCCCATTAGTTTTTATAAATTTCAATCCTAGCATGTGGTTCTGTACAATAATCAACCAACAACACATTTTTATCAGTTTCTCATCTATTTGAGGACTCAACACTACACCACGAGCACTTATAGCCCTGAGAAGCCTCATATTACAACTTAAGGATAATCTTATGTCTCGTTACACTATTTTTGGTCATGATGCTTGTGGTTTTTGCCATAGAGCAAAGCAGTTGTTAGAAGAAAAAGGGTTAGAGTACCGCTATGTTGATATTCATAAAGAAGGCATCAGCCAAGACGCTTTATCTAAACTTATTGGTAAAGAAGTCCAAACTGTGCCGCAAATTTTCCAAAATAAAGATTACATTGGTGGCTTCGATGATCTGACTGCTTCTTTTTTATAATAGTTGCCCTTAAACAGAATTTTATTATTATAATATAAAAATCAATAACCCTTTGATTTTTATATTATAATAATAAAAATAACACTATCCCCTCCCCCCTCCTGTCAACTTCATTAGACTACCTTGACGTAAACGTTAAGATTTCTTCACTACACTAAACTTTACAACAAGCATAATTTAGCATTACATTCAAAGAAGGTACTACAGTGATCCTACGGTACTAAACTATGCTAACGACATAATCGGTAGACATAACAATAAAAACAAGAAGGTCAATTATGAGTGATATTCACAAAACAGATGCGCCCATCGTGCATCGGCCTATATTTGCAGACGATACAGCGTTAACGCTTCCTACCTTACGTATTCTTCAAGAAGACGGGCATACCTACTCTGATGCAGAATTGCCAGACATAGGCAAAGCCTTAGCTCTCAAAATCTATGATACCTTTCTCTTCATTCGAGCATTAGATGAAAGAATGCTAGCGTCTCAACGACAAGGTCGTATCAGTTTTTATATGACAGAAACGGGTGAAGAAGCCGCCGATATTGGCAGCACAGCGGCATTGCTGGATGACGACATGGTCATGGCGCAATATCGAGAGCAAGGTTCACTTGCCTTTCGAGGTTTTACTCCAGACCAATTTATGAACCAGATTTTTTCCAACGAGAGAGATTTGGGCAAAGGCCGTCAAATGCCCATTCATTACGGTTCACAGGCATTGAATTACATGACGGTGTCTTCCCCTTTAGCCACTCAGTTGCCGCAAGCAACCGGTTACGCTTATGCACTCAAAGCTCAGGAAAAGCCGAATTGTGTAATTTGCTACTTTGGTGAGGGTGCCGCCTCAGAAGGAGACTTCCATTCGGCTTTAAATATGGCTGGCGTTTACAAAGTACCAATCATTTTCTTTTGCAGAAACAACGGCTACGCAATTTCTACCCCCTCCAAAGAACAATATGCAGGTGACGGTATCGCACCGCGTGGCGTGGCTTATGGGCTAAAAACCATTCGTGTCGACGGTAACGATGTATTAGCGGTGTTAAAAGCCACACAAGAAGCACGCAAACTGGCCGTTGAGCAGCATCAACCCGTCTTAATTGAAGCCATGACGTATCGCTTAGGCGCTCACTCTAGCTCTGATGACCCAAGCGGATATCGCAATAAAGATGAAGAAGATGTTTGGCGTATGAAGTGCCCTGTTACTCGTATGAAACGCTGGTTAATACTCCAAGATTGGTGGAGCGAAGAGCAAGACGAGTCCTTAAAGCAGCAACACCGTCAAACGGTTGTCGATGCAATGAAAAAAGGGGAAAGAGTTTCTCCTCCATCTTTAGATGATCTGTTTACTGATGTATACGACACCCTCCCTTGGAATTTGGAAGAACAAAAAGCAGAGTTAGAAAAACACATTAAGCTCTATCCAGAATCCTACAAAAAATCATCATGGAGGTTCGGTCATGAGTAAAATGAATCTATTACAGGCAATCAATAACGCGCTCGACATTGCCATGACAAAAGATAAAAACGCCTTATGCTTTGGCGAAGACGTTGGTCACTTTGGGGGCGTATTCCGTGCCACCAACAAACTGCAAGAAAAACATGGTAAAACTCGTTGCTTCAATACGCCATTAACAGAACAAGGAATCTTAGGCTTTGCGAATGGTTTAGCAGCTCAAGGCACAACGGCCATTGCTGAAATCCAATTCGCCGATTACATATTTCCTGCTTTCGATCAAATCGTCAACGAAGCAGCGAAGTTCCGTTATCGTTCTGGCAATGAATTTAATGTGGGCAGTTTGACGGTTCGAACCCCTTACGGCGGTGGCATCAATGGAGGCTTATACCATTCTCAATCACCAGAAGCCTATTTTACCCATACACCGGGTTTAAAAGTGGTTGTTCCTCGCAATCCAGAGCACGCCAAAGGTTTATTACTGGCGTCCATTCGCGACCCTAACCCAGTCTTGTTCTTTGAGCCGAAAAAGCTCTACCGATCGTCTATCGGTGAAGTGCCGGATGAGGATTATGAATTACCGCTAGGCAAAGCCGACATCGTAAAAGAAGGTAAAGACATTACCTTACTTGCTTGGGGTGCCCAAGTAGAAGTTATTGAAATGGCAGCAGACATGGCCGAAAAAGACGGTATTTCCTGTGAAATCGTCGATCTAAGATCGCTATTGCCATGGGACAGAGACACAGTCACTCAATCTGTGACGAAAACAGGCCGCTTACTCATTAACCATGAAGCACCCAAAACATCCGGTTTTGGCGCAGAGATCGCTGCTGCTATTCAAGAAACATGTTTCCTCCATCTGGAATCGCCCATTGTGCGAGTCGCGGGGCTAGATACCCCTTTCCCTCTCATTTTAGAGAAGGAATACATGCCAGATCATTTAAAAACGTATGAGGCAATTAAAGCCTCGATGGCTTATTGAACAAGTACTTTTAAGCCGTCGTTCATGAATACACTTTTATGAGGAACCACTAAATGAAAATTGATTTTATTCTACCCGATATCGGTGAAGGCATTATTGAGTGCGAGCTTGTTGAATGGCAAATTCAAGAAGGGCAGGAGGTACAAGAAGATCAATCTGTTGCGGATGTAATGACAGACAAAGCCCTTGTTGAAATTACTTCCATGCACACAGGTCGAATCAACAAGCTGTATTATGCAAAAGGTGAAATTGCTAAAGTGCATCAACCACTTTTTCAAATTGAAGTCGCAGATGATAAAAGTAACACCAAAGCAGTTCCAACTGAATCAGAAGCCGTTGCCGCAGACGATGCCCACCCCACAGTAAACACTGTAACGTCAGAAAACGCCACACACAACATCAAAACAGAAACAGAAGATAAGCAGCAAAACAATGGCAAAGCCCTTGCCAGCCCAGCCGTAAGACGCTTAGCGAGAGAATGTGGCCTTAATATTTCTGTCGTTAAAGGCTCTGGAAAAAATGGTCGTGTTTATAAAGAAGACATTGAAGCCCATCAAAATACCACCACGACATCATCAAGCTCCATGACTAAAAACTCGCCAGAAATACAAAGCGCCGCTCTTGATCGAGTCGAACCTATAAAAGGCATTCGTGCAATTATGGCGAAGCAAATGCTGGAATCGGTACACAATATTCCGCATTTCACCTACGCAGAAGAGCTTGATGTGACCAATCTAGAGTTATTGCGTGCAGAGCTAAAACCTGAATTCGCAGCGAAAGATGCCAAGCTAAGCATGATGCCTTTTATTATGAAAGCATTGGCCCTTACCTTACCTGAGTTCCCAATATTAAACAGTCGAATTAATGACGATTGCACTGAAATCACGTATTTAAACGACATTAATATCGGCATGGCAGCCGACACGCCATTAGGTTTGTTAGTGCCCAACATTAAACAAGTCCAAAACTTATCTTTGTTAGAATTGACATTACAAGTCAATCGTCTTGCAACAGCCGCCCGTAATGGAAAACTGAAACCAGACGAGATGAAAGGTGCTACGATCAGCGTATCGAACATCGGTGTCATTGGCGGTACTGTCGCAACGCCTATTATTAACCCGCCAGAAGTCGCGATTATGGCAATGGGACGTATTCAAACCGTGCCTAGGTTTAATAGCAAAGGCGAAGTACAAGCACGAAAAATAATGCAGGTAAGTTGGTCTGGTGATCATCGTATTATTGACGGTGCAACCATGGCTCGTTTCTGCAATCGCTGGAAAGCGTACGTTGAAAATCCAGTCTCTATGCTGACCCAACTTAGGTAAGTTTTAGACGCAATGACACAGCCTACGTTACAGCAATTCTATATTAACGAAGATCAATCGATTTACCTTATGAGCCATGAAGACGCTCAGAAGATAAAAGATTGGGTTCAACTCTGTATAGATCAACTGAGTTTACTCGGCTTTTTCGATATTGAATACATCGGTAAAGGCGCGTATGGCTTTGTGTTTGGTGGTCGCGCCTCAGACGGCAACGACTATGTTTTTAAATTTTCACGGATCAATTTACCACAACACATTCAAGACAAATTGGAAGACGAAGCTTGGATGCAAAGCCAATTGCACCATGAATACATTCCTAAAGTACGGGAATATACTAAAATTTCTCGGCAATCTATTTTAATGATGTCACGCGCACGCGGCATGGATTTGGATGCTTACAGTGTAAAGTTTGGTCGTTTGTCACCTCGTCTAATCATCAAAATAGCCTCTCAATTGATTGCCATTTTACAAACACTACGTGATGCCACGACAGACAATATGCACACCCCCATTGTTCATGGGGACATAAAACCATCCAATATTGTTTTTGATCCAGAAAGTGAAACCGTACAACTCATCGATTGGGGTTCTAGCGTCTACGCTCAACTTGATGCAGCAGGTCAAGCCGTTGGCTACAACGCATTTGGTTTAATCAGTGATGATGTACAACAAACCAATGCCAAATTAGGTGACGTCTACTTTATTGGAGACGAGCAATTAAACGGTGAACTTAGCTCCCCCCGTTTTGATGAACAAGGCGTATCAGGCACGCTCTACGCCCTGGCTTCGGGACAAAGCTGCCGTTATGGGTTCGATGCCATCCCCGCCACGTCATTAGGATTACCAAAAGAATTCGCCATCACCTTGCAAACCTTGTTATCAGGTAATGATCAACAAAGAAAACAAGCGGGCGATTACCTTTTTAAGAACATGCCTAAGATGAAAAAGTTGGTGATGCCAGACATCCCTGAACCAGAAGAAAAAAATCGAATTCCTATCTGGTCTATCGATGGTATTTCAGACATGGAGACCGTTGTTTACAGCTCTCGAAAAAGCTTTTTACGAGAAGGTAATGTAGATCATTATCTAATGAACGACGTAGACAATGTGGAGTTAGAAAAATATTACAAAAACTTTATGCACGGGATGGGGCACACAGAGCGGGCCTTCCTTGGTGCCATCAGCCGATTAGGTCGATACCCCGTACTTGGCGGTATGGCAGTACGTTGGGATGAAAGCAATGTTTTCATTGATTCTAACCTACAATTACAAGATCCAACACTAAAGGCGCCCTTTACCACTACCGTCAATAACGTCGTCACGTTAGCACAAGCTATTCATCGAGACGGCATCTTTAAATGCTGCATGTTTAACGCAAAAAACACACAACACCTTAACCGAGATCAAGAACAAGACCCATTCATACCAGAAGTTGGGATGTTCATTCCATTTGAAGTATCACCTACGTTATTAGCAGAAGACAAAAGCCGCCATCACTCTTATTTTGAAGATGGTCAAGACCCCGATGAATTGCTGCAATTACCATCCGAAATTATCGAAGACATTACCTTGCTGAACGACATTCGACACACAGGGCTAATCATTTTTGAAGCACTGCCAAAGCATCTAAAAATCCACAGCAACTACGTCTTACTCGATCCAAATAAAGAAGAAGCATTTGCAGCGGCCTTAGGGCGAATCGTGCAAGCCATTCCTCATATTAAAGGATTGGGCGTTTCGGGGTTTATGAAAATGCCCTACAAAAACACTCGTCAATTTCCATTACAACCTACCGTACCCGATCGTTTCTACCCAAAAGACCCAAGAACACTTCTACAAAAACTCTCATAAAATAGAGTTTGCTTTGTATTCACTCAGGAAAACCATCAACACAAGGTGCATGAATACCAGCATCCAGACAAAAATATTACTCATCGGTGACAATGGTAAAAGTAAAAGGCAGAGAAGCTATCCTCCATAGAAAAAGCGATACTACCGCAAAGACAACGACCTGTTAATGTTTTCGCCATTCGATAAAACACCCTACATTCCAATCCATCTTCCTAGAATATTGGAAGGTGCCTCTGGCTTTTCATATCTACAGACTCAACATACCACTCTCATCAATGAAGTCGGTCGGATGAGCGAAGCGCCATCCTACAAATCAACAATGAACAAAACACTTAAGCGAACAGGAACAAATTGACAGCGGCGGCGAAGGCCATACCTCGAATCAGCCATTTGAATTGATTGGGATTCACTTTTTTCAAGAAGTGATAACCAATAAAGGCGCCTATGATTAATCCGGGAACACCTTGCAGACTAATAATAACAGAGCTTTCTGTAAGCAAACCAAGTGGAATGAATAAGGGAATTTTCAATAGATTGACCATAAAGAGTATCCAAGTTCTAGTGCTTACGTAAGTTTGCTTATCCAGTTTTTGTTCTAATAAAAACAAACTAAGCACTGGGCCTGCGGCATTGGATACAGTACTAATAAAACCACTCAAAAAACCCATCCCATACGCCGCGTTCTTGCTTTGCATAAACATAGCTGGGTGATAATCTAAATACAAACTAAGACCAATCATACTGATCATAATCACGCCAAGACATGTCACAAAATCATTTGGATCAATCGTCGCAAGTACATAACTTCCCAGCAACATTCCCAGTAAAAGCAAGGGAATAAAGTGCCACACCACAGACCACGCCACTTTAGAACGATAACTGAAGACCGCCATCACATCGGTAATCAAATACAAGGGCAACAACATACCTAATGCTTCGGGGCCGGGAAAAGCGATCATAATAATCGGCACGATCAATAGCCCCATCCCGCCAACAGAGAACTTGGAAAACCCCGTAATTAATCCAGCCAGAAATAAAACGCCAAATGTCGTATCCATTAAAAATTCATACACCTTCAACTAAGCATTAATCGATTCAATATCAGAGCGACTAAAAAATCAGTCACAAAGACGTTTGATTTTCATTAGAATAAAGCAAATAATGAACAATAAATAATATCATTTATCTATCAAAACAATCATAAAATACGATCGTATTATGAAACTAGACCAAGTTAGAGCCTTTATCGCTGTCGTTGAAACAGGAAGTTTTCGCTCCGCCGCATTACTTACCAACAAAGCACAACCCAGCATCAGTGCGTCTGTTAAAGCATTAGAAGAGCAATACAACATTCTGCTGTTTGATAGGGACAGCTATCGCCCGACACTCACAGCGGCAGGTCACTCTTTTTTTAAACAAAGTAAAAAACTCATGTCTCAAGTCCAACAATTGGAATCCTTGGGGCAAAATCTATCCCACGGAGTCACTCCCCCCTTACGCATTTGCCTAAGTCAAATGACACTGACATCAGAGTGTATGCATAAAATTAAATCCTTTACGCAACAGAACCCTGATATTTCCATCGAAATAACCACCAATCACATGCACGGGGTACAAGCATCCTTATTAAAAGGTCAAGCGGATGTGGCCATCGGCCCCAGATACGGTTTGGACGATCGGCATGCATTTACTCAGGTAATGTCGATTAACATGGTAACGGTTGTCAGCCCTGATTTATTGCAACAATTTGACAACTTTCGCACGAAAAGCTCGGGAAAAATAAAACAACAAGCGCTTTCCGCCATTCCTCAAATTCTCGTAAGCAATTCAGCAAATCAATCAAAGGAAAATGATGGACACCAGCACTTATTACCTATCGGTAAACGGTGGTATGTCAGTGATTTTTACACGAAAAAAACGCTGTTATTGAACAGCTTCGGCTGGGCAAGAATGCCGCGTCATATTATTGAAGCGCATTTAACGAATAATGAATTAGCAATAATAGAAGTAGAGCAATTTACTTCCAGTAATGTGATTCCAGTGTTTATGATTCGCTTACGTAACCAAGCTCGTAGTTACCAAGCTAACCTTTTCTGGGAATTTCTGACAGTATAATCACCTACTGTTTACAATGTCTTCGTTCTGAAAAACGCATTTGCGTTAACATATTTTTACTGGCGGAAAATATATTTCACTGTCAGTATAAAATCACTAAAACCTAAAGCTTTTGAAATAATCATTTTTTATATCAATTCATAGAAACGATAAAAGGTTTACCTATGATCTCTCTTGCATACATTAGTAACGCATCAAAAAAATACGTTGATGACAAACTAAAACACATGTTCAAAGATTTCCAGCAAAGAAATGCCCGAAATAACATTTCCAGTGCTCTACTCTCTAATGGCGCAGGCACGTTTATTCAGGTATTAGAAGGCGATGATAAGCTTGTAGACACCTCATTCGCAAGTATAAGAAAGGACATTCGACATAAGAGTGTATATTGTCTGCGTCGTACAACCGCAAAGGAAACAAACGTTAATGCTTGTAAAATGGGTTTTCGTAATTTAAGTAAAGATGCGCTTTATCAGAACGGGCATTTTTCCAACTTCTTAAATGACCAAGAGCTCGATCACTTTATCGCCTCAAACACAGATTTCGCCTTAAATGTTCTCACACACTTTAAGAACACAGCCAAAAAGCTAAATGTTCTAACGGAGTACAGCAATGATTTCCATGCTAAAAATATCTCATAAAATCTTTCTCATGGGTTTTATACAGTTTATGCTAATTGCATCACTAGGCTGGTTTAGCATTACTCAGTTAGAGCAAATTGGGGGTGAAATAGACGACATCGCCTCCGAGCACATTCCTTTAACTCGCTCCATTACTTTGGTGACAGAATACCAACTGCAAGTCGCTATTGGTTTTGAACGCGTTATTGCCCACGCTTTACTGGATGAGATTAAAGGGCATGGACACTCTAAAGAATCGCTTGCGTTGGAAACGGCTCTGGATAAATCACTGCTGAAGTTACACGATGAAGTAATTAAGACAGAACGCTTAATTGAAAACGCCACACAAAACCTGCATACAGAAGCCAACAAAGAAAAAATATACAATTTTCTTGTCAACTTTAAAAAAATTGAAGAAGAATTCTTTACTCTTGAAGAAAAAACGCATCACTTTCTTGAAAAAATCATGAAGCATGGGATTCTAGATGTTATAGGCGATGTACCAGAATTAGAACATCAATATGAGGTGTTGGATAACAATTTAATTGAGTTATTAAATACAGCTCAATCATTTTCGATTGCCTCTGCTGAAACAGCCAGAGAAGACGAACTTCATTCAGTTAAAATCATAATGACAACGTTGGGCATTGCCTTGGCATTCTCCATATTCATTCCCATTCTGATTGGCCGAGCTATTACTACACCAATTGGATTACTTATCGAACGTATTCAAGAATTAGTCAGTGGCGGTGGTGATTTAACCCTTAGAATAAACAGCAAAGCGAAAGACGAAGTAGGTGACATTGCTAATGCACTTGATTCTTTTATGGAGAAACTTCAAGACATTATAACGACAGTCAACAGTTCATCTACGTCATTAGGCCAATCATCTGAAGTCGCAACCAATACTATTAAAAATACACTTGCCAGTGTTGAACACCAGCGCATCGCTACAGAACGAGTCGTCAGTGCGATGACTCAAATGAGTCAAACCACAGGTGAAGTCGCGCGTAATACCGCAGAAGCCTCTAGCGTTACAGAACAAGTTAAAAACCGTGTACTAGAAGGCCGCCAATCCGCAGAAGACACGCAAGATATTATTAAACGCTTAGCCGACGATGTGAAAAGCACATCCACTGACATTAATGGTTTAATGAAAGAAACAAACAACATTGGTATGGTATTAGAAACCATCCAAGGCATTGCAGAGCAAACCAACCTATTGGCATTGAATGCAGCGATTGAAGCAGCGCGAGCAGGTGAGACAGGTCGAGGCTTTGCAGTTGTGGCCGACGAAGTACGTTCTCTTGCACAACGCACACAAGACTCAACGGTAAGCATCCAAGAGTTGGTTGAGACCTTACAAAAAGAAGCCAATCACGCCGTAGGCAGTATGGCCCGAGGCTTAAGCATTACAGAGGAATGTTTGGAAAAAAGTCTTCATACAGCACAAGTATTTGAAGATGCAGCCAGTGCCGTGAACGAAATATCCGATTTCAACATTCAAATAGAAAAAGCCACTGAAGAACAAGTTGAAGTTGCTCATCTTATTCAAAAAGATCTAGAGAACATCAATAGTATTGCCAAAAAGACCAGCGAAAACGCAGAACAAGCAGAGTCGTCAAACAAAAGCATTGCCGTTAACCTTATGGATCTGCATTCCAGTCTGAATCAATTTAAAGTGTAACCGCTATAAAATAGGCACGCTGTGTTGTCCTAAAAAAGGAGCCTCTTCGTTGGCTCCTTTTTTATTGGCCAATTAACCTAAGAGAAATAGTTCTTCGGTGTGCATTCAAAAAACTGATGGAATGCATAGGTAAAAGCAGACGGCGAGCTGTAACCCACGTCTAACGCCACTTGCGTTACAGCGTCACCTTTTTCCAGCAATATCAAAGAATGTAATAATCGCATTCGTTGTCGCCATTCCTTAAAACCAATGCCTGTTTGAGACATGAAAATACGGCTTATTGTACGGCTGGAAACCCCAAGTCGGGCGGCCCATTCGTCCAAATTCAAATCATTACTAGGATTCATTTGAATCTCATCAACCAATCCAAGCAAGCGATCATCCTGAGGTATCGAAAGGGTCAGACCTTTGTCTTTTTGCGCGGTTAATTGATCCAATAACACGGTCAATAATCGAAAATCCATAGGACTCCACACCAAATCAACATCACAGCGTGCCACCACCTTTAGAATCAACTCTCTGATAAGAGGAGAGATATTCAGCACTTTGCTTTCCTCCCCCAGTGCCTTCACTTGGTCAGGACGAAAATACAAGCTACGAAACTTAGCACCGACAGGTGTAAAGGTTCTGTGTTCACAACCTGGGGGCAACCAAATGGCTTTATGAGGGGGGATAACAACCATCTTGTCGGCAAAGGTGACATTTAACAAACCACTAGAAGCGTACATCAATTGATACCACTCATGGCTGTGACGAACTCCTCTATGAGCCGGAGGCATATCTCTTTGATGCGCTACCACATATCGATCTGTCGCTTGTGATATTTGTATATTAGACTGAAGTAATGTTAAGCCTGTTCTGATATCCACATTCGCACTCCCGCTATTAGTACTTATACACAAGATAAGAAATCGTTCTGTAAATTACTTGATGCAATTAACTGAATCAACAAAAAGTCCGTTTAACGACATAAAATGACACTTCATAGAAAGTCAGACAGGTTTAACCTTGTTATCCTATGTTGTATTAATCAACACATATGGACACACCTAAAATGAAAACAACCTCTATCCCTGCTCCTGTACTGAAATCATGGCAAACACCCACGGTGTTATTAATGCTGGTCTCAATTATTGTGCCTATGTCATTTGCCACATGGCAGGCATTACTGAATAATTTTGTAATTGAAAAAGCCGCCTTTACCGGCGCTGAAATTGGTTTATTGCAAAGTGTCAGAGAGATTCCCGGCTTTCTTGCGTTCACCGCCGTGTTTGTTCTTTTGTTTCTTAGAGAACAATTTTTTATGGTGCTTGCGCTGATTATGCTCACCCTTGGTGTCGCGATCACAGGCTTCTTTCCATCCGTGGGTGGTTTGCTCTGCACAACCCTACTGATGTCCATTGGCTTTCACTATTTTGAAACGCTCAAACAATCGCTTTCATTGCAGTGGCTCAGCAAAGAAGAAGCGCCTGAAATTCTTGGAAAACTTATTTCAGTTGGCGCTCTCGCTTCGTTAGTTACCTATGCGTTTTTATGGTGTGCCTTAGAAATACTGCAATTGGATTTTATGTGGATTTATCTCATTGCGGGCTCGCTTGCGTTGGCTTTGGTGGCGTTTATTTGGCTTGCCTTCCCTCAGTTTGAAAGCAAAACCGTACAGAATAAAAAGCTAATTTTAAGAAAACGCTATTGGTTGTATTACGCACTGGTGTTTATGAGTGGTGCAAGAAGGCAAATATTTGTGGTGTTTGCTGGTTTTCTAATGGTTGAAAAGTTTGGTTATTCAGCGGCTGACATTACCTTATTATTCTTGATTAATTACGCCTTTAATTGGCTATTTGCAAAGAAAATTGGCCGTATCATTGGCATAGTCGGTGAGCGCAATGCACTGATCTTTGAATACCTTGGTCTCATTCTCGTCTTTGTTAGTTATGCGTTTGTTGAACAAGCCGAATGGGCGGCTGGCTTATATGTGGTTGATCATTTATTTTTTGCTTTAGCCATTGCCATTAAAACCTATTTCCAAAAAATCGCCGACCCAGCGGACATCGCATCCACCTCTGGTGTGTCGTTTACCATTAGCCACATTGCGGCTGTCGTGATTCCCATTACGTTTGGTTTGTTATGGCTGGTGTCCCCTGCCGCCGTATTCCTTGCAGGTGCCGCCATGGCCGTCGCGTCATTGGTGCTGGCATTTAACATCCCAGACGCGCCGAAACCTGAGAACGAAGTAAGACTGTTTAAGTGGTCTTAACGACCGATTGACCGTGCTGCTGTTTTTCCACAGACCTAATGTTTGGTGATCATCAAACATTAGGTTGATCGCTTTTCATTGCGCCTTTCCTTTAAGTCCTTCTATGATAGGGCATAACCTATTCACCCTGTTTCCAAGGCAGTGGCTCTAACAAAATCGCACCTTATTATTGGAGAATTCAATGTCTGTATCAGCACAATTACTCAGTACCTTTACACACCCTGAGCTGATTCATCATCAGTCTTATATCAATGGCCAATGGGTTGATGCGCTTTCAGGCGATACCTTTGCAATAACCAATCCGTCCACGGGTGAGCATTTAATTGCTGTGGCCAACGTCGGTTCCATAGAAACCAATAATGCCATTGACGCGGCTCAAGTTGCGCTTACAACATGGCGCAACGTGTTACCAAAAGAAAGAACTCGTTTATTGCGTAAATGGCATCAATTAATTCTGGATAACCAAGAGGATTTGGCCAGGCTAATGACCTTTGAGCAGGGCAAACCGTTTGCCAGATCCAAAGGCGAAGTGCTGTATGGCGCGTCTTTTATAGACTGATTTGCCGACGAAGCTCGACGTTTATATGATGATGTGATTCCAACCTTTGCACAAGACAAACACTTATTAACGGTTAAGCAACCTGTTGGTGTCGTCACGGCCATCACGCTGTGGAACTTCCCCATTGCAACAATTACCCGTAAAACAGCACCAGCGTTAACCACAGGCTGCACCATTATCATTAAACCATCGGACGCCCCCCTTTCTGTGCCCTTGCGTTAGCCAAGCTGGTTCATCAAACAGGCATTCCAGCAGGAGTCATGAATGTGATTGTCGAGAAGAGTGCCACCGTCGAAGGTGCTATTGCGTCCAAATACCATAATGCGGGCTAAACCTGCGTCTGTGCCAATCGCATGTTGGTTCAAGCTGGCATTTACGATGCGTTCGCAGAAAAACTGACCACCGTCAACCACTCACAAAAAATCAGATCTTAGCGAGCAGGGATTTTATCAAACGGCTGTGTTCTCCTTGAGAATTGTAAGCAGCAAAAGCGTTCATTTCTATGATAGGGGCGTCGGTGACGAGGTGCAGCTTTCCAGTGGCGATTTCTTGTTGTACCATGACTTCGGGCAAATAGGCGGCTCCCCCGCTGTTGAGAATAAGATTCAAAGCGACTCGACCACTGTTTGCACGTACTCTGGCAAGTGGTCGCTGGGGAAAGTAGGATTCGTGCATCACGGCAAAGGCGGTGCCCCACTCAACCCGAATGTAGCCTTCTGACACAGCCAGCTCTGGCGAAATCCCTTGCCTGTCTGCGACCAAAATCATCGGTACATTGGCAACTTCATGTACCACTAAGCCCTTCATTGTCGGTGGCTCGTACATAAACCCCACATCAATCAGGCTTTGTTCGAGCTTTTCGACGACACGTAATGGCGTACTTTCTTCAGCTCGTAAACTCAAATCCTTATGAGAGGTATAAATGTCATTGAGCCAGTCTTGCACAAATATGTCCCACAGGCTTGAAACCCCCGCTACGACAAGTCTTTTATGTTGTCGTTGACTTAAGGCGGTGTCTTCGTAGGCCCTATCCCATGCATTTAAAATAAAATGCGCGTGTCGTTCCAATCCTTCGCCCGATGGCGTTAAGCTGATTTCATGATGTCGGCGAATAAATAACGATACCCCCATAATAGCTTCCAGTTGCTTGATCCTTGCACTCACGGTGGAAGAAGAAACACATAGGTTAACGGAGGCTTGGCCAAAGTTGCGGGTTTTAGACACTTCAATGAATGTTTTTAGCAATATCATGTCCATTTCAACATCCTATTTTTATGGCCGCAATGACCAATTAATTTTGTTTTTCATGCTGTTTAGTATCCCTTAAACTCCCCTACTAATGCAAAATTAACCGATCTTTCTTCGACTTATCGCATCACATTGCGGCTCTTACCTAAAAATAGATGTCTAAAACGAATGTGCAAAAAGACGAAGACGCTACCCAATGGAAAATGTGATGAATCGAAACACACACTCTTCGACAAAAAGCCTAGCAAATAAAATACAAAACTTGATGCCTTTTTTAATCTGGGGGAGAACCTTGACCAAGCAATCGCTTTTCGCGGATTTTCTTGCGGGGTTAACGGGTGCCATTGTTGTGTTACCGCAAGGGGTAGCTTATGCACTGATTGCAGGTTTACCCGCTGAATTTGGTTTGTATACCGCCATTGTCACGCCAGTAATTGCTGGATTATTTGGCTCTTCGTTGCATTTAATTTCTGGCCCCACCGCTGCTATTTCCATAGTGGTATTAAGCATTGTCAGCAGCGTAGTGCCGCAAGGAACAGAAGCGTTTATTCCCGTTGTGCTTACCTTGACCTTGCTTGCGGGGATTATTCAGCTGGGCATGGGCTTAGCGCGTATGGGCACTTTGGTGAATTTCATTTCTCATACTGTGGTCATTGGCTTTACAACAGGAGCAGCCATCCTGATTGCTACCAGCCAAATCAAACACGCATTTGGTATCAGCGTACCGTCAGGGTCATCATTTTTTGCAAGTTGGCAGGTTCTATTAAGCAATATTTCTACTACCAATCTGTATTCACTCACCATCGCCTTGGTCACCATTGCCACCACGTTAATAATTAAGAACATCAACCCCAAAATTCCAGCCATGTTATTCGGTATGATTATAGGCAGCGTTTTTTGCTTATTGATTAATGGCGCGGCGCATAAGGTGCCATTAGTGGGTGCTCTCTCTGGCGATTTGCCCATTTTATCCTTACCGGATTTATCTGGCAGTACCATCAGCAGCATCATTCCTGGTGCCATCGCCATTGCCATATTAGGCTTGGTGGAAGCTGTGTCGATTGCGCGAGCCATTGCCATTCGTTCAGGGCAACGTATTAACGGCAATCAAGAATTTATCGGGCAAGGTCTATCCAACATCGTTGGTAGCTTCTTTTCTTGTTACGCAGGCTCAGGCTCTTTTACTCGTACTGGGGTCAATTACGAGACTGGGGCAAAAACGCCGATGGCGGCGATCATTGCGGCACTGATTCTAGTCATTATTTTGATTGGCGCACCCAAAGTAACCGCTTACTTACCCCTTCCGGCCATGGCTGGAGCCATTTTATTGATTGCATGGAACCTTATCGACTCTCATCATATTTCTCAAATACTCAGAAGTAATAAACAAGAAGCCGCTATTTTGATCGTGACTTTTGTGTCTACCTTGGTCGTAGAGTTGGAGTTTTCCATCTATCTGGGGATGCTGTTATCGCTGATTTTCTATTTAAAACGCACTGCCAACCCTCGCATTATGGAAGTGGCGCCTAAGTCTCTTGAGCAAGGCACCGACCTACGCAGCATTTCTCGTTTCAATTTGTCTGAATGCCCTCAAATTAAAATTGTGCGGGTTGATGGCTCTATTTTCTTTGGGGCGATTGATCACATTCAAAAGACCCTTGCCGATTTGAGTGCTAACCTACCAGAGAAAACTCACCTGCTTATTATGTGTAATGGCATTAACTTTATCGACATTGCAGGGGCAGAAATGTTAATACAAGAATCGTCAAGAATGCGTAAACAAGGTCAATTCCTGCATTTTTGCGCTCTTAAAAACACAGTAAAAGACGAGTTATCCGCCAATAATTATTTAGAAAAATTAGGTGAAGAAAGCTTCTACCCAACTATTGATGACGCATTGTCAAATTTAGTTGCTCTGTTAAACATGAATGTGTGCAGTCGTTGTACGACTCGGGTGTTTTCTCAGTGTCCAAAAGTATCATCAACGAGACATTCAGAATTGATGAAGAACGTTAGCTGATCCAAAAATGCGACTACTGAAACCTTAATGCTGGCAGACAAAACCCAAATTGAGATACGCTGTGTATTACTCTCAAGGACGGTTGTTAATAAGCAAGCTCCTAAATTCAGATAATAAGTGCGACACTGCTAATCAGGTGTAGAAGAAGCCAACTGCTGAAGTGGGTACACTTCTTTTCACCACAAAACTAAGCAGTACCAACATGAATTATCAGCAGTTGAC